>NZ_JBGCCU010000037.1 GCF_041261445.1 Catenulispora sp. EB89
CCCGGGGGGCCGCCGTGTTTTTTTGGGTTTCGGGGGGGGGGGGGGGGGGTCGGCCCCCCCCCGCCCCCCGACCGCTCTTTGCTTGCTTTCTGCTTCTTGCCTTCTGCTTCTTGCCTTCTGCTTCTTGCTTTCTGCTTTCCGGCGCCCGGCCTGCTACCCCTGCGCCGACCGCTTCTCGCTCAACGTGTTCCGCAGCCACTGCTCGATGCTCACGATGTGGATCGTCGCCCACGCCCGGGCCCCCTCGGAGTCCCGCTCGGCCAGCGCGTCCAAGATCGCCGTGTGCTCCATCAACGTCCGGGTCAGCGCCCCCTCCTGCGTCAGCCCGCGCCAGACCCGCGCGCGCGTCGTCGGCCCCGACAGGCTGTCCAGCAGCGAGCCCAGCACGACGTTCCGCGAGCAGGCCGCGATCCGGCTGTGGAACTCCAGGTCGTTGCGCACCAGGTCCTCGACCGTCGGGGCGTTCCCGATCAGCGCCAGGTGCGCGCGCAGGTCGGCCACCTCCTCGTCGGTGATGCGCTGCGCGGCCATCGCCGTGGCGGCCGGCTCCAGGATGCGGCGTACCTCAAGAAATTCAAGAACGGTGTCGTCGCGGTGGAAGTCCACCACGAAGCTCATCGCCTCCAGCAGCCGCGCCGGCTCCAGGCTGGTGACGTAAGTACCGTCGCCCTGCCGGACGTCCAGCACGTGGATCAGCGACAGGGCCCGCACCGCCTCCCGCAGCGAGCTGCGCGAAAGGCCCAGCTCCGCGGCCAGGTCCGCCTCCTTGGGCAGGCGGTCGCCGGGCCGGAGCCGGCCCTTGATGATCATCTCTTTGATCTTCTCGATCGCCTCGTCCGTGACCGCCATGCGGTCATTGTGCCAGCGCCGGGGGCCGGTGGCCTGCGGCGGCTACGTAGGCAACCCTTACCCAGAACTGACAGCGCCCCCGCGAAGATCGAGGCCGTGGACGTGTCGTTGCTGGCCGGCTGGCTGCCGTGGACCCTGCGGGTGCTCACCGTGGCGCTGGTCGTCGTCACGATCGGACGCAGGCGGCTGCGGGACCGGAAGTTCCTGCTCAAGCGCCTGCCGATCGTGCTCGGGGGATCTGTTCTGTTCGGCGTGCTGTGCGTGGTGCTGGTCCGGACGGTCGCCGGGATCTCCGATCCGCTGCCGCTCGGCCTCTGGTTCTGGCTCGCGGTCTTCGCCCTGGCCCTGGGCCTGGCGATCGTGTGCTGGCGCGGCTCACGCTGGTGGCAGCGCACGGCCGCGCCGCTGGCGATGGTGCTGGCCGTGCTCACCGCCGCCGACGCGCTGGACATCAGCCTCGGCTACTACCCGACGCTGGCGGACATGTACGGCGAGCTCACCAACCAGGCGCTGCCGCAGCAGGTCACCCTGGCGCAGCTGGGCAGCATCCACGGCAACACCAGGACCGGACGCATCGTCGAGGTCGACATCCCGGACACCGCCAGCGGCTTCCAACACCGCAGCGAGTACGTCTACCTGCCGCCGGCCTGGTTCCGCTCCACGCACCGCCCCAAGCTCCCGGTCGTGGAGATGATCGGCGGCGAGTACGCCGTCCCGGACAACTGGATCCGCGCCGGCGACGCCATCAAGACCGCCGACGCCTACGCCGCCGCCCACCACGGCTTCGCCCCGGTCCTGGTCTTCGTCGACGCCTCCGGCGGCTTCAAGGTGGACACCGAGTGCGTGAACGGCCCCGCCGGCCAGGCCATGGACCACCTGGTGAAGGACATCCCGCCCTACGTCGAGAAGACCTTCGGCACCGCCACGATCCCGGCCAAATGGGCCGCTGCGGGCTGGTCCATGGGCGGCACCTGCGCCATCGACCTGGCACTCACGCACCCCACGGTCTTCGGCCACTTCCTGGACATCAGCGGCGACCTGGGCCCCAACAAGGGCGACAAGAACTCCACCATCGCCACCCTGTACGGCGGCAACGCGGCCGAGTACGCCGCCGACGACCCCGTGACCATCCTGGCCAAGCACAAGAAGTGGCCCAAGACCTTCTCCGGCATGTTCGCGGTGGGCGACCAGGAGTCGGCGCAGCCGAAGCACGCGCAGCAGCTCTCCGCCGCGCTGAACAAGGACCACGTCCCGAACCAGATCTGGACCGGCTCCGGGAAGCACTCGTGGACCTTCGCGCAGGCGGCGTTCGTGCAGGAGCTGCCGTGGCTGGCCAAGGCGGTTCAGGTGCCGGGAGCGAAGTAGCGCACGGCGCGTGTCAGGTCTATGTTGCGGCTGAGACGATTCAGTCAGCTGAATCACTGCTCACAGACCTCGGGGGAGAAACCATGACGCAGACAGACATGACGGCTGACCAAAGCGTTGTACCGGACAGCATCAAGAAGGCGGTCAGCTTCATGCAAGCCGGCGCGGCGCTGGCGGTGGTGCAGGGAGTCGCGGGAGCACTGAGCGAGCTCAGCAGACCCGCCGTCGTCGTCCTCGAGCTCGCCATCTGCGCAGTCGCGGCCGCCGTCTGGCTGTGGGTGGCGAGCGCCTCCCAGGCAGGCCGCAACGGCGCCCGCGTGCTGGGCACCGTGTTCTTCGCCCTGTCCACGCTGGGCATCGTGCAGGTGATAGCCGGCACGTTGCACGTCAACGCGCTGATCGTCACGGTCGACGTGCTGAGCTGGGTCGCCGGCCTCGGCACTACAGTTCTGTTGTGGCAGCGCGAGTCGACTCAGTTCTTCGAGCGCCGGAGGCACTGACCGCCGGCGCCGACAGCGCGAGCTTCGGCAGCAGCGCCACGAATATGACAGCGGCGGATCGGCGCGTCTAAGAAGGCGCCGTGGAAAGCTGGCGGCATGACCGTCGAGTACATCCGCTATCGCATCCCCGCCGAGCGCGCAGCCGACTTCGAGGCGGCCTGTGCCGACGCGGCCGCCGCGCTCGCCGCCGACCCGGAGTGCGTCGGTTACGAGTTGACCCGAGGCGTCGACGAACCCGACCAGTACGTCTTCCGCACCACCTGGAACTCGGCGAAGACGCCGACGGCCCCGGTCGAGGACCGCCTCAAGGCCTTCGAAGCCGACGTCACCGACCGGCGCCGCTACGAGAACACCGCCGTCCGAGGTGACGGCGGCGCGGTCCCGAGCCTCTACGAATGGCTCGGCGGTGAAGAGGCCCTGCTGCGCCTGACGGAGGCCTTCTACCGCGAGGTCCTGAAGGACGACCTGCTCCAGCCGCTGTTCGCCGGCATGGACCCCGGGCACCCGCAGCACGTCGCGCTCTGGCTCGGCGAGGTCTTCGGCGGCCCCGGCACCTACACCGAATCCCACGGCGGCTACCGCCACATGATCCGGCAGCACCTCGGCCGCGGCATTCAGGAAAAGCAGCGCCGCCGCTGGGTCAGCCTTCTGATGGACGCCGCCGACGAGGTCGGTCTCCCCGACGACCCCGAGTTCCGCGCCGCCTTCACCAGCTACATCGAGTGGGGCACCCGGCTGGCCGTCATCAACTCGCAGCCCGGTGTGAAGGAGTACAACGCCCCGATGCCGAAATGGAACTGGGGCGGGCACCCTCCGTACCGCGGCTGAGCGGCCGGAGGGGCACCCGCCCCGGAACAACGCGATCTACTTCACGGTCTACTTCACGAACGTGATCGGGTACTGCGACGCCCCGCGGCCGTCCAGCAGGTGGTTGTCGTGCCCCTTCAGGAACCGGTCGAAGAACGAGTCCACCAGCGCCCGGTCGGCCGCCACCGCGCGCTTCGCGTCGACCGTCCCGTTGTCGTCGGTCAGCGTCGAAGCCGGGACCTTGCCCGCCAGCTGCGCCAGCAGCGGCTCGGCGTCGGTGAACGACTGGTGCTGGGAGTCGTTCAGCGTGATGTCGGCCTTCCAGCCCTGCTGGTGCTGCCAGAACGACGCCCACGACGGCTCGACGTGGATGCTGCTGGGGTAGCGGCCGGTGCTGCCCATCAGCAGGAGCGGCTGCTTCAGCCCGTGCAGCGCGACATCGCTCAGGTGCGTGCCGTCGGGGTTCTCGGTGAACTCCAGGGTGCCGTCCAGATTGACGCCGGCCTTGACCCGCGGGTCGTTGTACATCGTCTCCGCCGCCTCGAACCCGCCGGCGGAGTGCCCGAACATCCCGATGTCGTTCAGGTCCATCCCGGCGGTCAGCCGGTGCGGCAGGCTCGACAGCCGGTTCAGCACGAACTGGGTGTCGGCCAGGCGGATGTCCATCACTTTGGTGAGCAGGACCGTGGCCGCCGCCTGGTCGTCCCCGACCTGGGCGAAGGCCGCCAGCAGCGGCGCGTTGTCGACGACGTGGCCGTCCGGGAACTCCGTGGCCGGCGCCTCCCCGGTGTGGTCGATGGTGACCACCACATAGCCCTGCGACGCCAGGTTCTCCACCAGCGTGACATTCGAGTCCCGCGGGTCACCGGCACCGGGCGAGTACAGGACGACCGGGAAGTGGCCCGGCGCCATCGCGGCGTCCTGCACCGAGTGCGTCTTGGTCGCGGCCCAGTTCACCAGGCCGGCGGGCAGGTTGTTGCCGCTGTCCAAGCTGGCACCGATCAGAGCGGACGCCGCTGCCGGGTACTGGTTCGTGAAGGGCTTGCCGCCGGTGTGCACGGCCGGATAGAAGACGCTGATCATCAGCTCGCGATACGGCTGCTTCGGCGTCCACGGGTCCGACCGCGAGTCGTCGACGAGCCGGAAGGTCGACTCGCCGGTGGCGTACCGGCCGGTCGGCGCGGGCAGCTTGAGCGTCTCCCCCTTGGCCGGCTTGGCGGGCTTCGAGGCCGACACGGCCGACGAGGCCGACGCCGGGAGCGTGACCGAGGCGGCGAGACCACAAGCGACGACCCCGGCCAGAGAAGCGGCGACGAGACGAGAAGTGCGCATGAGACGTTCCTTCGGATGCGGTGACGCGGTGTTCTGACACCTTGATCCTCGCAACTCGCGCACCCCACGAACCACGGTGCTACCAGGCGTTTCACCCTTCGTGAGGGCCGAACCCGCCATAGGGCGGATAACCGCCCTATGACAGCGTCCGCAGTCGCGTTTCCCGGATCCGGTGCCCTCCCCGGATCACCCGATCCCGATCCCGTTCAGCATCGCCTTGATCGCCGGGCCCGCCTTGTCGTTGCCGAATCCGCCGTTGAGCACCACACAGGCGACGGCGATGTCGTGCTGCGGGTCCATCGCGATCATCCAGCTGTCCAGATCCCCGTTCTGCCGCTCGGCCGTGCCGGTCTTGGCGCCGAGCGTCGGGCTGATGCCGCGCAGCGAGGTGGCCGTGCCCTCCGTGATGACGCCCCGCATCAGAGTCTTGAGATCGTTGTCGACCCCGGCGGGCAGCGGCGTCGCCGGGACCTGGGTCTGCCCCGGCAGCAGGATCGGCTGCTTGAACGTGCCGGTCGCGGCCGTCGCGGCCAGCGAGGCCATCGTGAGCGGGCACATCGTGATGTCGCCCTGGCCGAAGGTCTCGGCGGCGAAGCGCTCCTGGCCGTCGGCCGCGGGGACCTGCTCGCTGCCCGCGGTGCAGTACGTGGCTGCGCCGAGCCCCATGTCCCACGGCTGGTTCATGCCGAACTGCGTCTTCGCCTCGTTCTCCAGCGCGCCGAGGCCCGACAGGCGGTTCCGCAGACCGACGTAGGACGTGTTGCAGGACTGCTCGAAGGCATCGGTCAGGGTGGCGTTCGGGTAGCCGTTCTTCAGGCCCTCGTCGTTGTGGTAGTTCTGCGACCCCACGGTCGCGATCGCCGGACACGGCGCCGAATCCGACGGCTTGAGCCCGGCCTGGAGCAGCGCGGCGGTCGTGACCACCTTGAACGTGGAACCCGGCGCCCGCAGCGCGTGATACGCCAAGCCCGCCGTGCTCTGCGAGTTGCTGGCCATCGCCAGGACGCCGCCGGTGCTCGGCTTGATGACCACCATGCCGGACTCCGGATACGCGGCCAGCGCATGCTCCGCGGCGGTCTGGACGCGGTTGTCGAGCGTCGACTTGATCTGCAGCGCGGCGCCGCCGCTCGGCGCGCCGATGGTGACCGGCTCGGTCCCGCCGAGCGTCGCGCCGGTGTTCGCGTCGACGAAGTTGATCTGGAGCGCGGTGGGCGCCGGAGCCCCGGACGGCTTGGCGGTCGCCAGCCGCGAGAGCACGGTCCCCAGGCTGGGATGCGCCGACGCCTGCAACGGCAGACCGGTGTCGTCAACGACCGTCGCGGCCGGCGGCGTCGCGGTGAGATTCGCCGCGCCGCCGAGCTGCGGATGGATGACCGCCGAGGACCAGTGGACCAGCGGAGTCCTCGCGCTACCGCTCGCCGGGACGACCGCGAGGACCGAGTTGTACGTCCACTGCAAACCGCCGTCGAAGGTGTCCACGACGCTGAAGTTGTAGTGCGCCGCCGGGTCCGGCGCGGCGCCGGTCGCAGGGATCTGCGATCCGAGGGTGAGCTGTGTGGACTTAGGATTCAGCGACTTCATGACCGCTTGCAGCCGCGGACCGGCGGCGGTCGCGTTGTCGGTGAGGGAGCCGGCCTTGGTGTAGTCGCCCGACGCCCACGCGGCCAGGAAGTCCTTCGCGACTGCGTCCGGCGTCGAGGGCGTGTCGCCGGACCCGGACGCCCCCGCCGCCCCGGACGCCCCCGACGACGCCGCGCCGCCGCCCGGCCCCGCCTGCGCCGTCGGCGACGTGCCCGCGCCGCTGTGATCGGACCGCAGCCAGAGCGCCACGGACGCGGTCGCCACCACCGCGGCCGTGACGACCGCCGCGGTGACGGTCCTTGAAGTGCGGCGTCCCCGCCGTTGCATGCCTGCCATAGTTCGTAAGGAAAGCCTGCGGTTCGTGATCCTGTCCAAGAGTCGTATGGGAAACACATCCATAGCGAAGTGACTATGATCCAATGTCATGGACCTCTTGGCGCACCTCCGGTACTTCCGTGTGGTCGCTGAGGAACAGCACTTCGGACGGGCCGCCAGCCGGCTGCGGCTGGCACAGCCGTCGCTGTCGCAGCGGATCCAGCGGCTGGAGCGGGAGTTCGGGGTGCGGCTGTTCGACCGGGGACGCGGCGGCGCCGTGCTGACCCCGGCCGGGCAGCTGGTGCTGGCGCAGAGCGAGGCCGTCCTCGACGCCGCGGACCGGCTGCGGTCGGTGGTGGAGCGGCTGCAGGACGGCGAGGCCGGGACGTTGCGCGCGGCGGTGCCGGCGCACCTCGGCGGCGCGGCGGTGGCGGCGCTGCTGACGGCGTTCCAGGAGCGCAGTCCCGGCAGCGAACTCGACCTCCGCGAGCTCACCACGGCCGAGCAGACGGCGGAGTTGGCGGCGGGCACGCTGGACGCCGGAATCGTGCGGCATCCCTGTCTCGCGGCAGGACTGTCGTTCGGGCCGATGCTGCATCAGCCATTGGGCGTGTTGCTGCGCGAGGACGATCCGCTCGCGGCCCGGCCCGAGGTCGATCTCAGAGCCCTGACGGGACGCGGACTGGCCATGCCGCCGCGCACGAACAGCCCGGCGCTGCACGACGAGACGCTGACCGCGTGTGCCCGCCACGGTTTCACGCCGACAGCCATCCGCACGGTCGAAGGGCTCGAATTCACCCGCGCGCTCATCCTGTCCGGCGCCGACCTGGTCGCGCTGATCCCCGAGCCGCCGCCGGAGCCCGGCACGACCTGGCGTCCGCTGTCCGGCCGTCCGCTGTCCTGGCGCACGTCCACGGCCTGGCGCGCCGGGCACGACGGACCGGCCGTGCGCGTCTTCGCCGCGGCCGCCGACCTCGCGCTGCGCGTCCACGCCGGCATGTACGCGGCGTCCGCCGAACGTCCGCGCGCCGCCCGGCCGGAGACGGAGTTCGCGTTGTGAGTGAAGCCGTTTCCCCGTCCAACGCCGCCACTCGGCGCGCCGTGACCCGCATCAACGCCGCCTTCGCCGACGCCAGTGTCACGGGCCAACTGCACGCGCTGGACATCGACTCCGGCGCCACAGTCTCCGTGGCCGCCACGCACCTGATGCCGACCAGCAGTCTCCACAAGGTGTGCCTGCTCGCGACCCTGTACCGGGAAGCCGCCGCCGGCCGCCTGGACCGCACGCGGCAGATCGAGATCCCGGCTGCCGAGCGCACGCCTGGCTTGTCGGGCCTCGCCGTGATGCGCGATGCCGTGCGCATGTCCCTGCGAGACCTCGCGACCCTCGTCGTCGCCGTCAGCGACAACGCCGCCGCCGACGTTCTGTGGCGCGAAATCGGCTTCGACGCCGTCAACCGCACCATGGCCGAGCTCGGTCTGACCGATACGATCGCGGTCCACGACATGGCGGCCATCAGGGACGCGCTGCGGGCCCACCCGAACCTGACCGACCCCGCCGCGGTCGCCGCTGTCAGCATCCTGAGTCCCTTGCGCACCAACCGCTCCACGGCGCGCCAGATGGCCGAGCTGTTCGCCGCCGTGTGGCGCGACGAGGTCTGTACCGGAGACCTGGCCGAAGAGCTGCGCTCGCTGCTCGGGCTCCAAGCCTGGACGCACCGCATGGCCTCCGGCTTCCCGTTCGACGACGTCCGGGTCAGCGGCAAGACCGCCACGCTGCCGACGCTGCGCCACGAGGCCGGCGTCATCGAGTACCCCGACGGCGGCCGCTACGCCGTCGCCGTCTTCACGCGCGCCGCCTCCACCGCCTCGATCCTGCCCGCCGCCGACGCCGTGATCGGCACCGCGGCCCGCATCGCGGTGGACGCACTGCGCTCGCTGTAGAGCTCACTGCACGGCCCGCTCGAACAACCACATACCCGACTCAGGGTTCTGATTGTTGCTTTCCGTGCATATCGCGCACCTGCGAGGCCTCGGAAAACACCGCGTCGCAGGTTGTGGCAAGCCGAATTGTTAGGAACCTTGACAGACCTCTGGTCTAGTCCAATGATGTCCTCCAGGGCGGCCGCCTCTATCAAGATCCAGTCCTGCTCAACGCCCTGCCATCTGGGAGCAACATGAAACGGACAGGCCGTCATATCCGCGTGCTCGTGACCGCCGCGGCGACGCTGGCCGCGAGCGCCGGCGCCCTCTTGGCGTCGAGCGCCGCGGGCCATGCCGCCAGTGCGGTACCGGCCGCGTCGACCGGCACCCCCATCCCGGCGCACGTCTTCGCGCCCTACTTCGAGGCCTACAACGGCGACGACCCGGCGACGCTGAGCCAGCAGTCCGGCGCCAAGTACCTGACGATGGCGTTCGTCCAGACCGCCAGCGCGGGTTCGTGCACGGTGGACTGGGACGGCGACACCTCGACGCCGATCTCGTCCTCGACCTACGGAACCTCCATCGCCACGATCCGGTCCAGCGGCGGCGACGTCATCCCGTCGTTCGGCGGGTACGCCGCCGACCACGGCGGCACCGAGATCGCGGACAGCTGCACCAACGTCAGCTCGATCGCCGCGGCGTACGAGAACGTCATCACGACGTACAACGTCACCCGGCTCGACCTGGACACCGAGGACAACTCGCTGACCAACACCGCGGGCATCGACCGGCGCAACAAGGCCATCAAGATGGTCGAGGACTGGGCCGCGGCGAACGGCCGCACCGTCCAGTTCAGCTACACGCTGCCGACCACCACGAGCGGCCTGGCCGACTCGGGGCTGGCCGTGCTGCAGAACGCGGTCTCCAACAACGCGCGGATCGACGTCGTCAACATCATGACGTTCGACTACTACGACGGCGCGACGCACGAGATGGCGAACGACACCAAGACCGCCGCCACCGGCCTTGAGGGTCAGCTCGCCTCGCTCTACCCGAGCAAGTCCGCCTCGCAGCTGTGGGGCATGGTCGGCGTCACCGAGATGCCGGGCATCGACGACTACGGAGCGGCCGAGACGTTCCAGACCTCGGACGCGGCACCGGTGCTGAGCTGGGCCAACTCCATGGGCATCGCCGAGATCTCGTTCTGGGCGCTGCAGCGGGACAACGGCGGCTGCGTCGGGACCGGCGGCTCGGACAGCTGCTCGGGCATCGCGCAGAGCACGTGGTACTTCAGCAACACCTTCGAGCCGTTCACCAGCGGCGGCAGCACTCCGCCGCCGCCGACGAACGACTTCTCCGTGGGCGTCTCGCCGACGTCGGCCTCGCTGGCTCAGGGCGGGACCGCCAAGGCGACGGTGTCCACGGCGGTCACCAACGGCACCGCGCAGAGCATCGCGCTGACGGCCAGCGGGGCGCCCTCGGGCGCGACCGTGAGCCTGAGCCCGACCTCGGTGACGGCCGGCGGCACCTCGGCGCTCACCGTGGCCACGGCCTCGACCACCCCGGCCGGCACGTACCAGATCACCGTCACCGGCACTGCGGCCTCAGGAAGCCACAGCGCCACGTTCACGCTGACGGTGACCGGTCCGGGCGGCGGGGGTGGCGGCGCGGTGGCCAACGGCGGCTTCGAGTCCGGCTCGTTCAGCCCCTGGACGTGTCAGAGCACTGACGCCGTCGTCAGCAGCCCGGTGCACTCCGGGTCGCACGCCGCGAAGGTCTCGCCGACCGCGAGCGCGACCGGCGAGTGCGACCAGGCGGTGAGCGGGCTGACGCCGAACCACGCGTACAAGCTCACCGCGTGGGTGCAGGGCAACTACGCCTTCGTCGGCGTCAGCGGCGGGGCCAGCGCCAGCGCCTGGACCTCGGCGTCGAGCTGGACGCAGCTGTCGGTGCCGTTCACGACCGACTCCACCGGGAAGGTGACGGTGTTCGTCCACGGCTGGTACAGCCAGGGCGACGTCTACGCGGACGACTTCGCCATTTCCTAGCAGGTTCCCCCTGCGCACGCGTGGCGTCCCGGCGGATCAGGGCTCTCATAAGGCCCGCGACCCGCCGGGGCGCCGCGTCAATCCCGGCGAGTGCTTATCACTCGATGTAACGAAGTAACAAAGCGCATATTGCCCGGGTGAGACGGACATTGGTTACGTGGAGGCATGCCGACCACGGATTCCACGCCCCAGGACCTCGTCCCGCAGGACATCGTCCAGGAAAGCCAGCTCAGCCTCAGCACGGCCGCCGCCCGGAACCTGGCGACGACCACCAAGACCGTTCCGCAGATGCAGGGCATCACCTCGCGGTGGCTGCTCCGCAAGCTGCCCTGGGTGCAGGTCTCCGGCGGCACCTACCGGGTGAACCGCCGGCTGTCGCACGCGGTGGGGCGCGGCCGCGTCGCCTTCGACCAGGCCGGCGAGGACATCAGGGTCCTGCCCCCGACGCTGACCGAGCTGCCGATCCTGCGCGGCCTGGACGACGACGCGCTGCTGGCCGAACTGGCGAGCCGGTTCGCGCAGCGCCCGTTCGCCGCCGGCGAGCAACTGGCCGAGGCCGGGCAGCCGGTGACCGAGATCCTGGTGGTCGGGCACGGCAAGGTCGCCAAGGTCGGCACCGGCAAGTACGGCGAGACCACGGTCATCGGCTCGTTCGCGGGCGGCGACCACCTGGGCGACGAGGCCGTGGCCGGCGGCGTCGTGGACTCGGTGCCCTGGGGCTACGGGGCCCGCGCCACCACCTCCGGCGTGCTGCTCGCGCTGCCGCTGAGCGCCTTCCAGGAGCTGCTGGACCGCTCGGAGACGCTGCGCGCGCAGCTCGCCTCGCACGCGACGCGCCGGGCCAAGCCGGTGAACAAGAAGGGCGAGGCGGAGATCTCGCTGGCCGCCGGCCACGAGGGCGAGGCCGACCTGCCGGGCACGTTCGTGGACTACGAGCTGCAGCCGCGCGAGTACCAGCTCTCGGTGGCGCAGACGGTGCTGCGGATCCACTCCCGCGTCGCAGACCTCTACAACGACCCGATGAACCAGACCGAGCAGCAGCTGCGGCTGACCGTCGAGGCGCTGAAGGAGCGGCAGGAGAGCGAGCTGCTGAACAACCCGGAGTTCGGGCTGCTGCACAACGCCGCCAACGAGCAGCGGATCCACACCCACAGCGGCCCGCCGACCCCGGACGACATGGACGAGCTGCTGTCGATGCGCCGCTCCACGAAGTTCTTCCTGGCGCACCCCAAGGCCATCGCCGCCTTCGGTCGCGAGTGCACCAAGCGCGGCGTGTACCCGACGTCGGGGAACGTCGACGGCAACCGCGTGTTCGCCTGGCGCGACGTCCCGATCTACCCGTGCTCCAAGATCCCGATCACCGACGGCCACACCACCTCGATCCTGGCCATGCGCACCGGCCAGGACGAGCAGGGCGTGGTCGGCCTGCACCAGACCGGCCTGCCGGACGAGTTCGAGCCGAGCCTGAACGTCCGCTTCATGGGCATCGACGACAAGGCGATCATCTCCTACCTCGTCAGCGCCTACTACTCGGCCGCGATCCTGGTCCCGGACGCGCTCGGCGTGCTCGAGAACGTCGAGCTCGACCGCCCGCGCGGCTAGCGCCGCGGCGACGGCGGGGTCCTCGGTGGCTCGTGCGGCGAGCCGCCGGGGACGTGTGAGAGGTGCGGCGGGGCGGGGGCGGGGGCGGGGATCACTCAGCTCTCGAACAGCAACGAGTCCAGCCCGCGCCGCACGCCGACCGCGTCCCCGACATGGCGCACGGCGAGCAGCGTGCCGGCCACGTAGGGCGCGGGATCGGGACCCGCGTCGTGCTGCATGACCAGCCGCTCGCCGGCACCGCCGAAGATGATCTCGGTACTGACGACGTAGCTCGGCAGCCGCACCGAATGGATGCGAGTGCCGTCGACGTCCGCACCACGCGCCTCGACCGGACCCCGCAACTCGTCGAGCGGAACCGCGGGCACCGGACGCCGGATCGCCCCCAGCGTCTCGGCCAACTCGCGGGCCGTCCCGCTCGGCACGTCGGGCTTGCCAGCACTGGCGTAATCGATAATCTCCCAACGGTCCAGGTGCTCCGCGGCGAGCGCCGCGGCCTTGCGCAGCACCGCGGCCATCACCGAGAAGTTCCCGGCGGCGATCACCCCGACCTCACGATCCCGCGCCGCCGCGTCGAGCTCGGCATAGTCCTCGGCGGTGAGGCCGGACGAGCCGATCACGACGTGCACGCCGGCGCGCACGGCCTCGAACGCGTTCTGCTTCACGGCCGCCGCGCTGGTGTAGTCGATCACGACATCAACCGGCTCGGCCGCCAACGCCTCGGCCACGGACGCATACACCCGCCCCGCCGCCGCGCATCCGGCCGCCTCCGCCAGCGACTTCCCCGCCGCCGACCGGGACACACCCGAGACGAGGACGAGATCGGCCGAGTCCTCGATCGCCGCGACGACGGCCGACGCGGTCCAGCCGGTGACGCCGGAGAAGCAGATCCTGATCATGTGCTCAGGCTACGGCGAGACCCCCGCTCCCGCCCGCCGCGCTGCACCGCGCCATGCCAAGCCTGCCCTGCGGCTTGCATCGCGCTGCCGCTCTCCTGGTGCACCGCGCCGAAGACCAGGACCACTGCCCGGACCGCCGCGCCACACGATCTCGCACCTTGGTGCGTACACGCGGCTGAATACACGCGCCACTCTGCCGAGCCGCGCCGCCGAGCATCGGGCTGCATGACCCGCCGCCATCGGCTGCATCGCGCCGTGCCGCGCGCCGCCGTGCCGCCGCGCCGAGCACCGAGCCGCATGGCCCCCGCCTCCGGACACATCACGCTACGCCGTGCGGTTCGCGCGCGCTGCTGCATTGCGTCGGCGCCGCGCCGATCAGCTCCCTGAAACCCGCAGCTCCCCCGACTCCAGCGGCAGCCCGGCAGCGGCCCAGTCCTCGATCCCCTCCCGGTACTTCCGCACGTTCGTGTACCCCAGCCCCTCCAACTTCCCAGCCACCGCCTGGCTGTTCTGGCACGCCGGGTTCGAGCAGTACGTCACGATCAGCGCGTCCCGGTCCGGCAGCAGCTCCGCGTACACCTCCTCCACGTGGTCGGCGTGCAGGGGGATGGCGCCGGGCAGGTGTTGCTGCTCCCAGTAGGCGCCGGCGAGGGCGTCGAGGACGGTGACCGAGCCGCTGTCTATCGCGGCCTTCAGCTCGTCGCGGGTGATGAGGGTGGTCATGGCTGGGCCTCCTGTTTCGTGCGCTAAGTGGACCTGGGTCCGCTTGACGGTTCCAGAGTATGCGGACCGGGGTCCGCTTGTCTACAATGAGTCCATGTCCGAACCGTCCAGGCCCGAACTCCCCCTCGCCGGCGAGCCGCCCCGGGAGCGCGCCGACGCCGCCCGCAACCGGGCCCTGGTGCTCCAGGCCGCCTGGCGGCTCTACACGCACGGCGGCGTCGAGGCGCTGACCACCGACGCGGTGGCGCAGGAGGCCGGCGTCGGCAAGGGCACCGTCTACCGCCGTTTCCGGGACAAGAGCGGGCTCGTCGCCGCCCTGCTGGACGACCGGGAGAAGGAACTCCAGCTCGCGATGATCAGCGGCCCCGCGCCTCTCGGGCCGGACGCCGCCACGCAGACCGAGCGCCGCGTCGCCTTCGTGCTGGCGTACCTGGACTACCTGCAGGCCCACCTGGATCTTCTGCTCGCCTCCGAGACCGCCGCGCCCGGCGCCCGCTATCGCCTGGGCGTCTACCAGTTCTGGAAGACCCACCTGACCATGCTCTTCACCGAGGACCGCGATCCGGAGTTCCGCGCCTACACGATCCTGGCGCTCCTCGACGCGGGCCTGGTCAGCCATCTGCTCGCGGACGGCTGGCGGTGGGACCGGATCCGCGCCGGCGTCGAACAGGAGGCCCGCCGATGATGCGCGAGCTCGTCATCCTCGGCACCGCCTCGCAGGTGCCGACGCGCTACCGCGCCCACAACGCCTACTTCCTCCGCTTCGACGAGCAGGGCTTCCTCTTCGACCCCGGCGAGGGCACGCAGCGCCAGATGCAGTTCGCCGGCCTGTCGGTCACCGACGTCACCCGGCTGTGCGTCACCCACTTCCACGGCGACCACGCCCTCGGCCTGCCCGGCGTCCTGCAGCGCATGTCCCTGGACGACGTCCCGCACGAAGTGGTCTGCCACTTCCCCGGCGAGCACGAGGAGTACTTCGAACGCCTCCGCTTCGCCACCCCGCACCACGCCCGCGCGAAGATCGCGACGCGGCCGAGCACCGGCGCGCGCACCTACGCTCTCGACGGCGGCCTGACCCTCACCGTCGCACCGCTCGACCACGGCATCCCCTGCCAGGGCTACCGCATCGACGAGGCCGACGGCATCAGGATGCTGCCGCAGAAGCTGAACGCGGCCGGGATCAAGGGCCCGGACATCGCACGCCTGCGCGCCGAAGGCCGCCTCGGGGACGTCCGGCTGGAGGACGTCAGCATCCCCAAACCCGGCCAGAGCTTCGCCTTCCTGATGGACACCCGCCGCTGCCCCGGTGCCGAGCAGTTGGCGGCCGGGGTGGACCTGCTGGTGATCGAAGCGACGTTCCTCGACTCCGAAGAATCCCTCGCCGGCCAGTTCGGCCACCTCACGGCCCGCCAGGCCGCACGCCTGGCGGCCGACGCCGGCGTCCGCGAACTCGTCCTCACGCACTTCTCGCAGCGCTACCCGATCGACACCGCCCCGGCGCGCTACCTGGCCGAGGCCGCCGAGGAGTTCGACGGCCCGATCCACATCGCCGAGGACCTGATGCGGATCCCGTTCCCGAAGCGTGTGGAGGCCAAGGACTCCTGACAATCTCCGGCAGCCTGTCGGATCCGCAGCGAGCTGTTCGTCGGGTAGATGAGAGGCGGTCGAACGAAGCCGCCGGGACAAGGAGGAGCCATGACCGAGTACCTCATCGCCTTCAACGAGGAGTGGGTACCCGACTTCACGGTCGAGGAGCTGCAAGAGAAGGCCACGGCGGTCCGGGCGTTGGTGGCGGAGATGAAGGCCGCCGGCGTCTTCGTCTTCACCGGCGGCCTGGACGACGCCGCCCCGGTGTTCAGCGTCGACGCGTCGAGCGGCACGCCGCTGTTCACCGACGGCCCCTACGTCGAGTCCAAGGAGTACCTCGGCGGCTTCGCCGTCGTGGACGTGCCCGACGAGGAGGCGGCGCGGCTGTGGGCCGGAAAGATCGCGGTGGCCTGCGGCTGGCCGCAGGAGGTGCGACGGTTCCGGGTCCCCAAGAACTGATGCGGTGCCCGCTGCCGGTCTGCCCCGGTCCACCGGGGACAGGCCGGCGTCACACGCTCGCGAAAGGCTTGCCCTCCAACGGAAGCCCCGCCATCGCCTCACCGAGCCCGATCGCCTCGTACACATGCGCCGCGACATCGACATGCCGCAGCGTCCCCATCTCGGCCCCCGCCACGATCCCCGGCCCGCTGGCCGCGATCCACGCCGTCCGCTCCAGATCGCTGTCGCCGCCGTGCCCGCCCTCGTCGACGTGCCCGTGGTCGGTCACCACGATCACCGTCCACCGCTCCTCGGCGTGCGCGGACCGGGCCCGCACCGTCGCCAGCAGGCGCCCGACCCGCGCGTCGGCACGCTCCACCGCCGCGCGGTACTCCGCCCCGACGCCGAGTTCGTGCCCGGTCTCGTCCACATCCCCCAGGTACACGAACGCCACGTCGTAGTCCGCCGCCAGCAGTTCGCGTTCCGCATCGGCCGTCGCCGCCTCGTCCCCGCGCTCGCAGTCCAGGCCGTACGACGTGAACGTCACCCGGTCCGGCGCCGCGAACAACGGTCCCCCGCAGGCCGCCGTCGCCAACGGCTCCCAGCTCCCGACCGACAGATACGTCCGCTTGCCGGCCAGCGAGGCCAGCGTCAGGAAGTCCGGATGCTCCGCGAGCCGGTGCCCGGTGAAGACGTTGTGCGTGATCCCGTGCTTGGCCGCCGAGACGCCGGTCGCGACCGTCGCCCAGCACGGCCCGGACCACGTCGGCGTGGCGTCGTCGATGCGCACCGGCGCGAGGAAGCCCTCGGCCGCGACCGCGTCGAGATGCGGGGTGCGGACCTCGCGGAGCACGTCGAGACGGACCCCGTCGATGCCGATGACGAGGACGCGTGATGGTGAAGTCATTGGTACCGATCTACCCGTTTCTTCTAGCGGACGCCGCGAATCCTGTTGATGCACACCGCACCGGCCACCGAAGCGATCGCCGAGGCCCAGAACAGCGCAGCATACCCACCCGCGAACTTGATGAGCAGCGCGGCTATCGGCGGCACCAGCGCGAACGGGATGATCGTCATCAAGTTCGCGAAACCCATGTCGCGCCCCCGGTCGGCACCAGAGGGCAGGGTCTGCGTGACCAACGCGCCGTCCACACTCAGGTAGACGCCGTACCCGAGACCGAGCACCGCACCGGCGGCGAGCATCATCCCCCAGGTCTGGTGCACCGCGATCATCGCCGCCGCGACCGCCATCACCGCGGATCCGGCGGCCACCAAAGGCTTGCGGCGTCCCCAGCGGTCCGACAGCCAGCCGGCGATCACGACCAGCGCGACCGTCGAGACGCTGTTCACCGCGACCACGATCAGCAGGTGGCTGTCGTTGCTCTTGTCCGACGGCGTGTTCTTGAATCCGAGGACGTCACTCAGGAAGTACGGCGTGTACAGCGTCCCGAGGCCGTAGCCGAGCACCATCAGGAACCGCGTGGCGAGCGCCCACCCGAAGTCGGGGTACTGCCGCACCTGGATCCGGTAGTTGGCCAGATAAGCCTGGAAACTGAACGGCTCGCGCCGCTCCCGCGGCAGCTGCGGGTCCCCGACCCGCCACGCGAAGAGCAGCACGAACACCATCAGCGAGGCCAGCGCCGCGTACTGCCCGACGTACCCCTTCGACAGCGAGACCAGCACCCCGCCGACGATCAGCGCGGCGGCCTGCGGCACCCCGCCCCAGCCCAGGACGATGCCGCGCTGTCCGGACGGCACCTGGTCCGGGACGATCGTCACCATGCCGGCGGCCAGCGCGGCCACGAACACCGTCTGCAGCAGGTAGCCGAGGCCGACGCCCCACACCGAGTTCTGCGTCCCGCTGAAGACCAGCGCACCGGCGCCGGCGACGCCGCCGAAGGCGATCCACGGCCGCCGCCGCCCGAAGCGCGAGACCGTGCGGTCCGACAGCATCCCGAACAGCGGCCCCAGGAACAGGATCGACAGCGTCCCGATCGTGTTCACCCACGCGAAGTCCGCGACGTGCCCGGCCGGGTCGATGTCCTTGATCTGCTGCGGCACCGTGAAGGTGCTGGGCACTTGGCTCGCGACCTGCCAGCCGAGCCCGGCGACCACGAAGCCGGTGATCCACGGCGCCCGGACCTTCGCCGTGGGCTCCGCGTCGAACGAGGATGACGTGGTGCCGGGGCCGGGCGAAGTCTCGGTGGACAAGGCGCGCTCCAGATATATGAATCATCTTCATGTTCTCGGGACGCTCATCGTAGGCGTGTGCGAGTCATCCAACAAGAGGCGATGCCCTGGCGGGAAGTACCGCCGGGGCATCGCCTCCTACTTCTTCTACAAGGGAAAGGCCTACGGCTTCGCCGCCAGCGCCTGGTCCACTCCGCGCGCCGGCGTCCCGAGACCGGTCACCGTGTCGTAGCCGGCGTGCGCCGAGCACTCCGCGGGCGGGCAGGCACCGTTGCTGCCGGAGGTGACATCGACGAGCGCGGAGCCGAGCCCGTAGACGTCGCGGAACACCGAGCCGTCGGCCGAGGCCAGATGCGGCTTGCCGAGGGTGGCACGAGCCTGGTCGGCGGTCGCCAGGATCGCCGACCAGATCGGGGCCGACAAACTGGTGCCGCCGACTTCGGCCCAGCCGGAGCGGCCTTGCGTCGCGTCCGTGTAGTAGACGGCGACGCCGGTCTGCGGGTCGGCGACCGCCGAGACGTCGGGCGTCCCGCGGTGCGCGTCGGGATTCACACCGTCCTGGTACGCCGGACGCTTCTCGAAGAACGACAAACCGCCGCCGGTGCCGCGCCACGCGGTCTGGCTCACCGTGGTGCCCGCGGCGTCCAGCTTCAAGGTGGTGCCGCCGATGGAGAGCACGTTCGGTGAGGTGGCGCTGTAACCGTCGGGATTGCCGCTGTCGCCGGCCGATTCCACGCAGACGGTGTCGGTGAACAGGCACCGGTCGTCGTAGAAGGACTCGCCGGAGAACTCGCGATTCAAGCCGTAGCTCATCGAGACCGCCGCCGGGTGCAGCGCCGCCGCGGCCTCCACGGCCTCGTTCAGGTGCTGCATGGTCGGGTCCTGCGCCTCGACGAGGACGATCTTCGCGTGCGGGGCCACGGCGTGCACCCACTCGACGTCCAGCGCGGCCTCACCGTCCCAGCCGCCGCCGTCGACGGTCGTGCCGGGCATGGTGTGGACGGAGAAGTCGAAGCAGTCGGCACCGGCTGCCGCGCTGTCACATGTCGGCGGGAGGCCGAACTGCTTGCTGAAGATGTTCAGGTCGCTCCGGAGCGCCGGGTGGTGGTAGGCGTCCACGATCGCGACGGTCTGGCCGCTGCCGTCGCCCTTGAGCGCGAGGTTGTGCTGGATCTGCGCCGGGGTGTAGCCGCGGAGCGGCGGTGTGGTCGCCAGGGCCGGCGGGATCACCGAGTCCGGAACGAGGCTGCCGCCGGTCGGGTCCATCACCGGTGTGGTCGGTGTGGTCGGTGTGGTCGGCGCGACACTCGGGGTGGTGGCCTTCAACCGCTGCTTGGGCGCGGACTTCTTGGCGGCGCCGGGCGTCAGCGTGCCGGTCAGGGTCGAGACCGTGACGCCGTGCATGTTCGTGTCCTGATCGAAGTAGAACGACCCCATCCACTCGTCGTTGATGCCCCACTCGCGGATGTCCTGTTCGAGCCCCAGCACCTGCGAGCCGTCGACGACGAGTTGGTGCGCGTCGTCGAGTGGTCCGGTCTCCGCGAGGTCGCCGGGGTAGTCGTTGTTCCCGTCGAACAGTGCCGGGTCGTAGGCCTGCGCCCCGAACGGCGAGTCCAGCAGCACCGTCGAGCCGCCGGTCGAGGTGGCGAACGCGCCGGAGTAGGTGTCGGAGAACATGCCGGTGTCGGTCCAGGTCCTGCCGTCCGGCAGCAGCCGGCTGATGACGGCGAAGTGGTACCAGGCCAGGCCGTCCTTCGGATCGGCGCTGAAGTCGATGTTCGTGGTCGATCCGCCGCCGGTGTGCGAAGTGAGCACGGCGCCGGTACGGCTGTCGCGGACCTCGACCAGGGTGGTGCCCGAGGGACCGTTCGGGTCCTTGGCGGCCCAGGCCAGAGCGACACCGTGGCCGTCCGCACCGGGGATGTCAGGGCTCGCATAGGCGGCCTGCAACTGGCCGGTGCTGAGCACCGACGGATCGGCCGGGAGGTCCCAGACCGTCCTGCCGGTCCGGGCGTCGACCGACACGACTCCGTCCTTCGGCGCCTTGTCACCCGCCGCGGTGGCGTACTCGGCGATCACGTGGCCGTCGGAGTCCACCGTCGCGTTGCTGAACCGCACCGCGCTGCCGGCCGGCTTGAACGTCCACAGCTGCCGGCCGTTCAGGCCGTAGGCGGTGAGCGCGTGGGTCGGGTCGATGATCTCAGTGTTCTTACCCGAACCGGTGGCGGCCACCGACCACGTGTAGGCACCGGGGACGTCCTTGGCCACCGTGACCTTGCCGGTCGCGACGTCGATCAGGTCCCAGCCGCCGGTCGCGGCGACCAGCACCTGCTTGCCGTCGTCGACGAGTTCGGCGTGGTGCACGGCGCCCTGCACGGTCGAGGTCCACAGGACCTTCGGCACGCCGTTCGGCTGCGGATGGCCGTCGAGCAGGAACACACCGCGGCTCTGCCCGGCCGCGACGATGTTCTTGACGCCGTCCTCCGCCGTGGTCGGGCCGGGGACCAGGACGCCGGAGTACAGGTCGCCGAGCTGAGGCTGGGTCGCCACCGGGGCCCCGTTGGAGATCTTGTACGCGTAGGCGGTCTGGTCGGCGGCCACCGACAGGATGCGGTCGCCCCACTGCGCGGGCTCCAAACCGGTGCCGACCGCGCCGGACTGGCGCCAGCGGAGCTTGCCGGTGCGGGCGTCGAACGACAGGACCTGCGTGCCCTCGGGGCCGTTCGGGACGGCTTCGGTGGGGTTCTGCGGGTCCTGGGTGGTGACGACGACGCTCGCCCGGTCCGCGTCCGGCAGGAACATGCCGCCGACGACCGGCGCGTCGCCGGTGAAGGCGGCCGGGATCGGCGTGGTCCACAGGCTCTTGCCACCCGCGGTGAAGGAGAGGACTGACGAGCTCACCGGGAGCGGCTGGGAGCCGGACATGTCCATGGTCAGCTCGGTCGCGACATACGCGGGGTTCTTACGGCCTTCGTGGTCCGAGTCCGCGACCCGCAGCGACGTGACGAAGGTGCCGGTGCGGTCGGAGAGCACCTGGCGGCTGCCGGTCCTCGGGTCGATCGCGGTGAGCTGCCAGCCGACCGCGTCCTCGGGGTCGTTCTCCTCGGCGACGACGAGCCGGTGCCGCTCGGGATCGTCGCGGATGATGCGCGGGTAGCCGGAGGTCGGGACGTCGAGCTTCAGCTTGCCGGTGGCCGCGTCCAGCAGGATCACGTGGCCGTCGGCGGGACGCGGCGTGCCCAGGCCCATCGGGGTGTCGGTCCAGCCGGTCGCGATGCCGTCGGCGGTCGGGGTGATGGTGGCGAGCGCGGCCCACGGGACCTGGGTGTCGTACGTCCAGGCGGTGGCGCCGGCCACCGCGGCGCCGGACTTGTGGAACTTCACGAGCGAGACGCTGGTCCGGCTCTCGCCCGACGACGGCGCCGGTTCGATGCCCCACATCGGGCCGGTAACGTTGCCGACGACCAAGCCCCCGGCCCCGGCCGCGAGGCGGTTGACGTAACCGGGATAGACGTGATGCCACAACGTCTTGCCGGTGCGGCCGTCGATCACGGTGACGAAGGACGCGAAGTGGGTCAGCGGGGAGTCCGGAACCGTGAAGGGGAAGGCCGCGCTGGCGCCGAGGGTGTAAGCGACAGCGATGTCGTGCCCTGATCCGCCCCCGAAGTCGCCGACCGCGAAGGTCTGGTCGGAACCGACGCCGGTGCCGGAAATCGGGTCGTAGCCGGCGAACATGTCCAGCGGCGGCGGCTCGGGGAGATAGGGAACGGTGCCCTTGAGACCCCAGTCCGCCGCCAGCCCCTGCTCGGTCTTGGTCCACACCGGCTTGCCGTCCCGCCCGACGCGCTGGACCTGGCCGGAGGTGTCGACGTGGAACCAGTCGTCGCTGCCGGGGACGGCCGCGGTCAGACCGAGGCCGCGCGCGGTCTCGATCTGCTGGTTCGCGGTGAAGGACAGGCCGGAGTTCGAGGCCTGACCAGCCGCCGAACCAGCCGCCGGCGCACTCGGCGCACTCCGCGCGGCCGACGTGGTCGGGTCGGCACTCACGCCGGCCGCCACGGCCTGCGCCATCCCGACGCGCTGGGCTACAGTGCCGGTGCTGTCGACACCGACGGTGTACTTCGCGGACAGGTTCCGGACCTGATCCGCGGTCAGCCGGAGCGCGGCGGCCGCGGATGACGGAGACGGGGCGGCGGACGGGGCGGCGGACCCGGCGGCGGACGCACCGGCCGCACTCGCCACACCGGCCGTCGAGCCGAAGACTGTCACGGCCACGGCCGCCGCCATCCATGGACGGCGTAGAGGTATCGCAGGCAAGGGTGATCTCCCGACATCCCAGAGTGCTGATGTGACTGCGCTTCCGACCCGGCAGAATGCGGGAACCGGCGCCGAAGCGGTGACAGGGATGCTGGCAGCGGCGTACCGCGAGGTGGAAGCGTTTTCCCTGACCGTTACCGGACACCTGCCGGTTCCGGCCGGACGGCGCTATAGTGTGGCCGCTTCTTGATCGCAGGAGGGGAATCAGGAGGGGGATCACCGTGGCACAGGAGACTGAGCTGGTCAGAACCGGCGGCGACGGCGGGCCGCGCCCGTGTTGATCCCCGCCGGCCTGTCAGCCTTCGACGAATCCGTCCTGCGCCGCCTGCTCACCGCGGGCGACCCGCACACCCCGGCGACCCTCGCCGAGGACCTCGGCGCCCCGCCGGAACAGGTCCGCCGCAGCGTCCGCCGCCTCACCGAGCTCGGGCTCGCGCTGCGCGACGGGTTGGCGGTGGTGCCGGTCGACCCGCGCGTGGCGCTCACCGGGCTGTTGCGGGAGCGGCGGACCGAGTTGGACCGGCTGACCCAGACCATCGACGAGCTGTCGGCCAGCTTCCACGACCGCGCGGTGCGCACCGGGGCGGCGCGGCCGGTCGAGGCGATCGTCGGGCGCTCGGCCATCGCCGCGCGGTTCCACGATCTGATGGCGCGCGCCGACACCGAGATCCTCGCCTTCGACACGCCGCCATACGTCGCGTCCAACTACGGCGACTCCGAGGCGGAGACCGGCGCGTTGGCGCGGGGTGTCGCCGTGCGCGCCGTCTACGCGGCCGAGGTGCTGGACCACCCTGACCGCACCAACCGGGTACGAGCGCTCGTCCAGCTCGGCGAGCAGGCGCGCGCCGCTCCGGCGCTGCCGACCAAGCTCGTCGTCGCCGACCGGCGGGAGGCGATCCTGCCGTTGTCCGAGCCGGGGGCCGGCGACGCCGACTCGCGCTGCGCCGTCGTGCACGCCTCCGGGCTCTGCGAGGCACTGATCGCGCTGTTCGAGGCGGTGTGGACGCAGGCGGTGCCGTTGTTCGCGCCGCGGGCGGGAGCGAACCCGGATCTGCTCGCCGAGGACCACGCGATCCTGCAGTGCCTGAACGCGGGGATGAAGGACGACGTCATCGCGCGCCAGCTCGGCATCAGCGAGCGCACCGTGCGCCGCCGCGTCGCCGATCTGGCGGTCCGGCTCGGGGCCGCGTCGCGCTTCCAGATCGGCGCTCAGGCGGCGCGCCGCGGTTGGGTGTGAGTTACTGACCGCATGGACATCGCGCAGCTCACCGCCAAAGTCGACGCCCTGATGCCCGGTGTCGCCGCCGATCTCAAGCGCCTGGCCGCGATCCCCTCGATCGCCTTCCCCGGCTATCCGCAGGAGAAGGTCGTCGAGTGCCACGACCTGCTGGTCGACCTGCTGCGCGAGGCGGGCGTCCAGGACCTGGCGGACCTGCGGCTGCCCGACACCTCGCCGATCATCACCGGCTACATCCCGCCGCCGACGCCGCAGGCCCCGACGGTCCTGCTCTACGGGCACTACGACGTCCAGCCGCCCGGGGACGAGGCGGCGTGGGCCTCCCCGCCCTTCACCCCGACGGAGTACACCGACCCCGAGCACGGCCCGGCCATCCGGGGCCGCGGCATCGCCGACGACAAGTCGAACCTGGCCGTGCACCTCGGCGCGCTGCGCGCCTTCGACGGCCGCCCGCCGGTCGGCATCCGCCTGGTGCTGGAAGGCCAGGAGGAGTACGGCAGCGTCCTGGACGACTACCCGCCGCAGAACCCGGCCGCGTTCGCCTGCGACGCGATGGTCATCGCCGACATGGGCAACATCCGCCCCGGCACCCCGACGCTGACCACCGCGCTGCGCGGGGACGCCGAGGTGCTGGTGGAGGTCCGCACGCTGAAGGAGGCGCGGCACAGCGGCCTGTACGGCGGCGCCGCCCCCGACGCGCTGCTCACCCTGATCGCCGCGCTGGCCACGCTGCACGACGACAAGGGCGACGTGGCCGTGCCGGGCCTGCGCCGCGAGCCGTGGTCCGGCACCGCGTACACCGACGAGGAGTTCCGCGCGCTGGCCACCGTCGAGCCCGGCACGCCGCTGCTGGGCACCGGCGGCCTCGGCGAGCGGCTGTGGAGCGGCCCGGCGGTCACGGTGGTCGGCCTGGACGCGCCGGCCGTCGACACCGCGGCGCTGGCCGTCGTGCCGTATGCCAGGGCTCTGGTGAACCTGCGGATCCATCCGCGGCAGGACCCGAAGGAAGCGCAGCAGGCGTTGGTCCGGCATCTGGAGGCGGTCAAGCCGTTCGGCGTCGAGCTGACCGTGACGCCCCAGGACGCGGGCCCCGGGTTCGCCGCCCGGACCGGCGGACCGGCATATCAGGCTGCTGCGACCGCGCTGGCGGCCGCGTGGGGTTCGGCCGCGACGCAGGCCGCGAGCGGCGGCGCGATCCCGTTGGTGAACGGGCTCTCGAAAGCGGTTCCGAATGCTGAGATCCTGTTGTTCGGGGCCGAAGACGCGGCGTGCCAGCTGCACGGGCCCAACGAGCGTGTACTGCTGTCTGAACTGCGGAGTTCGGTGCTGGCAGAGGCAGCTTTCTTCGAGGCTTACGCCAGGGATTATGCGAAGCTCTCCTCATGACCTTCACTGCGTTGGATCACGTAGCGACGCCCGTTCTCGACATCGCCTATGAACACGCAGGGGACCCCTCGGGGATTCCCGTCGTCCTGCTCCACGGCTTCCCCTATGACGTCCGGGCCTACGACAAGGTCGCCGCAGCGCTGGTTGCGCAAGGTGGTTATTCGGTATACGCACCGTATCTGCGGGGCTTCGGCAGGACGCGCTTCCTGTCCGAGGCCGATCTGCGGTCCGGGCAGCAGGGCGCCATCGGCCAGGACCTGGTCGACTTCATCGACGCGCTGCGGCTGAACCGGCCGATCGTCGGCGGCTACGACTGGGGCGGGCGGGCGGCGTGCATCGTCTCGGCGCTGTGGCCGGAGCGGGTGCGCGGGCTGGTCACGGTCGACGGGTTCAACGTGCAGGACATCGCGCACTCCTGCGAGCCGTCGAAGCCGGAGTGGGAGGCCACGTACTGGTACCAGTACTACTTCCACAGCGAGCGCGGGCGGCGCGGGTTGGAGCGGAACCGCGAGGAACTGTGCGAGTTGCTGTGGCGGACGTGGTCGCCGACGTGGCAGGCCGCTTCGGCCGAGTTCCCGGCGAGTGCGCCGAGCCTGCACAACCCCGACTTCGTGGAAGTGGTCATCCATTCCTACCGGCACCGGTACGGCCTGGCCGAGGGTGATCCGCGGTATCGGGCGATCGAGGAGCGGCTGGCGTTCGGGACCGAGATCGCGGTGCCGACCGTGGTGCTGGAGGCCGGGGCGGACGGGGTCGGCGGGCCGGCGTTCGCCGATTCCGGGGACCGGGAGCTGTTCATCGGGCGCTTCGAGTACCGGAAGGTGGAGGGGGTCGGGCACAACGTGCCGCAGGAGGCGCCGGAGGCGTTCGCCGAGGCGGTCCGGCTGCTCGCGTGAGCTGCTCGGCTCGCGGGCACAGCTGATCACGACTCGGCCTCGCCTGGTGATCGTCAAGGACAAAAGCACTCCGCGCCTATTACTCTTCCGGATGTGAGCAGCCCCGTTTCCGTCAACCGCGCCACGGCCGGCGTCCTGTTCGGCGTGGTCTCCTCGGTGGCCTTCGGGGCCGGCGGTCCGTTCGGCAAGGCCCTGATCGCCGCCGGGTTCAGCCCGCTGCAGGCGGTGTGGATGCGGCTGATCGGGACGGTCGTGGTGCTGGTCGCGCTGTGTCTGGCGCTGCGGCGGCCCGGGCAGCTGGCGACGATGGCGCGGAACAAGTGGCCGATCGTGATCTACGGACTGGTGGCGGTCGCGGCGTGCCAGGTGCTGTATTTCGTGGCGGCCTCGCGGCTGCCGGTCGGGATCGCGATCCTGCTGGAGTTCACCGGGCCGGTGCTGGTGGTCGGCTGGGAGAAGCTGGTGCGGCACACGCACGTGGCGCGCGAGTCGGCGATCGGCGTCGGGGTGGCGATGCTGGGACTGGCGATCGTGGTGCAGATCTGGTCCGGGGTGCACCTGGACGCCGTGGGCCTGGCGGCCGGCCTCGGCGCCGGCGCCGGGAACGCGACGTACTTCCTGGTGATCGACCGACTGTCCGGCACGGTCGACCCGCTGACCCTCACCACCGGCGGCATGAGCGTCGGCATGGTGGCGCTGACCCCGCTGGCCGCACCGTGGTCCGCGCCCTGGCACATCCTGGGGCGCTCGGTCCCGATGGGCTCGCACCACCTGCCGGGCTGGACGCTGGCCGCTCTCATCGTGCTGATCAGCACGGTCCTGTCCTACCTCACCGGCGCGGCGGCGGTGCAGCGGCTGTCGGCGACGGTGGCGGCGGGACTGGCGTACGTCGAGCCGGCATCGGCGACCGTCGTGGCCTGGATCACACTCGGCGAGCGGCTGTCGGCGACGCAGATCGCCGGCGGCGTGATCGTGCTGGCGGGGGCCTACCTCGCACAGCGCGGAATCGGGCGCACCACGGGTGCCGAAGGAGATTCCACCCGGTCTATCCTGGGAACCACGGTCACCACGGAAGCGTTGATCCCATGAAACGTCCCTACTCTGCCGTACCCCGGCCCCGGCCCCTGTGGAGCCCCGGGCCGTGCCATGCGTAGGGGCCCATGCATCGAAGGGGGCGGGGAGCGTCTATGAGCGGCGTCATGAAGCGGATGAAGCTGGTCGTCGAGGCCAAAGCCAACGCGGCCCTTGAACGCCGCGAAAATCCGGTCGAACAGCTCGACCTGTCCTACGAGAAGCAGCTGGAGCTGCTGCAGAAGGTGCGCCGCGGCGTCGCGGAGGTGGCGACGAGCCGCAAGCGCCTGGAGATCCAGCTCAAGCAACTGCAGGCGGACTACGACAAGCGCGGCGAGCAGGCCAAGCGCGCCCTCGAGATCGGCCGCGAAGACCTGGCCCGCGAGGCCCTGGTCCGCCGCGGCCCGCTCCAGCAGCAGATCGAGGACATGACGCAGCAGTACAACGCCCTGCAGGCAGAAGAGGAAAAGCTCGTCCGAGCCTCCCAGTCCCTGCAGGCCAAGGTCGACGCCTTCCGCACCAAGAAGGAGACGATCAAGGCCACCTACGCCGCAGCCCAGGCGACCACCCAGATCGGCGAAGCCTTCAGCGGCATCTCCGAGGAGATGGGCGACGTCAACATGGCCATCGAGCGCGCCGAGAACAAAACGGCCCAACTCCAGGCCCGCGGCGCCGCCCTGGACGAACTCACCGCCTCCGGCGTCCTGAACGACCCCACCGGCTACGGCAAGGACGACATCACGCGCGAACTCGATGCCCTCTCGGCCGGCTCCGGCGTGGAGAACGAGATGGCGCGGCTCCGGAACGAGATCGCGTCCGGCGACGCGAAGAAGCAGATCGGGCCGGGGGCCGGGGCCTAGGCCTCAGCGAACGGTTCGACGGTACGACGATGGCGCGGCGGGCTTCGGCCTACCGCGCTTTCGCTTTTGGGGGCGCTGGCTGGGGCTTGGTGCGCTGGTTGGTTGCGGTTGCGGCTGATCTGTAGCTTTACAGGCGATTTTCAGGCGCTTCTGACCTATGTGTGGGTGCTGGTAGGTGCGGTTTGTTTGTGGGTTGACATTCAAGGGCGTTTTCTTACGGCTTCGCACGGGTTTAAGAAGGATCCGCTGGGTGGCGCAGTTCGGTGGTGCCTCGCTGGTTGCGTTGGCGGCCGGCGGTTGTTCGTGTGCACGACCGCGCACGGGTCCGAGTCACTGCGCACACGTTTGGTCTGGCGGCTGGCGGCCGCGTGTGGTGGGCACCGAAAGTCAAGGGCAGGGCCTCCGGCGGCGCCTGCGCGGCGAGCGGCACTCGCTCCGGGGAGGGGGGCCGCGCTGTCTGCTGCCGGATGCTGCTTGTGGTCGCCTGTGTCCCGGGTTCCCCGTCGCATCGTCGCCTCACGGAAGCAGACCGGTCCGGTGGTATCAAGTCGGACCCCTGCTGCTGTGGTCCAGCCTCGTGCGACTTGACACCACCGGCCCGGTCAGCTTGGCTACGCCCGCCGACGCGACGGGGAACCCGGGACAACCCCGCGTGTGGTGTGGACATGGTCCACTCGGGCGCGTACACCTGCGGGTGGTGACATGGCGTGCCCGAGATGCGGGAATCCTTCCCACAGGTGGGGTTGTCCCGGATCCCTCGTCGCTGTCGGCGGTGCTTGCACAACCAGCCCGGACTGGCGGTGTCCGGCCGAACGCGACCCGACCACAGCAGCGTGCGATCCGGCTGGACACCGCCAGGCCGGGATGGTTCCCTCCGGGCGACGACAGCGACGAGGGATCCGGGACGAGGCGACCAACACACAAACCGCCGCCGACGCGGGGGGTTGGGGATCCCTCAGAGTCTCGAGTGCCCCCGCCGGAGGCGCCTGCTCTTGACTTTCAGGCACCCACCACACGCGGCCGCGACCCGCCCACCTGACGTGTGCGCAGTGACTCGGACCGGTGCGCGGTCGTGTCCAGCATTACCCGCCGGCCGCCAGCGCAACCAGCGGCACACCACCGAACTGCGTCCCCCAGCGAGGTCACCAAACCTTAGGCGAAGCCGTAAAAAAGGCTCTTAAAACCACAGACCAGCCGCCAGCGCGATGCCCAGACCGCCCCGACCATCGCCCACCAAAAACCCCAGCCTCCCCGCAGCACTCCCATCAAGCGCGCGAAGAAGCCGGGGCCGAACTCACCTCACTCACTCACTCACTCACTCACCGCAAAACCCTCACAGCTTCCAGCTATAAACCAGAATCTTGTTCTTCAAATCATCCTCAACCGTCACGTGATAAGTCCCATCCGCCCCCACCGCAGCGTTCAGCCCATACGGAACGTCCACCCACCCCGTAGGCCCGTACGCCGAAGGCGGCCCCACGATCGCGCTCGGCTCCCACATCCCGACCGCTGAACCGTCCGACGCCTTCAGCACCCACACCAACCCCCGCGTGGCGATCCCGCACACGAAGATGTACTCCCCCGCCGGCTGCCAGCTCACCGGGGTCGTGGCCACCGGCTGCACCGTCTCGTCCCACGGCAGCAGGATCTGCCAGGTGGGCGTCGCCGTCGCCGGGTCCAGGGTGCTCCACTTGTCGTAACGCGCCAGGACCTTGCCGCACTCCTTCCAGTGCGCGTTCTCGAACGGCTGCGCCGCCGTGTATCCGGACACGTACATCACGTCCGTCGCCACGTCGTAGTACAGCCGCCGCACCGGCTTGAACGGGGCCGGCAGGGCCGTCGTCACCAGGTGTGCGTAGTCGTAGATCGGGTTGCCGTGGCTGTCGAAGCCCTGCAACGGATACCGCCGCAGGTTGCGATCGCCGCCCTCCCACACGTCGCCCTTGTCGTCGACGAACCACACCCAGCAGTTGCTCGGCGCGCTGAGGCCGTTGTTCGTCGTGTACTCGTCCGCTGTGAACGCCCCGTCGCCGTTGGCGTCGCGCCAGATCCACTCGCCGGTGGCGGGTTGGAACGGCGGCCAGTTCGGGGCGTCGGTGAAGTGCGCCTTGAAGATCGCGGCCGAGGGGACGGCGATCTCGCCCTGCATCCGGTGGATCACCAGCTCGCCGCTGTACATGCCGGTCGTGTACATGTACAGCGTCCCGTTGAAGCGCCGCACGAACGCCGACGTGATGTGGTGCTGGTGCCCGATCATGAACAGCCGCGGGTCCTGCGGGTACTTCACCGAGTCCAGGGTGTAGCCCATCCACGTCGAGTCGCTGCCCGGCGCCTTGCTGTAGTCCATGCGGTAGTGCGCGTGCGGGCTGTAGATGTCCAGCGCGTTCGACGCCGGGTCGAAGTCCCCTGACGTCACGAACTCCTGCCCGACCAGCTGCCACACCAGGTTGCCGCTCGGGTCGTACTTGCGCAGCCAGGTCCCGAACTCGTTCATGCCGACGTACACGTTGCCGGCCGCGTCCCCGCCGACGCCGGAGATCCCCCAGAACTTGTTCGTGTCCGGCACTCCCGGCGTGCCGCTGCCGATCCCGCCGGGCCGGCCCAGGCTCCTGGCCAGCGTCGGCTTCGGGGAGAGGAGCCCGGTGTACGTGTGCACCTGCCGCAGCGGCCCGTTGTCGCCGACCAGCAGGTTGCCGTTGACGTCGATCGCCAGCGAGGTCGGCAGCCAGTCGGCGGCCGGACCGGCGATCGTGCCGGGCAGCGCGGTGCCGGTGTTGGTGAAGCCGAGCACCGTCGCCGGGCCGTTCGCGCCCACGTGCCAGAAGTGGCCGTCGTTGGTGTCGCGGGTGACTCCGGAGACCACCCAGACGTCGCCGCTCTTCGGGTCGATCGCCACGGCGCCGGGCATGTTCACCGCCCAGGTCCGCACGATCGCGCCGGTCGCGGCGTCGAACACGATGACCCGGTTCTGCACCCGGTCGGTGGCGACCACCTGTGTGTCGGTCGCGGCGGCCGCGGCCGGCGGGCTGCCGACGGCGAACGTCACCGTGCTCGCGACCCCGGCCAGCGAGAACGCGGTCAGCCCGTTGCCGACCGTCAGGAAAGCGTTCTTGCTGTTCACCGCCACCGCGTCGCCGTTCGCGCTGTGGCTGTTGCCGACGACCTTGCCGTCCTTGTAGATCCCGGCCTCATCGCCGCCCTCGTCCCAGAAGGAGTTGGTGTAGACGGTGCCGTCGGCCGTGACGGCGATGTTGAACAGGAAGTCCTGCATCCACTGCGTGGCGCCGGCGTACGTGTTCCCCACCCACGAGGTGGTGACGTTCAGAGTCGGGAAGGTGGCGCCGGCGGCGGCCGGCGCCGCCTGGGCTGTGGCTGTCTCACCGAGCAGGGCCGTCGCGACCCCGCCCGCGATCACCGCACCGGCGCTGCTCACAATGAGCCGCCGACGCGTCATTCCCTTCGAATCCTCCATGCCAAGCTCCCTAGAACGACTGTAAAGTGAGCGTTCACTTGAGGGCACTGACGAAGGTAGGTTCGAGCGACCCTACTGTCAACAGTCTGTTTCCAACGCCCGATGCAACCGTGCCAGCCACCGAAGCTGCACCGCGGCGTGAAAACTGCCGCCACCTTCATGGTTGTTGAACTCGTACTCCACGATCTCCTTCGGCCCGCCATAGACGTTGTAGGCCGCATACACCGTTGAAGGCGGACATATGTCGTCCTTCAACGCCACGGAGAACATGGCCGGAGCAGTGGCACTTCGCGCATGGCTCACCCCGTCGAAATACGCCAACGTCTCCTGAACCGCGGAGACGGAACCGCGATGCATCCGCATATACGCCGCGAGTTCCGTATACGGCCCCCGCTCGGCGCTGTGAACGGCGCGCGGGAAGTCGCACAGAAAAGGAACATCGATCATCGCCGCCCGCACCCCCGGATGCAGCCCCGCGACCGCCAGCGCCAGTCCCCCGCCCTGGCTCGTCCCCACCACCGAGATCCGCGTCGGATCCACCTCGCCGAACGCCGCCACGGCGTCCACGGCCCGCACCGCGTCGATCGTCACGCGCCGGTAGTAGTAATCCTCCGGGTCACCAATGCCGCGCGTCATGAACCCCGGATATGCGGGCCCTGATCCATGCGGATCAGCGGTGTCGCCCAAACCCCAATCCGACCCCTGCCCGCGCGTGTCCATCACGAAGTAGGCATAGCCGGCGTTGGCCCACAACACGTCTTCGTGCGGCAATCCCCGTCCACCGCCGTAGCCTATGTAGCGCACCACCACCGGAAGCGGCCCGTCCGTGTGCCGGGGCAGGTGCAGCCAAGCGCGCACCGGCTCGCCGCCGTAGCCGGGGAACGTCACGTCCTGGGTGGTGATCGTGGTCAGACCGGTGTCGACGAGCTCGGCCGACGGCTTGCCGCCGAGCGAGCGCGCGACCTCGATGCCCTTGCACCAGAATGCGTCGAAGTCGTCCGGGGCGGTGTCGGAACCAGGCATCGTCGGCGATCCCCCAACACTTGTAAAGTGAGCGTTCATTCAGCGAGGATCGACAGTAGATCAGGTAGGACTGAACGTCCATCCCGGGGAGGAGGAGGGGATGCCAGCACGGCCGACCATGCGCAGCGTCGCGGAACACGCGGGGGTCTCGCACCAGACGGTCTCCCGCGTGGTGAACGGCGACCCGACGGTCACCGACGCGGTCCGCGAGCGCGTCGTCACCTCGATGTCGGAGCTCGGCTACCGCCCCAGCGCCGGCGGCCGGGCCATGGCCCGCGGCCGCACCGAGGTGGTCGGCCTGGTGATCCCGCACGACCCCGGCTTCGCCTTCGCCAACGACCACCTGATCCGCATGATGACCGGCGCGGAGCAGGAACTGGCGGCCCGCGGCTACGGCATGCTGCTGTCCACCCGCGAGGCCTCCAAGGACCCCGCCTCCGCCTACCGCCGCTTCGACCGGCGCCGGCTGGTCGACGGCCTGATCGTCGAGGGCGGCGGGGGCACGGCCGCGCTGCCGCACCTGGTGGAGCTCGGCTACCCGGTCGTGGTGATCGGCTACACCGAGGACGACCTGGCCATGGTGCACCCCGACGACGAGGGCGGCGCCTACGCGGTCGCGCAGCACCTGCTGGCGCTGGGCCACCGCCGGATCGGCGTGGTCAACGGACCGCCGGAGAGCCGGCTGGCGATGGCCGCCCGGCTGCGCGGCGTCCGGCGTGCCTTCGCCGACGCGCGCCTGGAACCCACGCCGGAGCTGGAGGTCCACGGCGACTTCACCTTCGAATCCGGGCACGCCGGCGCGCAGCAGCTGATGACCCTCCCCAACCCGCCGACCGCCGTCTTCGCCTTCAACGACGCGATGGCCCTGGGCGTCCTGCGCTGGATGCGCGAGAACGGCAAGAGCGTGCCCGGCGACGTCTCGATCGCAGGGTTCGACGACACCTCGGCCGCCGTGCTCGGCGAGACCCCGCTGACCAGCGTCGCGCTGCAGAGCGTGGACCTCGGACGGCGTGCGGCCCAGATCCTGCTCGACATGCTCGACGGCAAGGACGCGCAGAACACCGAGACGGTCATGGCCGGCCGCCTCATGGTGCGCAAGTCCACCGCACCGCCGCGCACCCTCATCTGAGAACCCTGTCATTCGAGAACCCTGATGAATCAAAGGATGTGGCCCGCTCGATGACCCCACAGACCTCCCTCAACCAGCACTCGCCCCGCAAAAAGCACTGCGCCTACGTCGAGGACCGCTCCCCCGGCACCGGCCGGCTGGCCCCGCGCGCGGCCTTCGCCTCCGACGCCGCGACGCTGGGCCTGGACGGCCGGTGGCGGTTCCGGCTGGCCGCCGGGCTGCACGACACCACCGAGGGCTTCCACGCCCCGGACTTCGACGACGCCGGCTGGGACCTGATCGCCGTCCCGTCGTGCTGGCAGCTGGACGGCGTGCCCGGCGAGCCGCGCTACGGCGCCCCGGCGTACACGAACGTCACCTACCCGATCCCGCTGAACCCGCCGCACGTCCCGCGCGAGAACCCGACCGGCGAGTATCGGTACGCCTTCGACGTGCCCGCCGACTTCCACGCCGAGGGCGCGCGGCTGCGCTTCGAGGGCGTCGACTCCTGCTTCGCGGTCTGGCTGAACGGCACGCTGCTCGGCGACGGCAAGGGCTCGCGGCTGCCCACCGAGTTCGACGTCTCGGCGGTGCTGGATCCGGGGCGGCGCAACGTGATCGCGGTCCGCGTGCACCAGTGGTCGGCCGGCACCTACCTGGAAGACCAGGACATGTGGTGGCTGTCCGGCATCTTCCGGTCGGCGGCGATCCTAGAGCGGCCGCGCGACGGGATATCGGACTTCTTCGTCCACGCCGACTTCGACCCGGCGACCGGCGCGGGCACGCTGCGCGTCGACGTCCACACCGCCGCCGGAACCGCCCGGTTGACCGTCCCCGACCTCGGCATCGCCGACGCCGACCCGGCCGGCCCGTTCGTCATCGCGCACGTCGAGCCGTGGAGCGACGAGCGGCCGCGGCTGTACACCGGCGAGCTGGTCAGCGCCGGCGAGCGCGTCCCGGTCCGGATCGGTTTCCGCCGCGTCGAGACCGCCGACGGCGTCCTGCTGGCCAACGGCAAGCCGCTGAAGTTCCGCGGCGTGAACCGGCACGAGTGGCATCCGCTCACCGGCCGCACGCTGAGCCCGGAGACGATGCTGGAGGACGTGCTGCTGATGAAGCGGCACAACATCAACGCGGTCCGCACCTCGCACTACCCGCCGGACTCCCGGTTCCTGGACCTGTGCGACGAGTACGGCCTGTGGGTCGTCGACGAGTGCGACCTGGAGACGCACGGCTTCGCGCTGGCTGGCTGGCGCGGCAACCCGGTCGCCGACCCGGAGTGGCGCGAAGCGCTGCTGGACCGCGCCGAGCGGATGGTCGAGCGGGACAAGAACCACCCGAGCGTGGTGATCTGGTCGCTGGGCAACGAGTGCGACAGCGGCGAGAACCTGGCCGCGATGGCCGCGTGGATCCGGGAGCGCGACCCGGACCGGCTGATCCACTACGAGGGCGACCGCGACTCCTCCTACGTGGACCTGTACTCGCGGATGTACTCGAACTACGACCACGTGGCCGCCACCGGGGTGTATCAGGAGCCGATGACGGTCGACCCGACCGTGGACGCGCACCGGCGGTCGCTGCCGTTCGTCCTCTGCGAGTACGCGCACGCGATGGGCAACGGCCCCGGCGGCCTGCTGGAATACCGCGACCTGTTCGAGTCGCATCCCCGGCTGGCCGGCGGGTTCATCTGGGAGTGGATCGACCACGGCGTCGCGCAGGGCGCGCACTACGCCTACGGCGGCGACTTCGGCGAGCGGGTGCACGACGGCAACTTCGTCGCCGACGGCCTGCTGTTCCCGGACCGCACGCCCTCGCCGGGCCTGCTGGAGTACGGCAAACTCTGCGAGCCGGTCCGCGTCGAGGGCGACACGATCCGCAACCTGCACCACACCCGGGACACCGGATACCTGCGCTGGAGCTGGCGGTTGGAGATCGACGGCGACCTCATCGCGCAGGACGAACTCCCGGTCCCGCCGATCCCGCCGGGCGCCACGCACCGCTTCCGGCACCCGGTGGAGCTGACGAAGGCCGCCGACGCCGCGGGCCCCGGCGAGCGCTGGCTCATCCTGGAGGCCGTGCTGGCCGCCGACGAGGCCTGGGCGCCGGCCGGGCACGTGGTCGCCTGGGGCCAGGTCGAGCTGGAGGACGCCCCGTTCAGCGACGCCGATCCGTTGGTGGACCAGGCCGTCGCGCTGGCCGCCGACGCGCTGCTGGCGGCCTCCACGCCGGGCGGCACGTCGTTCGGCAGCGCCACGATCGACCGCGGCGACGCGGCCGCGGACTACCTGACGCCGCAACGCCTCGGCGACACCGTCACGCTCGGCGCGGCCACCTTCGACGCCTCCTCCGGGGAGCTGCTGGGCCTGGCCGGACTGGCGATCGAGGGCTTCGCGCTGGACCTGTGGCGCGCCCCGATCGACAACGAGCGCTGGTCCTCCTTCACCGCACCGCCGCTGCTGGAAACCTGGCAGGCCGCCGGACTGGACCGGCTGGTGCACGACGTGCGCGGCGTGGAGTGCGAGCCCGACGCCTTCACCGTCACGACTCGCGTCGGACCGGTCGGCCTGGACCACCACCTGGAGGTCACCTACATCTGGGCGGCGACCGACACCCGGCTGAGCCTGACCGTGCACACCGCGCCGAACCGGCCGTGGCCGTGCCCGATCCCGCGCTTCGGGGTCTCCTTCCAGCTGCCCGGCGAGCTGGACACCGTGAGCTGGTACGGGCTCGGGCCCGGCGAGGCGTACCGGGACAGCCGGTCGGCGGTGCGCGTCGGCCAGTATCAGAGCTCTGTTCGGGACCTGCAGACCCCCTACCTGTTCCCGCAGGAGAACGGCAACCGGCACCAGGTCCGCCGGGCCTCGCTGACCCGCGCGGACGGCACCGGCCTGCTGCTTTCCGGCGCCCCGCACTTCGACCTCGCCGTGCGGCCGTGGAGCACCGCGGCGCTGGAAGCCGCACGGCATCCCGACGAGCTGGTCCCCTCCGGGCGCCTGCACGTCCATGTGGACCACGCACACCACGGCGTCGGAAGCGCGTCGTGCGGCCATCCCCTGCAACCGCGGCACCGCCTGGAGGCCATGCCCGCCAGCTTCACGTTTACCCTGGAGGCGCTACAGTAGCGACACGAGACAACGTAGGCACCGGGCCCGGCGCCGTGTCGCCGGAAGGAACCGGACCGCCTTGAGCATGAGCACGCCCAGCGCGGGCGGGGAAGCACGCCGCCCGACGATGGCGGACGTGGCACGGATCGCGGGCGTCAGCCTGAAGACCGTCTCGCGGGTGGTGAACAACGTGCCCACCGTGGACCCCCAGCTGGTGGTCAAGGTCAACGCCGCCGTCGCCGAGCTCGGCTTCCGCCGCAACGACATGGCCCGCAACCTGCGGGCCGGCAGCAGTTCGGCGACGGTGGGCCTGCTCATCGAGGACCTGGGGAACCCGTTCTACGCCGGGATAGCCGCGGCCGCGGCGCAGTACGCGCTGGACCGCGACACCCTGCTGATCACGGCCAGCTCCGAGGAGGACGCCGACCGCGAGCGCAAGCTGCTGCTGGAGCTGTGCGAGCGGCGCGTGGACGGGCTGCTGGTGGTCCCGGCGGCCGACGCCGACCACGTCTACCTGCGCCCGGAGATCGAGCGCGGCACGCCGATCGTGTTCCTGGACCGGCCGCCGCGCAACCTGCGCGCGGACACGGTGCTGATCGACAACGCGGCCGGCGCCCGCACGGCGATCGAGCACCTGGCCGCCGCCGGGCACACCCGGATCGGGGTGGTCTCGGACTGGCTGAGCATCTCCACCATGGCCGAGCGGCTGGCGGCGGCGGAGAAGGCGCTGGAACAGGCCGGGCTGCCCTATCGGCCGGACCTGATCAAGTACGGCGTGCACACCGTCGCCGACGCCACGGCGGCGGTGAACGCGATGCTCGACGGTCCCGAGCCGCCGACCGCGGTGTTCGCGCTGAACAACCGGCTGGTGCTCGGCGCGCTCGGCGCGCTGGGCGGCCGGTCGGCGAAGGTGGAGCTGGTCGGGTTCGACGACTTCGAGACCGCCGCGTTCGTGCCGTATCCGCTGACCGTGGTCTCCTACGACGTCCGCGAGATCGGACGCATCGGGGCCCAGCTGCTGTTCGACCGGATCGCCGGGGACCGGTCACGGCCCAAGACGATCGTGGTTCCGACCGAGCTGGTAGTGCGCAGCGCCGGCTGAAACCGGCACGGCGTAGCCGACGCGCGCACTCTCGATTAAATCAGACCTCGAATATACCTGCCGGCACTCCGCACACTCCGACGTCGACGGCGAAAACCGAGCCCGCCAAAGGCTCGCGAGCTGCGTCGGTACCTTCAATGGCCGAAGTCACGAAGAGTACACCGTCCGCGCCGAACGCGCACGATGAAGGTTGCGAGACCGGGAAACGCACGGTGGCGAGTCGGCGGCCGCGCGGATCGTATCGCCGCACTTCAGCGGCGCCCCAGACGGCGAGCCACAGGCAACCGTCCTCGTCGACGCACAGTCCGTCCGGCAGCCCGCCGTCGATGTGTATCAGTTCCCTGAGAGTGCCGAGCGTTCCGGTGTGCACGTCGAATTCGGCCGTCAACACCACGTGCCGCATGCTGTCGGCCAGGTAGAAGACGGTGTCGTCGGGGCTCCAGCCCAGGCCGTTCGGCAACGTCAGTCCTTCAACCACGGTTCGGACTCCGTGCTGCGGGTCCCAGCAATGCAGCGCTCCGCGACCCGGATCGAAGGACAGTTCCGTGCTGCCTGCCCAGAAACGTCCTGCTGAGTCGCACTTGGCGTCGTTCATCCGCAACGCCGGATCAGCCAGCACTGGATGCTCGACGGAGAAGTCGCCGTCCGGTCTCAGTGTCCCGAAACCCTTCGCACACGCCGCGACCCAGCCTCCGCCGCGCCGCGGAGCCACCGCGCCGAGGCTCATCCCGATCCTCGTGATCTCTGTCGCGGGACCGGGTTCCCACAGGTCAGCCTCCATCAGCCGGCCCTGCGGGATGTCCACGAAGACCAGGCGTCCGGCCGCCTGCTCGACCACCGGCCCCTCCCCGACCTGAGCGTCGCAGGGGGCGAATATCTCTGGGCTGAACATCGGAATGCGCTTTCCTTTCCTTCGCTGAAACTCTGGACAACGTTGTCTCGGCGTGACTATGGTTCCAGCCAATCCCTTGAGAGGAACAGTGATGACCTCCCTTCCCGACCCGCGTCGGCTGTGGAACGACGGTAGCGCCGTTGAGGTGCGAGGTACCGTCGTCACACGGTTGACTCCGGGCGCGGAACCGGTCCTCACCGCGGAATCCGAGGGCGGTGTCGTCGAGCTCGCCGGTGGGATGCCGGGGACAACGTTGGTACGCCTGGACATCCCGCTCGGCGGCGCCGTCGGCTACTGGCACCCGGCCGCCGGCTGGGACCGCCACCTGGCCGCGGACTGGATGACCGGCTGGCGCGCGGTCGGCCTGTTCGACTCGGCGCCGCTGGGTTGTCTCTACGACGCCGCTGGAAACTCGCTGCTCGCTTACGCCACCGACCGTCTGGTCGCGACCACGCACGTGAGGTTCGGCGTCGGGGAGCGCACCGGCCGGTTCGGGATCTGGCTGGCCGTGGACCTGGAGCCCGGCGAGGTCTGCCGGATCCGAATAGCCGGTCCCGGACAGCCGCACGCCGACGCGCTGCGCGACCTGGCGCGCTGGCAGGCCTCTGAGACACCGTTGCCTGTGCCGGACGCCGGCCGGACCGCGACCTACTCCACCTGGTACTCCTACCACCAAGACGTGAGCGCGTCGGCGATCGAGGCCGAGGCCAAGCTGGCCGCCGAGGCAGGGTGCGGACTCCTCATCCTCGACGACGGCTGGCAGCGCGGCGGCACCGGCGGCGGCTACTCCGGCTGCGGCGACTGGGAGCCGGACTCCGAGAAGTTCCCCGACTTCGCCGCGCACGTCGCCGAGATCCACCAGACCGGGCTGAAGTACATGGCCTGGATCGCGCCGTTGTTGCTCGGCCAGAACAGCGCGGCAAGCAGAACACTCGCCGAGCTCGCGCCGCACGCCCGGCCCGAATGGCGGTGCCACGTCCTGGATCCGCGCCACGCCCGGGTCCGCGAGTTCGTCGTCGAGAGCTGCGCGCGCTTGATCGAGGAGTACGGACTCGACGGCCTGAAGATGGATTTCCTGGACTCCGCCTCGGCGTACGCGAGTGAGATGTACGCGGACACGGCCGCCGAGGACTGGATCCCGGACGTCGGCACCGCGATGCACACGATGCTCGCCGCCCTGCGCGACCGGCTCCGCGCCGTACGCGGTACCGATTTCCTCATCGAGTTCCGTCAGCCGTACACGGGCCCTGCGATGCTCGAGTACGCCAACCTGCTGCGCGCCAGCGACTGCCCGGCCGACGCGGTCGCCAACCGCGTGAAGTCCCTGGACCTGGCGCTGCTCGCGCCGGACGCCGCGATCCACTCCGACATGCTGATGTGGGACGCGACCGGCACCCCGGAGCAGGCCGCCCGGCAGCTGCTGGCGGTCCTGCACACCATCCCGCAGCTCTCGATGCGGCTCGGCGACCTGCCCGCCGAGCACCGCGCCATGACCGCCTTCTGGCTCGGCTTCTGGCGCGAGCGCCGCGAGCTGCTGACCCGCGGCCGACTGCGCGCCAGCCGTCCCGACGAGCTCTACTCCCTGGTGACCGCGTCCGACGCCGAGCGCGTCGTGGCGGTCCTGCACAGCGCACAGCACCTGGTCCCGCTCGCCCTGCGCGGGCTCCGCGAGGCCGCTGTGGTCAACGCCACCGGCGGCGACCGGATCGTCCTCGACCTCTCGCACCAAGCCGACGTGCGCCTGACCGTGTCAGACGCCTGCGGTCGCACCGTCCGCATGGAGACCACACGCCTCGCCCTCGGGCCGTTCTCCGTCGCGGTTCCCCCTTCCGGCCTGTGCCTGATCACGCTGATCGCAGAGGCCTGAAAACCCCTTCCTTCCACGGAGGCCCGAGAAATGATCAACCCTGAGATCAGCCGTCGCCGCGCGCTGGGTTACGGTGCGGCGGCCACCGCCGGCGCGGCAGCGGCAAGCATGATCGGCAGCCAAAGCGCTCATGCCGAGACGGCGACAGCCGCCGGCGCCGCCCCCGCAGCCGTCCGCATCCCGTTGGTGGACGTCAACTTCACCGACACCACAGGGCTCTACATCGCCGACCCGACCAGCGGCACCGCCCCGGCGGCGCTGGTCGTGACCTTCAACAGCACGGTGGCGATGACCGGCGCCATCGCCTGGACCCTGACCCGGCGCGGCACCACGCAGCTGGGCACCGGCACCTCGCCGTTCAACGCCCCGGCCGGGACGCCGGGCGTGGTCACCATCCCGCTCGGCGCGCTGAGCCCGGACCACTACCAGGTGGCGGTCACCGTCACCAAGTCCGACAACACGGTGCTGATCGCCGCCACGCACGGCCTCGGCGTGATCCGGCAGACGGTCACCGGGGTGCGCCCGAACTCGGTGTTCGGCCTCGGCATCCGGCCCGAGGGCACCTGGGCGGTGAGCCAGCAGATCGCCTCGCGCATGGGGGTGAAGTGGACCCGCGGCATCGTGGCCGTCGAGCCGGACACCGTCGCCCCCTCCCCCGGCGTGTTCTGGGACCAGACCGCGATCGACGCCGCGCGCGCCGAGGTCCAGAACTGGCTCTCGCTCGGCATCACGCCGATCGGCGGCATCAACTACAACATGTCCTGGAACGTGGAGCCGCTGCCCAACGGCACGATCCCGCTGCCGTACCAGAACCGGCCGAAGGACATGGTCGCGCACTCGGAGATGGTGTACCACAGCATCGCGCCGCTCCAGGACCTGGTGCAGAACTGGGAGCTGTGGAACGAGCCGTGGGTGCACGGCTGGTCCTGGGCGACCGGCACGGCGCAGGACTACCGCGACATGACCAAGCTGATCTGGGACCTGGTCAAGCCGGACTACCCGGACGTGAACCTGATCGGCGGCGGCTCGGTCACCTACAACCGGGACATCGTCTACGCGCTCGGCTCGGACAAGACCGGCTACATCGACGGCTCGGTGAACCACGCGTACGGCTATCCGGACGCGACGCAGTACGCGATGACGAAGACGCAGATCAAGCTGGACAAGAAATACGGCCAGACCCAGGGCCGGGCCGGCCAGTGGCAGACGGAGCTGGGCACGGCGGCCTCGTTCCAGTTCCCGGACTACCCGGTGACCATGCGGCAGTACGGCGTAGCCCGCACCCTGACCCCGAACTACCTCCTGCACATGCTGGCCGGGGCCGAGGAGAACTCGCCGGTCAAGGTGTTCTGGTTCTCGCTGTGCTACGACGCGACGTACTCGGGCGCCGAGTTCAACATGTACGACAACAAGACCAAGAGCCCGAGCGCGCCGATCGTCGCCTACTCCACGATGACCCGCGTCCTGGAGGACTGCCAGCTGCTCGAAGAGCTCTACCCGACGGCGAAGTCGACGTGGGGCTTCCTGTTCAAGCACGCCGACGGCAAGGGCCGCGCGGCGATCTACGCCGACCAGCTCTACGACGGCACGATGGAGCACCAGAACGTCGGCTACACCGGGACGCTGACCCTGAACAACGCCCGGCACGTGCGGGTCTACGACTACCTCGGCACGCAGCTGGCCGACGGCAGCAAGTCCACGGTCACGCTGCCGCTGAACCCGTGGGAGGTTCTGTACTTCGACACGGATCTGCGGCCGAACGATCTCAGGATGCTGCTGACCGAGGGTGCCGTGTTCACCTACGACGAGCCGGTGAAGGTGACGCCGCTGTCGTTCGTGAAGCCGATCGGCGACGGCAGCACCATCGATCTGCGCGTGGAGAACGTCTCCCCGGCTCCTCTGCACGCCAACGTCACGATGACGCCGCCGGCCGGCTGGAGCACGCCGACCGCGACCCGGCCGGTGCTGCTGGCGCCGGGTGAGTGTCAGGTCGTGTCGTGGCCGGCGCAGACCACGCAGGTCGATCCGAACAACCAGTACCCGATCGGGTACGACGTGACGATCCCGGGGCGCGACGGCTTCCATCTGAAGGGTTCGCAGACGGTCCAGCTCGCCTACGTGCCGAACCGCTCGATCACCGTGGGCGGCAGCGCGAGCCAGTGGAACGGCGTCGTGCCGGTCACGATGTCCAGCACCGTGCTGCTCGCCGGCGTCAGCGACACCAAGACGTACACCTACCAGACCGCGTGGGACAGCACGAGCCTGTACGTGCGCGCGGTCATCGAGGACGACACGCAGTCCTCGAACCTCATATGGGCCTCGGCACAGGGGCAGTACCTGTTCCCGTTCGCCGCCGACAGCATCCAGATCGGCTTCAACGTCGTCGCCAACCCCGACGACCTGCTGGCCGGCGACCCGCACTACGAGAAGTGCCTGGTCTCGGCCTCGCACCTGTTCGTCGCCACGCTGCCCTTCGGCGCCGGCGAGCTGCACCGCCAGCTGGCGCCCGGTACGAACTACCAGACGTTCTACCCGACCAACGCGGTCCTCCCGACTCCGCTGGGCCAGCTGGACGCGCACGCCACCACCGGCGCCGACGGCCGGGTGGTCGTCACCCGCGACGAGACGAACAAGCTGACGACGTACGAGCTGGCGATCAACTGGAACCAGCTCCCTGATCTGTACGCGGCAATCCAGGCCCTTACGGCCGGCCAGGTCCACGAGGCCACCATGGCGGTCCAGGTCAACGACCGCGGCAAGAACAGCCACGGCGCCACGTACTGGACGGCGAAGAACGAGGGAACCGCCTCGGGCTGCTACAACTTCGCCCCGTTCTGGGGCACCGGCGCGCAGTTCACCGGCGGCCGGATCGACACCCGTTGGGGGATCGGACAGTGACCTCGCACGACGAACTCCGGCCTGCCGAACCGCCTTGGGCGGCGCCCTCCGGCGGGCCGGACTCCGGCGCCGACTCCAGCACCGACGCCGGCCCCGACACCGGTACCAGCTCCGGCGTCCGCATCACCGGCGTCCGGACCATCCTCACCGCGCCGACCGGAACCACGCTGGTCATCGTCCGGATCGACACGAACCAGCCGGGCCTGTACGGGCTCGGATGCGCGACCTTCACCCAGCGCGCCAAGGCGGTCGCGACCGCGGTCGACGAGTACCTGGCGCCGCAGCTGATCGGCCGCGATCCGGCCGACATCACGGACATCGTCAGCACCCTGCATGTCAGCGGCTATTGGCGCTCCGGCCCCGTGCTGAACAACGCCCTGTCGGGCGTCGACATGGCGCTGTGGGACATCAAGGGCAAGGTCGCCGGGCTCCCGGTGTGGCAGCTGCTCGGAGGGCGCTGCCGCACCGCGGTCCCGCTCTACACCCACGCCGCCGGGGTGGACGCCAAGGCGGTCGCCGAGGAGGTCCAGGAATGGATCGAAGCCGGCTACACACACGTGCGCTGTCAGGTCGCCGTCCCTGGCGGCGGCACCTACGGCGCACCGAAGGCGGCGGGCGGGACCGGGAGTGAGGGCTACCGGCGCCCGCTCGTCGCCGACGCGTGGGATCCCCGCGCGTATCTGCGGACGGTGCGCGGCCTGTTCGAGCACCTGCGCAGCGAGGTGGGCTCGGAAGTGGAGCTGATCCACGACGTGCACGAGCGCGTGCACCCCACCGAGGCCGTGCGGCTGGCCAAGGATCTGGAGCCGTACGACCTGTTCTACCTGGAGGACCCGGTCGCCCCGGAGGACCTCGACTGGCTCCGCGCCATCCGGAACCAGAGCGCGACGCCGATCGCGATCGGTGAGCTGTTCGTCAACCCCGCCGAGTACCGACCGGTGATCACCGAGCGCCTGTGCGACTTCATCAGGGTCCACATATCGGCGATCGGCGGCCTGACCCCGGCCTGGCGGCTGGCGAACCTCGCCGAGAGCTTCGGCGTGCGCACCGCGTGGCACGGCCCCGGCGACGTCTCGCCGATCGGCCACGCCGCCAACCTCGCCCTGGACCTGGCCAGCCCGAACTTCGGGATCCAGGAGCAGCACCTGTTCGCCGACCAGCACCGGGAAGTGTTCCCGGGCTGCCCGGAGATCCGGGACGGCCACCTGTGGCCGTCGGACGCGCCGGGGCTCGGCGTCGACCTCGACGAAGCCCTGGCCGCCGAGTACCCGCCGGCCGCGAAGGCCGAGCCCGGTCACGCCTGGCGCCCTCCGCGCCGGGGCGACGGTGCGCTGCAACGCCCGTAGTTCGTCCCCGCCCAGGAATCAGGAAACGGAGATAGCCCGTCATGAGCATCCGCAGACCGGTCGCGATCGCCCTCGTGACCGTCGTGGCCGCGACGACCGCGGCCGCGTGTTCGTCCAGCAAGTCCTCCGGGTCGGGCTCGTCCGGCCCCAAGGTGACGCTGACCGTCGCCGAGTGGACCAACCCCGGCGCGGTGGACTTCACCAAGGCCCTCAACGCGCAGTTCGAGAAGGCGCATCCCGGCGTCACGGTCAACTTCCAGAACACCTCGACCGCGAACGGCGCCTGGGGACAGCTGTCCACCAGCCTGTTGCAGTCGAAGTCGGTGGACGTGCTGGCGCAGTTCGCACCGACGCAGAAGGCGTTCCCACCGAGCTTCACCAACATCAAGCCCGGCGGTCCGGCGGCGCTGATCGAGGCCGGCCAGCTGGTCGACCTGAAGGACCAGCCGTTCATGAAGAACTACGACATGACGGCGCAGCAGGCGGCGGTCGGCTACAACGGCGGCGTGTACGGCGTGATGGCCGCGGAGTACGCCGGGGCCGGGGCGATCTGGTACAAGAAGGACCTGCTCGCCAAGTACAACATGGCCGTCCCGACCACCTTCTCGGAGTTCCTGGCCGACTGCGCGCAGCTCAAGGCGGCCGGCAAGACCCCGATCTTCCTGGCCGGCAAGGTCGGGATGCAGGGCGGTATCTGGCAGGGCATTGAGAACCAGACGCTGATGGCCGGCAAGCAGCCGACGGACTCCGTCCAGGTCTCCTCCGACCGCGCGAACGCGTTCTGGCAGGGCACGCAGAACTGGAACGCCCAGACCTACAAGGACATCGGCGCGAAGTACCAGCAGGTCATGCAGTACATCGAGCCGGCCGCCTCGGGCGTGGACCAGCAGACCGCGCCGGGCATCTGGGCGGTCAAGACCGACGACTACCCGTTCCTGCTGGACGGCTCGTGGGACTCCGCGACCATCCTGAAGGCGAACCCGAAGCTGAACGCGGGCCTGTTCGTGCTGCCGGGGACCGACAACGCCGCGGACAACCGGGTGCCGGTCAAGCCGGACCTGACCTGGGTGGTGCCGACCTCGGCCCCGCACAAGGACCTGGCGATGCAGTGGCTGGCGATGTTCTCCGACCCGGCGAACTACCAGAACTGGCTCAAGGCCACCGGCTCGATGTCGACCGAGCCCGCGGTCAGCAACACCGGCACGTCCTGGATGGACTGGCTGAACCAGCACACGTCGGACTCGTTCGTGCAGCTGACGACGCCGTGGATCCCGCAGGGCGCGTCGAACGACGCCGCCGGACCGGACTACTACAAGTTGTCCCCGATCGGCTCGGACAGCCTGGACACGATCCTGAACCGCTCCGCGTCGGCCTACACGAAGTCCATCGGCAAGTAAGGACCCTCCCTGTGGTCCCGCCGAGGTCGGCGGGACCACACCAGCACCGTTGAGAGGAGGCGGCGTGTCACGCTGTCCCTTCGGAACCTCACGCACCAGACGGTTCATCCCCTGGGCCAGCATCGCGATCCCGGGGATCGGGTGGCTGCTGTTCGGGCTCTACCCGTCGGTGGCCACCATCGGGTACTCGTTCACGCGATACTCGGGCCTGCCCGGCACGCCGCTGAACTACTGCGGATTCTGCAACTACACCACCGCGTTCACCGCGCTGTCCGGCGAGGTCTGGCCGGCGATCAAGACGACGCTGATCTACGTGGCCGGCGTCACGATCCTGCAGACGGCGGTCGGCCTGGGCCTGGCGATGCTGCTGAACCGGCCGGGCCGCTCGTACACCTTCTACCGCGCGCTGATCTTCATGCCGCAGATCTTCTCGGTCGCGGTCGTGGGCACCATCTTCGCGCTGATCCTGGACCCGGTCATGGGACCGGCCGAGAACGTCTGGCACGGCATCTTCCACAGCACTTCGGCCTTCCTCGGCGACAACAGCCTGGCCCTGCCCCTGGTGATGCTGGTGAACATCTGGATGTTCTCCGGCTACTCGATGCTGATCTACATCGCCGGACTGCGGAACATCCCGAAGCCGGTCTACGAGGCCGCGGCCCTGGACGGCGCCGGCAAGTGGCGGGTGTTCCGGCACGTCACCTGGCCCCTGCTGGCCCCGGCGACCACCGTCAACGTCTTCCTCACCGCCATGGGCACCCTCGGCGAGTACGCGCTGATCCTGGTCCTGACCGGCGGCAACTTCGGCACCAAGACCCTGGGGCTCTACATGTACGACTCCGCGTTCGGCGGCAACAGCCAGCTGGGGTACGGCTCGATGCTCGCGATCCTGCAGTTCGGGCTGACGCTGGTGATCGGCGGCGGGCTGCTGTTCGGGCTGCGGCGCAGGGAGATCCAGCTGTGAGCGGCACGACGACGGTGGCGGCGGTCGCGGATCAGGGTCCGGACACGCCGGGAGCGTCCGGGTCCTCCGGCGCCAAGGGCGCCCTGGACGTCCCCTCCCGCGCCTCGCGCCTGGCCCGCGCCAGCGGCCGGCAGCTGCTGTGCTTCGTGATCGCGGCGTTCGTGTTCGCGGCGCCGCTGGTCTACCTGTTCCTGCAGTCGTTCAAGACGTTCACCGGCTTCCTGCAGGACCCGACCGGCAGTCCGCATCCGTGGACCAAGCAGAACTTCGGGGACGCATGGAGCGCCGGCGACTTCGGACGCGAGATGATCAACAGTCTGATCTACGCGGTCATCCCGGTGACGATCACGCTGACGCTCGGCGTGTTCCTGGCGTTCCCGATCTCGCGCGGCTGGTTCCGGCACTCCAACGTGCTGTACAGCTTCTTCATCTTCTCCGGGTTCCTGCCCGGCGGCCTGATCCCGCTGTTCATCGAGGCCCGCGCGCTGCACCTGTACAACTCGATGCCCGGCTATCTGCTGATGGTCAGCCTGTCGGGGGCCGGGTTCTTCTTCTTCGTCGGCTACATCAAGGGCATCCCGCGCGAGATCGACGAGGCGGCGGCGCTGGATGGCTGCGGCTACATCCGCTTCATCTTCAGGATCATCATCCCGCAGATGAAGCCGGCCCTGGCGACCTTCGCGATCTTCGGCTTCGTCGGCGCCTGGAACAACCTGATCCTGCCGCTGGTGATGCTCTCCGACAAGACGCTGTGGCCGGTGACCCGCGGGCTGTACTCGTTCTTCGGCGAGAACACGCAGAACTGGCCGCTGATCGCCGCCGGGACGTTCATCGTGGCCGCGCCGATCCTGTTGCTGTTCATCCTGCTGCAGCGCTTCCTGGTCGAGGGCGTCGCCGGGGGCGCGGCGTTCGGGACGCAGGGCGTGGCCAAGGCCGCCGCCGAGCAGGGGGACGAATGAGCAGGGTCTGGGGAGCGCGGGACGAGCAGGTGGAGTTCGTCCTGCGCGACCTGATCGACCATCCGGAATTCGCGTGGCCGCGGACGCTGGTGCGGTATCCGGTGCGGTGGGAGACAGCTTCGGTGCGGGCTGAGGATCTGCGGCTGGTGGATGGGAACGGTGCGCCGATCCCCTTTCAGCTGACGGAGTCCACCGAGTCGGACGGGTATCTGGCCACTGCGACGGTCTGCTTCTTCGCGGAGCTGGGACCCGGGCAGAGCCACCGGTTCACGCTGTCGGCGGACGCGGCTCTGCCTCGCGCACAGGCGGCCGCGGTCACGGTGGCCTCGACCGACGACGACATCACCCTCGACAGCGGCGCACTGCGAGTGCGCCTTCCCGCCAGGCTGTCGGCCGATGGCACCGCACCCGGTCCCATCACCCACTTCGACCGGGGCTCCGGCTGGATCGGAACCTCCACCATCACCGTCCCGGCCGCAACGAAGGACTCGGGCTCGGGCTCCGGCATCGTCTCGGGCGCCGACCCGGTTTCCGGTTCGGTCGAGCGGATCGAGAGCCGGGTGCTGGAAGCCGGGCCTTTGTTCGTGGATTGCGAAGTCTTGTATTCCTTCTCGGGCGGCGCGCACTACACCGCCGTCATCCGCGCGCTGTCCGGCTGCGACTTCGTCGAGCTCTCCGAAACCATGTCCGACGGCCTCGACGCGACCTTGGACATGACCTGGACCGGCGTGTTCCCCACTCACCGCTTCTCCTCCGCCTGGCCGCACGAGCAGGGCCGCGCCTGGCTCGGCATCGACGACCCGATCGTCCTCGGAGGCGGCGGCGAGGACCCGAACTTCTCCGGGCCCGGCGGCACCGAGGACCCGAGCGTGGACATGATGTTCACCGTCGGGCCCTACGCCCCGAGCTTCGCCTGGGACATCCGGCCGCACGCCGCTTTCTGGGATGAGCGCTCCGGCGACGCGTGCGGCGTCTTCATCCGCGACCACGCGCAGTGGGACGACCGCCTCTACGCGCTGTGGGCCTCCTCGGACCGGCTCCAGCTCCACTTCCGCCACACCGACGGCGTCCTGCACTGGACCTGGCCACTGCGCCCCGGCACCCGCGCTACCGGCATCGCCTTCTACGACCATGCCCGGGACCTTGAGAGCAACGACGCGCACTACCAGTCCAGCTACGCCCGCGACCTGCACCACTGGCAGGGCACGCTCAGCCTGGACCGCGTGAAGGACTGGCAGCTGGAGTACACCGGCTCCCGGCCCGACCCGATCGCGACCGAGGGCGAGTTCGCCTCCGCCGACGACTTCCTGAAGGCGTTCTTCGCCGGCGACGAGGGCCCGCGCCTGATCGCCCGGGGCGTCAACGAGGTCGGCGGCTATCTCAATATCCTGCAACGCCCGCTCTACGACCGCTTCCTCGACGGCTACGACCGCCACCGCGAGTCGCTGAGCCCCGAGGACCGGCGCCGGGTCGAGGCCCTGCTGCTGCTCTGCGCGTACGTCTCGGCCAACGAGGAGATGACGCCGCTGCTGCGCATGTTCGGCGGCCACCCCAACTTCCACGCCGACGGCGTCGCCGCGCTCGGCGCCCTGGCCTGGGCCTTCCCGGACCACGCGGACGCCCCGGCCTGGAAGGACCGCTTCGAGAAGGTGGCCGAGCTGCTGGGGCGGACGTTCACCCGCCCGGCGCTGACCGGGTACCAGGCCGCCGGCGGCCGGTGGACCGAGAGCATCGCCACCTACACCTGGGCCTTCCTCCGTCCGATGACCCTCGGCAACGCCCTGGCCCGCCGCGCCGACGGCCGCAACCGGCTGACCACACCGGAGTACGCCGCGCTCGGCCGCTGGCTGGTCGACGCGCTCACCACGCCGATCGCCACCCCCGAAGGCCCGCTGCGCATGCATCCGGCGCAGGGTGCGCACGCCTTCTGGCCCCGCCGCTCCCCCATCGAGCTGCGCCGCCTCGCGGAGACGCTACGCAACTACGAACCCTTAGTCGCCGAGCATCTGATCTGGGGCAGCGACGAGACCGCGAAGGGCCTGGACGTCCGACCCGGGATGCCGGACCCGTGGCGGCCGTTGGTGGAGACAGCCGGGAATACCGGTACGAATCCACGGCTTCGCAGCTCCAAGTACACCGGCTACGGCATCACGCTGCGCGCCGACGTCTGCGAGGAGTCCGAAGTCGCGGTCTTCCTGCAACAGGTCGACCACGGCCCGAACTACCGCTGGGGCATCGCCGACGACAACGGCTCGGGCCACATCTACTACTACGCCGACGGCCGCGCCTGGAGCGGCCACGGCCCCGAGGACGCCGGCGACCGCCGGGTACCGGACGGGACGTTCGCCACGTCGTGCGCGGTGTGGAAGGACGGCGCGTTCCGCGCGATCGGGCAGAACGTGCTCTCGCGGCCCTTCTACGACCTGGGCTGGGCCCAGTACGCGGAGATCGTGCCGCATCCCAAGGGTCCGGTCGCCAAGGAGTACAGGAGTCGCAGTGTCCTGCTGATGGGCTCGGACTACATCGCGGTCCACGACGCCTTCGCCCCGAAGCAGCGCATGGTGTGGACCTGGTCCACGCTGGCCGCCGCGACCGGCCACGACGCGAACAGCTTCGCCGAGCTGCCGGACCGGATGCCGGCCGTGCACATGCTCAGCGACGTCCCGTTCGTGGACGAGATCCGCACCTCCACCTCGCAGATCCGACGCTGGGAGGGCACGGACACCGACGTGCTGGCGGTGGTCAGCCACCGCAGCGACGTGGCCGCCGACGCGCGGCCGTGGGGTGCCAGGATCCGCGGGCCGCACGGTGTGGACCACGTGTTCCGCGCCGACGGCACCGCCGGCGAGGTCGACTACGCGGCCGACGGCCTGCGCTTCACCGGCACCGTCGGCGCCATCCGGGTCGGCGACGACGGCAGCACTCGGCTGGCCCTGTTCCACGGCAGCGTGATCGGCGCCGGGGACGTGCTGCTCATGACCGACGACCCAGATCTGGGCATCAGTCTGGAGTTCGACGACCCCGCGCACATCTCAGGGGTCTACTTCGCCCGCGAATACACCACCGCGACACTGAGAATCGCGTCCGGCTTCGGCACCGGAACGGTATTCGTCGACGGCAACCCGCCGATGACGATCCGGCGGAGCGACACCGAGCAGGTGATCGCCCTGCCCGGCGGCCGACACCTGCTGGAGTTCGCCCACGGACTGCCGCGTCCGCTCCCGCCGCGCGTACTGCGCACAGCGAACAGCAGCGAGAGCGCGGTCGTGGAGTTCGAAGAGGTGCCGGCCGCGGAGTCCTACGTCATCCAGCTGTCGAGGGACGGCGGCACACACTGGGAGACCTCCGGTGCGGCCCGGCAAAGCCCTTTCACCTTGCACGGCCTGGACAACGGCACGAAGTACCACGTCCGCGTGGTCGCCACCAACGCCGACCAGATCAGCGATCCCGGCCCGGACTATCCGGTCTACGTCGACGACAAGCGGCCACCGGCGCCGGACGGCCTGCGGCTCCATCTCGGCGGCGAGTACGTCGACGCTTCCTGGGGCGAGGTCCTTGGTGCTTCGCGCTACCGCTTGTACCGTCGGTTGAAGGGCGATCTCGGCTATCGGGAGGTGTTCGCAGGGCTGGCGTTCGAGTTCCGGGACACCGAACCGGACACGGACCGCGTCTACGAGTACGCCGTCGCCGCCGAGAACGGCAACGGCATCGGTCCGGAGTCCACCCCGATCGACACCGACGCCGCGAGCCCGCGGTTCTGGGAGCCCCCGATCAAGGGCTTCCGGCGTCAGCACACGTACAACCAACCTCCCTACACGCCGGACCCGATCGTCCCCGAATCCTATGGGGAGGCGTTGTGAGCGAACGGATCCTGATCACCGGCGCGGCCGGACGTGTCGGCAGTGCGCTGCGTCCACTGCTGGCGCGGCCCGGACGGGTACTGCGGCTGCTGGACGTCAACCCGGTGCCGCCCGGCGACGACGGGGCGGAGATCGTGAAGGCCTCCATCACCGACCCGGAAGCGCTCGCCGAGGCCTGCGCCGGCGTGGACGCCGTGGTACACCTCGGCGGCAAACCCGGCGAGGGGACCTGGGAAGAGCTGGCCGAGGTGAACGTCGAGGGCACCCGGACCGTACTGGACGCCGTGGTACAGCAGGGGGTACCGCGGGCCGTACTGGCGTCGAGCATCCACGCCGCCGGATTCTGGACGCGCGACGACGTCGGGCCGGACGGACTGCTGCCGGCCGGCGTCAGCCCGCGCCCGGACACGTACTACGGCGTCAGCAAGGCGGCGGTGGAGGCGCTGGGCAGCCTGTACCACGACCGCTTCGGGATCGATGTCAGTTGTCTGCGACTCGGTGCCTACCGTCCCGAGCCCCGGTCGATCATCGACCTCGCGGTGTGGATCTCACACGGGGACGGCGCGCGCCTGGTCGAGGCGTGCCTGGCCGCGCCGGCCCCGGCCGCCTTCCGTGTGTTGTGGGGCATCTCGGCGAACACCCGGGGCTGGTTCTCCCTGGCCGAGGGCGCGGCCATCGGCTACCACCCCGAGGACGACGCCGAACGCTTCGTGGCCAGCATCCCCGACCTTGAGTCCTTCGACTGGTCGGCCTCGGCGCTGCACCGGGCCGGCGGCGGTTTCTGCGCCATGCCGCTGGGGTGATCGGGTCATCCGGCGGCTTCTGACTCCCCTCGGCGCGTGTCCGGGGGGACCTGGAAAGGACGAACGACTGTGGAAGAGCACGCGGGGCGGGTCGCCCTGGTCACCGGCGGGGCGAGCGGGATCGGCCGGGCCACGGCCGAGCTGCTCGCCGCCGCCGGGGCCGCGGTGGCGGTCAACGGGCTGCGGGAGGGCGACGCGGCCGAGACCGTCGAGGCGATCGCCGCGGCCGGCGGGCAGGCCATCCCGGTGATCGCAGACGTCTGTGACGCCTCGGCGCTCGCGGCGGCGGTCGAGGCGACCGTCGCCGCCTTCGGCCGGCTGGACGTGCTGGTCACCTCGGCGGGCATCCAGCGGTACGGGACCGTCGCCGACACCGAGGAGAAGACCTGGGACGAGGTCTTCGCGGTCAACGTCAAGGGGGTGTTCCTGGCGGCCCGCGCCGCGCTGCCGTACCTGCGGCGCTCCGGGGACGGGGCGATCGTGGTGGTGTCGTCGGTGCAGGCGGTGGCGACGCAGGCGAACGTCGCGGCGTACACGGCGGGCAAGGGCGCGTTGGGAGCGCTGGTGCGGTCGATGGCGATCGACGAGGCGCCGTACGGGGTGCGGGTGAACGCCGTGTGCCCGGGGTCGGTCGACACCCCGATGCTGCGGCACTCGGCGCGGCTGTTCAGCGACGGGACGCCGGCTGGCGTCGACGCGCTGCTGGCCCAGTGGGGGCGCGCGCATCCGCTGGGCCGGATCGCGCAGCCACTGGAGGTCGCGGAGGTGGTGGCGTTCCTGGCGGGGCGCCGCGCCGGGTTCGTGACCGGCGCCGACATCCGCGTGGACGGCGGACTGCTCGCGTCGCTGGCCGTCGCGCTGCCGGACGACGGGGAGTAGCGCCGATGCGGGTGGCGGTGGGGCACGTCGACGAGTACGACGAGCGGACGGCGCGGTTCGCGCATCAGCTGGGATTGCGGAGTGTGCAGCTCCACACGCCGAGCAATCTCGTTGGCGCTGAAGGGTTCTGGTCCGAGGCGGAACTCAAGGCTCTGCGAGAGCGGATCGAGGGCGACGGGCTGCGGTTGGAGGGGCTGGAGAACGTGCCGGCCGCGCACTTCGCGCTGATCCAGCGCGGGGCGCCGGGCCGGGACGAGCAGATCGAGAACTACCGGCGGACGATTCGGAACATGGCCGCCGCCGGCATCCCGATCCTGGGGCACCACTGGATGCCGACGTATGTGTGGCGGACGTCGATGGACGCGCCGGGGCGCGGTGGGACGCAGGTGACGTCGTTCGATCTGGCCGACGCGGGCGCCGGGAACGCGCTGGCGGCGTACAAGCTGACGCCGGAAGAGCCGATCGATCCTTTGCTGAGTGTCGACGACATGTGGGCCAACTACCAGTATTTTCTCGACGCGGTGCTGCCGGTCGCCGAGGAGGTCGGAGTCCGGCTGAGTCTGCACCCTGATGATCCGCCGGTCGCCGAGCCGTTGGGCGGCGCGGCGCGGATCTTCACGTCCCCGGCGGCGCTGGCCGAGGCACGGGACCGGGCGCGCGGGAGCCGCGCGTGGGGGCTGACGCTGTGCACGGGGTCGGTGTCGGCGATGGCCGGGGCGGCGAACGTCACGGAGGTCATCGACCTGCTGGCGCCGAGCGGACACATCGCCTACGTGCACTTCCGGGACGTGCGCGGGACGGTGCCGGCGTTCGCGGAGTGCTTCCTCGGCGAGGGGAACTTCCATCCGCCGAGCATCCTGCGGCGGCTGCACAAGGCCGGGTTCGACGGGTTCGTCATCGACGACCACGTTCCCGCCATGGTCGGGGACGTGGCGACGTGGGGCGACACGTCGTCGGACGCCTATTGCAGCCGGGGGCGGGCGCACGAGTTGGGGTACATCTCAGGGATCGTCGATGCGCTGGGCATCGGGGGTTAGGGCCTGCGTCGCGACTCCCGGCACGTTCGCGGCAGGTTGCCGGCAAGTGGTTCCCGGCAGCTTCCCGGCAAGTGGTTCCCGGACGTCGCCCTCGGGCTGGACGGCGTCCGGTCGCCGCTGTATCTATACCAGGGCCACCTGTAGTTCGAACACGCTTATCAGTTTTCTGTTTCCGGTTCCGCCTTGTCCCACGCGGCCTCGAAGACGGCGCGGTCCACCTCGGCCCGGCCCAGGACCGGGTCGTAGAGGTCGTAGGGCGGGTTGACGGGCCACTCCCCGATCTTCTCGCGGGAGCCGTCGGCGTGCTCGACGACCTGGCGGGTGCGGTAGCCGTCCTCCCGGAGTTCCAGGAGATAGACGTCCTCCTCCCAGGGCTGGCGGACGTAGACCGTGCCGCGGCCGACGAGCGCGCCGAAGCCCGGCTGGCCGCGCTGCTCGTCCCGGGTGGCCTTGAAGCCGGTCAACGGGTTCTCGCCGGAAGCGTCGATGTCGATCTCCATCAGCTTCCAGTCCGCGACCCGGCTGATGGTCTCGCTCGCCGTCACGACGACGACGTCCGCGACCCGCTCCTTGATCTCCTTGGCACTGCGGGCCGTGACCCACCACCACAGGCCGCCCATGCCGTAGTCGTGGCAGACGAGGTAGCGATCCTTCTCACCGTCCCGGTACCCCTCCGGCGAGGGGTCGTCGACCGGGAGGCCGAGCTCCTCCCCGGCCCGTAACGCCGCCTTCGCCTGGGCCGCGCCGGTCTCGTGCCAGTGCAGGAGCTCCGGCGCACGCGCCAGACCGGTCATGAAGCGGCGGTTGGTGCGCCCGTTGTCGGGGTCGGGTCCGATGGGCTCGTACGCGATGATCGGCGCGGCGTAACGGAGTTGGGCATACGGTTCGGGGCGCTTGGCCAGCCAGGTGACGACTTGATGGCCCAGATAGACGGCCCGCTCGGTGTCGATCCGGATCTGGGACTCCTCCATCGCCTCGCGGGCGGCGGTCTTCAGCGGATCCCCGCCGTCCTCCGGCTCCGGGCGGCCGCCGGGGAGCGTGTAGCGGCGCGGGTGCTGCGGACCGCGGTCCTGGATCAGGACGCGGCCGTCGTCGGGGTCGAGCGCCCAGACGTAGGCCTGCACGACCGGCATGCCCGGCGGGACCGGCGCCTCGTGCCAGGTGATGTGCGGCTGTTCCTCGGGATGTTCCTCGGCGTCCATCGGTCCTCCATCCTCGGCTCGGAACCCCCATTGTCACCGGTGATCCGGCACCGGCCGAGGCGTTTCTGCCAAGCTCGGTGCATGGCGATCGACAGCGCGGTCCGAGCGCTGGTCCGGGCGGCACGTGCCTACCCGCGCCGCAACCCCATGACGTTCGCGTATCTCCTGGTCATCCTCGCCGGCCTGCTGCTCCTGACGAAGATCCTCACCGGCCCGGCCGCAGACCACCTGAAGATCACGATCAGCACCAACCCGCACAACATGGCACACGCCCCACTGACGGTCCTGCTGGCCAGCCCCTTGGTCGCGGCCACCGACAGCGGCCTGCTCTCCCACCTTCTGATCATCGCAGGCGGCGTCGGCGTCTGCATGGCCGCACTCGAACGCCGCCTCGGCGCAGCGCGCACCGCCGCCGTCTTCCTCCTGGCGAACACCATCGCCACCGCCGTCACCACCAGCGTCGCCGCCGCCGCGATCCACTCCGGCCGCTACCCCGCGAAGTGGTGGGACGGCTACGACTACGGGATCAGCTACGGCGTGCTGGCGATCGCCGCGGCGGTGACACCGCTGGTGCCGAGGGCGGCGCGGCTGCCGTGGGTGGCGGGGGTGTTCGCGTACCCGTTCGTCAGCGCGCAGTGGTTCGGGTTGCTGCCGAACTTCGCGACGATCGGACACGAGACGGCGGCGGCTTTCGGGCTGGCGGCGGGGTACTTCCTGCTGCGACGTGCCACATCTTCTGGATGACTCCGCTCGCCCCTGTCAGTGCCGTGGCGGAGCATGGACCCCATGCGCTTGCTCGATCTGGCGACCACGTCCGCGGCGGTCGCCGAGACCTCAGCCCGCTCGGCCAAGATCGCGCTGCTCGCCGAGCGGCTGCGGACGGCCGGGCCCGAGGAGATCACGGTCGCCGTCCACTACCTGTCCGGCGAGCTGCCGCAGCGGCAGATCGGCGTCGGCTGGGCGACGCTGCGCGACCTGCCCGCGCCGGTGGCCGGGGTCGGCGCCGGGGCTGCCGCCGGGGCTGCTGCCGGGAATGCGGCCGGGGCCGGCGAGCTGGAGGTCGCCGAGGTCGACCGGATCCTCGACGAGGTCGGCGGCACGTCCGGCGCCGGTTCGCAGGCGCGCCGCCGCGAGCTCCTGACGGCGCTGTTCGCCCGCGCCACCGCCGAGGAGCAGTCCTTCCTCCGCCGCCTCCTCACCGGCGAGCTGCGGCAGGGGGCGCTGGACGGCGTCATGGCCGACGCGGTCGCCAAGGCCGCGGAGGTCCCGGCGGCCGAGGTGCGGCGCGCGGCGATGTTCGGCGGCGATCTGGCGGCGGCCGCGCGGACCGCGCTCCGGGACGGCGTGCCGGGGCTGCGCGAGGTCGGTCTGGTCGTCGGGCGTCCGATCCAGCCGATGCTGGCCGGGACGGCGGAAGACGTCCCCACGGCCCTGCAGAAGGCCGCCCCGGCGGCCCTGGAGTGGAAACTCGACGGAATCAGGGTCCAGATCCACCGCGACGGCGACCGCGTCCAGGTCTTCACCCGCAGCCTGGACGACATCACCGACCGGCTGCCGGAGGTGGTCGAACTGGCCCGTGCGCTCCCGGTGACCACGGCCGTCCTGGACGGCGAAGCACTGGCCCTGGCCCCCGACGGCCGCCCCCGGCCGTTCCAGGAGACCGCGAGCCGCACCGGCAGCCGCCGCGACGTCGCCAAGCTCCGCGAGCAGATCCCGCTGACCGTCTTCCTCTTCGACCTCCTGCACCTCGACGGCCGCGACCTGATCGACCTGCCCTCCCACGAGCGCTCGGACCTGCTCGCCTCGATCGCCCCGCCGGACGCGCTGGCGCCGCGCCTGGTCACCGACGACCCGCAGGCCGCGGAGGCGTTCGCAAAGGACGCCCTGGACCGCGGCCACGAAGGCGTCGTCGTGAAGTCCCTCGACGCGCTCTACACCGCCGGCCGCCGCGGCTCGGGATGGCTGAAGGTCAAGCCGGTCCACACCCTCGACCTGGTGGTCGTCGCCGCGGAGTGGGGCCACGGCCGCCGCAGCGGATGGCTGAGCAACCTGCATCTGGCCGCGCGCGACCCGGAGAGCGGCGAGTTCGTGATGCTGGGCAAGACGTTCAAGGGCATGACCGACGAACTGCTCGCCTGGCAGACCGAGCGGCTGCGCGCGTTGCAGACGTCCGCCGACGACTGGACCGTGCGCGTGCGGCCGGAGCTGGTCGTCGAGGTGGCCTTCGACGGGGTGCAGCGCAGTTCGCGCTACCCCGGCGGCGTCACACTGCGATTCGCGCGGGTGGTGCGGTACCGGGAAGACAAGCGGGCTCAGGACGCTGACACGATCGACGCGGTGCGGGCGATCGGGCAAGCCGCCCAATAACTTCTCCAGCTTCTTCTCCCCAGCTCCTCGAATAGTTCCAATAGTAGCGCCAGCGATAGTATCCTGATCGAAAGTATCCGGATCGACGACTGGACGCACCGCAGGAGCCGCCATGACCCGTTTCGTGGGCCGAAGACGCGAACTGGCCGCCCTCAACCAGGTCCTATCCCAGGTCAGCGCCGGTGACGCGGCAGGCCCGGCGGGCCGCTGCCTGGTCCTGCGCGGACGCCGCCGGATCGGCAAGTCGGCGCTGGTCGAGGAGTTCGTGGGCGGCGCCGGCGTGCCGCACGTCTACTACACCGCGGAAATCGGCATCGGCGAGGAACCGCTGGCCGAGTTCGTGCGCGCGGTCAGCACCTCCGACCTGCCCGAAGCCGACGTCTTCGGCGACGCCACCCCCGGCAACTGGGCCGCCGCGTTCCGGCAGCTGGCCGGAATCCTGCCCGACGACCGGCCCTCGGTGGTCGTGCTCGACGAGGTTCCGTACCTGATGGACGAGCAGGGCGCGTTCGAGAGCGTGCTCCAGCGCGCCTGGGACCGCGAGCTGTCCCGCAAACCCGTGCTCCTGCTGCTCATCGGCTCGGACCTGTCGATGATGGAGGCCCTCACCTCCTACGGCCGGCCCTTCCATCAGCGCGGCACCGAACTGCCGATCGGGCCCCTCAACCCCGCCGACGTCGCCGCCATGACCGGCCTGAGCGACGCCGACGCCTTCGACGCCGCGTTGATAACCGGCGGACTGCCGATGATCTGCGCACGCTGGCGGCCCGGCGAGGACATGTGGGCGTTCCTCACCCGGGAACTGGCCGACCCCTTCAGCCCCCTGACCGCCTCCGCGCAGCTGTCGCTGGCCGCCGAGTTCCCGGACCAGGCGCAGGCCCGTGCCGTGCTGGCCGCGATCGGCTCCGGCGAGCGCACGTTCACGAACATCGCCCGCACCGCGGGCGGCATCGCGCACTCGACCTTGACCCGCGCCACCGAAGTCCTGACCGACAAGCGCGTGGTCGCCGCCGAGCTGCCGGTGTCGCTGGCGCCGTCGAAGGAACGGCGCTACCGCATCACCGACTCGTACCTGCGCTTCTGGTTCCGTTTCCTGGCCCCGCACCTGGCCGAGATCAACCGCATGCGCTCCGACCTCACCCTCGACCGCATCCGCACCGGCTGGCCGAGCTGGCGGGGCCGCGCCGTGGAGCCGTTGGTACGCGAGAGCCTGGCGCGTCTGCTGTCGGCCGCAGGACTGCCGGCGGCGCCGGTCGTGGGCGGCTACTGGACGCGCAGCAACGACGTCGAGATCGACATCGTCGGCGCCGACCGCGGGCCCGTCGCGCGGCGGCTACTGTTCCTGGGCTCCATCAAGTGGCTCGACCACTCCCCCTTCGACGCGCGCGATCTCCTTGCGCTGCAACGGCATCGGGACCGCGTGACGTCCGATCCGGTGCCGCTGCTTGCGGTGTCGCGGACCGGCGCGGCGGCGAAGGGGCTGGATGCGGTGTTCGGGCCGGAGGATTTGTTGACGCCCTGGCAGGGCTGACAGCTCGCTGGTGGTCGCACGATCACGATCCTTGATGGATACGAGAGCGGAGTGCGCCTTGGTCGGCGCAGCCGATTGCGCTGGACTGAAGGCATGAACATATCTACTTCTGCCTCTCCTTCTCCCCTTCCTTCTGCCTCTCCTTCTCCTTCACAGCAGCTCGTCCTCCGCTACTTCACCGCCCTCGCCGACGGCGACCAGGACACCATCCGCGGCTGCTGGGCCGAGGACGGCTCGGTCTGGTACGGCGGCGACCTGCCGATCTCCGGCACGTGGCAGGGCCGCGACCAGGTCATCGACGGCCGCCTCAAGACCGCCTTCGCGCACCTGGACCCGGAGAAGGAGATCGGGTTGAAGGTCACGAACGTCTTCGGCGAAGGCGAGCAGGTGCTGGTCGAGTGGGATTCGTGGGCCACGGGAAAGACCGGCCGGCCGTACCACGAGAAGAACATCGGGGTGTTCGTCGTCCGCGACGACAGGATCGTCGCCATGCGCGAATACGCGGACACGCAGCATTGGGAGCGTGCGCTGGTCGCGTGACCGGCGCACGTCCCTATGCCGCCTTGTCCCTACGGTCTAGCGAATCAGCATGCTTGCACGTAGTAGACCGGGTTGAAGTCGTAGTTCGTGTTGGAGTCACCTGGCGCGGATGCCGTGATCACGTTGTGGTTCTGGTCCTTGGTGTAGGCGTCGGTCCCACCGGAGTTGTCGTTGATGTAGGACCCTGCCGCGACCCAGTTCTGCAGGGCCCAGTCGCCGCCGTTGTACTGGCAGTGGTAGAAGGAAAACACAGTGCCGGTGTAGCCGGTGCCGGTGTAGATGCAGAAGTGGCCGCTGTGGCAATCAGAACCGTTGCCGGCCGCACTGTTCCAGCAGTCGGCGTTCGAGGACGTGTCGCACTGGCTCATACCGCTGACGGACGGGCCGCTGCCGCCACCGCCGCCGGTCCACAGGTAGGTCACGGTGACATAGCCGTTGTCGTTCAGGCCGATGTTGTAGAAAGTGCCGTCAGCGAGGTCGATGCCCGCCGGGTTGGAGACCGAGCGCCCGAACTCATCATGGCCACCGTTGTAGCCGTTCTGATACGCCGCCTGCGCCTCCGGCGTGCCCTGCGGCAGGTCGGTGAACTCGGCACGGTTGGCGTCCCAGTAGTCGTCGTGCGTGTTCCACGGACCGATGTCCCACACCGGCGCGGTCTCACAGGTGCTCGGCCCGCAGACCTGGACCGAGTAGTCGCTGGAGCCGTTCGGCGACAGCGCCGAGCCCGACGGCAGCGCGACGAAGTGGTCGCTGGGCTGAATCACGTGGCCGTTCGCGGTCGTACCCCCGACCAGCCCCTCGCGCGTGGCGTAGACCTGGTACGAGACGGACATGGGAGCGAGGCGCGGGGGCACGGCGGGCACGGCACCACCGTCAGCACTCAGCGACAGCTTGCTGACCGACGGAGCAGCACCCTGCGCACTGTCCCAGAGCGTGATGCGCGCCTGGACCTTGCCGACCGACTCCGACAGCCGGGTCACACCGGTGGCCGCCGCGGAAACCCACTGCGTCCACTTGCCGTTCAGACCGAGGCCCCGAACATCAACCTGCGCCTCGGAACCGGCCGGCCGACTGGCAGTCAGCGCCACGGCGACCTCGTTCGCCGGCTTCGCGAGGCTGTGCGCGGGCAGGACGTCCTGCGCGTAGCCCCGCGTGTCGTGGGACGTCGTGGCGCGCACGCGCGCGTCCTTGACGGTGAGCGCCTTACCGGTCCAGGCGGCATTGAAGTCGGAGGACTGCACCTGGGACAGGTTCTCCGTCCACCGCGTACCGCCCGAAGCCGCCTGCGCCGTACCGGCCATCGCCCCCGTGGTAACGGTGGTCACCGCGAGCACGGCCACGGCCGCGATGGCAACTCTCTTATGAAGAGGGAGTGTCATGTCGTCCTTTCGTGGGGTCGTCTTGCGCGTGGGGTAGCGTGCCGTCAAGAGCCTGTGATGTGACTGACACAGTCAGTAGTGTTGCAGGGCTGCACGATGATCGCAGTGCTCTGATTGCACAGCAGAGACGGCCTGTCATAGGCAGGCACTGCCATGGAGCTCTTGCTTGGTCAGAGCACCGACACGCGGCTACCCACGGGCAGCGCCCACCGGATCCACCGCCTGCAGTACGTGAGCGCACGTCTCCGGCCGCGGATCGAGCCAGCCGGTCCCGCTCACGCGCACACCCGTCTGGAAAGGTCTGCACGTGCCGAGGCGCCGCACGAATTCGGAAGCCTTGCGGCCTATCGTGTAGGTGGACACCCCGAGACGGCACGCCATGTCCTCCCCGGTCTCGCTGCTGGCGAGCATGCGCAAGACTTCGCCTTCCTCGGGCCCGGGCCCTGCGCGTCCTGAGGCAGCATCGGACGCTTGCGGCGGGACAACTGCCATAGCCCAGGGCCGTGTCTCAGCGGCGTGCCGGGCCCACCGCCCGTCGGGCCCGACGACCAGCACGGACCGGGCCGCCGCGCGCAACGCCACCGCAGATCTCGCCCCAAAGAATCCGGTGTCCGTCTGCTCAGCCGATTCGGCGAGTGCGAACCATCCGTGGAATTCGCGCATCCTAGCTCAGGTCATGCGCCGACCTGCTACAGCGGTCTTTGGTGCAACTGCCGAGCTCGGCCAAGCTTTCGTATGCTCAACCACGCAATATGCCCGACAGCCAAGAAAGGCAGAGCGTCGATGGCGTCGTGACCCGCTTCCGTGTCACGGCGCGGCGCATAGGAACTCCGCGTAACGCTCCTCGACCGCGTCGCGGCTCGGCTTCTCGACCTGCCTGCGCGGCACCTGCAGCTGAACGCCGGCCATCTCTTGCAACCCGTGCAGCAGCATCGGCCCGTCGACCTCCTCCAGGATGTCAGGTCGGACGTGCACTACCAGATCCGGATGGATCCCCAGGATGTTCTGGTCGTACGCCGCATGATGGATCTTGCACAACGCCATACCGTTCGACACTGCCGCAATCCCCCGTGGGTGCGCGTCCCGCCGAATATGGGCCGCGTCGAGCAGCCTCACGTGCCGCAACGAGCACATTGCACATCGCTGCTCGTAGGCTCGCATCACACGCGCCCGAAACACCGGCTGATGAACCCGCTGATTGGTATGGACAATCCGATATTTCCGCTCGATTACTGAATCAGCCGACGCCTCCGACAGATCGGACGGCACATCGACAGACACAACGAACTGGTTCTGACCGCGCTCCTCGGAAATGGCATACACCGGAAAGATCGCCAGATAGGTGCTCGTCGCCACCCCATAGAGCCAGATCATCGGCAGCCGTGAAGCCATAGCCTCCCGAACGGCACGGTTGTCCCCTTGCATTGCATCAGTACCGCGATACTTGTAACGCAAGAACCCATCCGTCCCGAACAAGTCCTCATATGGCGCGGATGCTTCGTTCGGGGAGTATGTGGTCATGATGGACAACGCCCCGCGTAAAACCGCAGGCCGCCGGATGCCCCGGCTCGGATCGACGAGTGGAATCCGCTCACCCTCGAAAACGAACTCCGCCAACTCCTCCCGCGCGACGACCGGCGAATCCCCACGCTCGGCCAGCCACGCGAACGCAGCCTCACGAAACCGCCGGTCGTAATCCTCGCTTCGAACACTGACACGCGCCACGCCAGCACCTTCCCACGCTCGCCAGTCCGATGTCCAGGCCGCGCACTCATCCGATAAAGGCATCCATATCCGCAGCCGCAGCCTCGCCTGGATTGAAAGAGCCCGAGGCTGGCAAACTATGTTCGGCATGACTGCCAGCCCAAGCGTGCCACCAGTAGATGGCTTCATGGCTAGGCGGGCTCGTACAAGGATCGCCATTATCAGCCCAGGTCAATAGTTCTGTGCACGTTGAAGATCATCAACGTCAGCCGTCTCGCCCTGGTCCCTGGACTTACATTCCTCAGCAACGACAACAGCCTCGCATGCTCGTGCAGCCGCGGCCTAGGGTCTAGGTTGACAGTCCAGGTCTCACGGATCGGACCTACACGACAGGGGTTTCGAACCCTTCGGTGGTTACAACCGCGCCGCTCTCCAGGTAGCTGATGAGTGCGGCGCGCGTGGTTGAAACGAACTCCTTTGGTACCTGGGCGGCGTCGACCCATGCGACCTGCGCGTGCTTGTTGGGCTCGGCGTTGATCGGCTCGCCGATCCAATCCTCGGCAACGAACACGACGGTGAGGAACCCATTGGGAGCCTCCACTCCCCACGCGCCGTGGATGATGCCGGCGACCTTCAACTCGGCCGGGTCGACGGTGAGCCTGGTCTCCTCCTCCAACTCGCGAATGGCCGTCGCGGTGATGGCCTCGCCCTTGTCGGCTTTCCCGACGGGCAGGTCCCAGTGGCCAGGAGCAAACTTGGCGTGCGGTCCGCGCTTGATGAGTAGCACCTTCCCAGCCGCGCGGTCGTGGACGATGACGGCGGCGACCAGAAGCGTATGGGAGTCGATGGCTGGGGGCAGGGCAGTGTCGGTCACAACATCGATCCTTTCAGAAAGCTGCTTCCCGAATCCGGCGTTCCAGCAGTGCCACACCAGGAACACCGCGACGGCGATAGCCGACCAAGGTCGGCCGGATCGAGGTCAGGGCCGAGACACCTCGCGCCGACGCCATCCCTTCGGCCAAGTCGAGCGCCTGTCCCCAGGCTGCGACAGCCTCATCGGCTCGCGCCTGGGCTGCCAGGCAGTCCCCGAGGTCGGCGTAGGTAAGCAAATGGACGCGCGGGTATTTTGTGCGGTCCCAGGAGGTGAAGGCGGCCCTGTGCCGCGCCTCGGTGCCCCGGTGGTCACCGATCTCGGTAAGGGTGCGGGCGGTGTGAGAGTCCACAGTTCCCGTAGCCGGGCCCATCAGCACGGAATAGACGGGCTGCGGTTCGCCGTCGCGGCTGAGGGCGTCTTCGGCGGCCAGCAGCGCCCGCGCGGCCAGGGCCCTCTCCTTGAGGGCGGCGTACGCCCTGGCGTGAGTAATGTGCAGCAGTGCCTCGGTCGCCCCATCGGCGTAGCCACGCGCCCGTTCCAGCGCGCCCTCAACGAGGTCAAGGCAGTGGTGAGGCTGTTTCAGGCTGAGCGCCTGGTGCGCGACGGCCCGCATCATCCACGCGGTGTGCGCATGCGGATCGGCCTCGACGGCAAGTCGGAAGCCGAGAAGGTAGTAGCGCTGGGCTGCGCCTTCTTGACCGAGGTCGTGGTGCTTCCACCCCAGTAGCCATGCCAGCTCCGCGACTGCGCTGAAGGCGTCACGTCGAATCCTGCCGTCGGCGTATCGGCACGACAGCATCGGGGCGGCGGTGTCGGCGAGGTAGGCGGCGACCGTGGACAGTCCGTGACCGCCCCCGAGTTGTTCGTCGGCCGCGCCGAACACCTTGGTGATCTGTCGGACCACGGCGATCTCCTCGGCCCCGACTCGCGCCTGTCCGGTGCGCGCACGCAACAACCGAGCTACGGGCTCATGGTCGTACTGCAGCGGCATCGCCACGTCGGCGGTGGTATAGACGGCCGCTGCAAGCCATTCCCGGCGCTCGACGTCCGCGCGACCCAGCGCGACGGCATCCACGGCAGGCTCTGCGCCGACCCGTTCGAGCCCCTGTCCGCCGGCAAGCCCGAGCTGGATCCGGGTCACCGGTCGCCCAGTACGCCTGGACAGCGCCTCGGCCAAGTAGGTGGCGGTCCGCGCGCTCGGCTCAACGCCGGCGACCCAGTGAGCCACGGCTGACTTGTTGGTCCTCAGTACGTCGCCGTTCTCGGCGGCGATGCGCACGACGGCGCGCGCCACCGCCTCGTAGCCCAGGCCGCTCGCGGCGATGGCTTCGCGCAAGCGGTCGTTGGGCGCTTGCGTAGACGGCATCCGTCTCCTGGTTAGACCGAATAAACGCTCTGGCTTACTGCCAACCATAGTTCTTCGCGATACCCGGCCGTTCACTGAAAGCGACACAACATCACGCGATCGTGAGGCCCCGATGACCACCCCCCAAGTCCCCGGCTACGCTGTCGCCCTCGAGGTCGAGGGCGTCCAGACCTTCCGAACCCCGAACGGTTTCGTAGCCAAATGCCGCTGCGGCTGGCGCTCACCCGTATACGCCTCCCCGGACATAGCCGAGGTCGAGCGGGCCGAGCACGAGGAGACGTGCCCCTGGCTGATGGCGCTCCCAGCATGAACGACATGGCCACCTCCCAACACACACTGACGGCGACGACGGTGGCGGTCGGCATGTTCGTCTACGCCGGAACCGAGTGGGTCCGGGTCGTCGACGTCCACACCGCCGCCGGGATCACCGAGGTCTACCTCGCCGACCGTGCGGACCCGATCGAGTACGCATCGGGGAGAAAATTGACGTGTGCCTGCCGATGCGGCCGTCGTGAAGGTAATCGGCGTCGTCGTCGCGCTGCTCGTACTCGCCTGCGCGCTCCAGGGCTTCCATCGGGACGAGGGCGGCCCGGCCTGCCCGGCGGGTTCTCCGGCGGCGAGCCGCTGAGGACTGGGAGGCTGACCGGATGAGAGAGAAGGTCTGGACGTTCATCGGCCGGCACGCGGGCGGCGTGCAGTGGCGCATCCTCTGGCTGGCCCATCAGAAGTACATCATCGGCGTGTCCGGGCTGGTCCGCGACGACGCCGGACGGGTGCTGCTGATCAAGGGCCGGATGTGGAAGCCGTCGCGGCCCTGGGGGCTGGTGACCGGCTACGCCGAGTCCGGGGAGCAGTGGCACGCCACGGTGGTCCGCGAGGCGCGCGAGGAAACCGGCTACGAGGTCAAGGCGCATCCCGAAACGGTGCGGCTGGTCACCGGGTTCAAGCGCCGCGCCGAGGTCGCGTTCCTCGCCGAGTTCGTCGGCGGCACCTACCGGCCGGACCCGAAAGAAGTCCTGGACGCGCAGTTCTTCGAGATCGACGCGCTGCCGGACGGGCTTCTGCCATCGCACCGAGAACTGATCGAACAAAACCGAGACTGGTTCCAGGGGGACGACGATGACCGTGCTCACGCCCAACGAGAAGCTAACCGGCACGACGGCGCAGAAGCAGGAGATCCTTGAACGGCTGACCCGCTTCCGGACCGACCCGTCTCGGACGCTGAAGCTCGCCGGCCGGTACCCGCACCTGAGGTTCGTCACGCTGCCCGAACTGCTGCCGAACCTCGCCGACCGTGACGTTTTCACCCAGGGCGTCCAGCTGGCCCGCGACCGATTCGCGGCCCTCGGGGCCAGCGAGCTGCTGCCATTCGAGCGGGTCTTCGTCGCGGTCGCCTCGGCCACCGCCACATGGGGCGGGTTCCACCACCGCCTGCTCCCCTACCGCGCCCCGGACGACTCCCAGACCCCCGGCTACCGGTACGTGCAGGCGGCGGCGGTCATCAGCCGCTACGGCGACCTGACCAGCGAGTCCTCCAGCACCCCCGGCGTGGCCGGGTTGGACCTGCTGCGCGCCTACGTCCACGACTGCCACCACTACCTGACCTTCCGGTCCTACTGGCTCGGTGCCTCCGGCATCCACCGGCACCGCCACGGGATCAACTACCGCCGCGAGTCCGGCCAGACCTACTCGGCCCGCGACCCGGAAGGCTCGGCCTCCACCCGCAATCTCGGCATCGTCATGGAAGGCGCGTTCGACCGAGAGGCGACCGCCGTCGTCCGCGAGACGGCACGCACCGCCAGGATCGAGTGCCCCGCCGACGGCCCCGACCGTCTCGCATTCCTCGACGCCACTGGCAACGGGCCGAGCGCCCCTGAGACCGGCGACTCGTGGCTCACGGCCATGAACGGCTACAGCAGACTCGTGACAGTCCCCTATGCCGCGTTCCTAGCGGAGATCGGCGGTCCGGCCGCCGACGAGCTTCACGGCCGCATCGTCCGCGCCACTCTGACCGGCGACCTCGCCCCGCTGGAGCGGTGGCTCGACAAACGTTACGGCCCCGGCGAGTTCGTAGCGCTGTTCCGGTCCGAGAACTACGCCCAGGTGGCGTAGGGAGGCCGTTCGTTGCCGCGAACCGTCAACACCGCCCGGGAACAAAAAAATGCGGCACCGCCTCAAAAGACGGTGCCGCATTCGCAAAGCAACCAACTCACGGACTCTGCGTGGACGCGGGTTCAATTCCCGCCGGATCCACGCCATCCGCAAGAAAACAAGTGGAGCCGGCGGGACATGGAAAATACTTTATATGGCAATGCAGTGAGCTGCGACGAAGCATCTAACTGACGTACAGTTAGATGGTTTTCGCCTTGCGGCCACCGTGCGGCCGAGCATGACAGGGCCTCGCGAGAAACCCGCCTCAACGATCCGCAGCAATGCTCACCAGATGCAGCGCTCTCGCCGCCGACGGGCCGCGCCATCGGACACAGCCCGGCAACACACTGCGACCGCAGCCGGGGATAGCTCAGTCGGCATCTGACAGGGCAGCCCACAATCTTTCAAGCTCCGACGAGCACAACAATAAAGTTTCCCTTTTCAGGTAAGGCTGACTTGAGTATTGGCCGCAAGTTTCCGATTGCTATCGCGATGCGTGACACGCATCGCGATTTGCAAGCCAATCAAGCAAGTATCCCTCGGCGGCGCAAAAACCTCAATACTCAAACGATACCCCTGCTCGCGCTGATTGGCACTCATGCTTCTCGAGTGCTAACCTACTTCAACCCTGCGGAGCGGCGCATCAAGGCGCTATACCTTGCGCTGGACAGATCTGGCCTAGACGCCTTGTCGGTTAGTTGCTAATGCGAGTAAATGCTTTATATTCAATACTAGCCAATGCGGCGCCGGTCGCTGGGAGGTGTGCGGCGGATGAGAAAGATTCTTTCAATCGACGGCGGTGGTATCAAGGGCGTCTTCCCTGCCGCCTTCCTGGCGGGCGTCGAGGAGTCGGTCGAAGCTCCGATCGGCGACTATTTCGACCTGATCGTTGGTACCTCGACGGGCGGCATCATCGCGATCGGCCTCGGCCTCGGCCTGTCAGCCCAGGAAATTTTGGCCTTCTACGAGACGCACGGCCCCAAGATCTTCTCGGGCAACCGGCGGATCAACGGGCTACTCCAGCTCGGCCGTGCGAAGTACCAGCGCGAACCCTAGGAGTCTGCCCTTCGGGAGGTCTTCGGCAACCGTCGTCTCGGTGAGAGCCGGACGCGCCTAATGGTGCCGTCGCTCAACTTGGAGACCGGCGAGGTCCACGTCTACAAGACGTCGCATCATCCGCGCTTGGAGAAGGACTACAAGCTGGAGGCCGTCGAGGCCGCGCTGGCCACAGCCGCGGCGCCAACCTACTTCCCGACCTTCCGTGCGGCGAACGGGATCCCGCTCGTCGACGGCGGGATGTGGGCGAACAACCCTGTGGGGCCTGCGATAGTCGAGGCCCTCGGAGTCCTTGAGTGGCCACGTGACGAGCTCAAGGTCCTGAGCCTGGGCTGCACCACCGAACCACTCCGTGCGAAGCCGAGCAAGACCAAGCGACTTGGACTCAACTACTGGGCGCTCAAGGTGGCCACCGTGTTCATGGCCGGCCAATCGTCCGCCTCGCTGGGTACCGCACAGCTGCTGGCAGGTCACTCCAACGTCATCCGAATCTCCCCGGCCGTGCCGAACAAGCGCTTCAAGCTGGACTCGGTCAAAGACATCGAGTCACTCAAGGGGTTGGGCGCATCGGAAGCCCGCAAGGCGATGCCCGATATGCGCAAACTGCTCACCGATAAGGCTGCGCCGTTCGTGCCAGCCCACACACTTAACGACCCGACTACCGCAGCGGGAGAATCAGCGCGATGAAGCTGACCAGCCACTTCGACGCTTTCCTAAAGGTGAAGGTGAACCTCACCGACGCTCGACTTGAGTTACTCGACGAACGTGTGGTGGCGGTCACTAACTTCCTGAAGGCTAGCGAAGACGCCAAGGCGTCACGCTTCCTTGGTGTGATTCCGCAGGGGTCGTATGCGCACCGCACCATAATCAACCCGGTGGACACGAACGACGAGTTCGACGCTGATGCGTTGCTCGAACTCGAAGAGAACGCCGACTGGAGCGCCGAGGACTACGTCGAAGAGCTCTACAAGGCGTTCCGGCGGAGCGGAAAATACCGCTACATGGTGAGTAGGGCACGCCCGCTGCGTCAAGGTCGATTACGCCAATGAGTTCCACATCGACGTCGTGCCATACCTGCAGCGACATGACGAGTACTACATCACCAACCGCGACGATAACGTCTTCGAGCTCACCAACCCGGAGGGCTTCAACGAGTGGCTTGACGAGCAGAATCGGATAACCAGCGGCGGCTTGATCAAGGTCATCCGGCTGTTCAAGTACCTCCGGGACCACAAGAACACATTCTCCGCTAAGTCGGTCATCTTGACGATCCTGCTCGGTGGACGAGTAAACGACGCTCTGCTACTCAGCGACCCCAAGCACTACGCCGACCTTCCGACAGCCTTCGTGAACATCCTGGCCGACCTGAACGAGTACCTCCAGGCCAACCCGACGATGTCCAACCTGACGGACCCAAGTTGTCCGACGCAGAACTTCAACCACCGCTGGGACCAGGACCAGTACAGAAACTTCCGAAACAAGGTTAAGTACTACAGCGACAAGGCGAGCGATGCCTACGCTGACGCCGACCGGACGAGCAGTATCCGCAAGTGGCATGACATCTTCGGTGACGACTTCGCTTCTAGCGCGACCGAGCTTGTGAAGGCCGCACGCGATCGAGTGACAGAGGTTGCCGGCTCCGAGCAGTTCCTTGAGAGGGACCTGGGTATCCCGGAGGGGTTGGAACCAACCTACGAGGTACGCATCGGAGCTACTGTTCTTGGTGTTCCCGGCTTTCGCGTGTTCGACCTGCGAAAGCATGGGAACGTCGTTGGGCGGAATCGGAAGATCAAGTTCGCTATCGTCAGGTGCGCTGTGCCTTCGCCCTTCACGATCTACTGGAAGGTACGGAACACGGGTGCTGAGGCTGCGGCAGCTGACTGCCTCCGCGGGAAGATCGAGAAGGACGACGGCTCGCGGTCTCGCAACGAGCCGACTAAGTACAGTGGAAAACACTACGTCGAGTGCTACGTCGTGAAGAACAGCGTCTGTGTGGCGAAGGATCGCCAGATAGTCGTGATCAAATAGGCTGAGCTGCCTCGTTCCGACGGCAACCATGCCATCGATCAGCTGTTGCGACTGTCTCGCCATGGCGTAGTCACAGACGCTCATGCGGGCCACGCCTTGTCACACCGCGCTTTTGGAGCCGGTAGAGGATCGTGTCTGGGTGGACGTCCATCCGCTCGGCGATGCGTGCCGCCGAGAGCCCAGTGGCGTACAGACGGTCCGCTTCGTCGACGTCAATCAAAGCCTGGTCAAGAGCCTAATCGAGCAGGCGCCGCAACAGATCTATATGATCGATGCCGTGGCCAGTCAGCATCGCTAGAGCCTGGGGCGGCGGCACCTGGCCAAGCCGCGACATGCCAGTCAGCCCGATACTGCTCAAACCCTCCTCAGCGGCGAACCTCGACTCTGGAGTCGCAGTAGCCTGGGTTAGGTGATAATGCCGCCAGCTATTCGTCGGTCTCGAGACGGCCAGCACAAGCTCTGGCCGCTGCCATGCGCAGTACGCCCAACGGTCCCCGTTCGTCGCGCGGACATGGACAAAGTTTCCCTGGTTTAGCCTTCCCAGCTCGGTGACCACCCGCGCTGCGACCGGGACGGGATTCCGGAACCCGCCGGCCACCCGGTAGAGATCGCCGTCCACTACGAGATCCAGCCCTTGGTCGGCCAGGGCTTCCTGCAGGTCGGCCAGCGGGTCGTCCGCAGCTGCCCGGCCAATGAGATCGGCGAGTGCACCGCGGGTAAGGGTTCGTGCCCGTCCGGTCCTCGGATAGATGAGCAGATCAGTTTCCGCATTAGGATCAGCCGTGGCGACAACGGCTCGGACGCGTCTCCACACTTCGTTCGCGTGCACATCGGCAGGGCCTCCTGCAACAGCGGACGTGCCCTGGCGCAGAAGGCCCACACCGACGGCCACGGCAAATGCCGCGACCTGCCGGGCCTGATGCGGCAGTTGTTCAACATCGTCGGCCTCCGTCCCGCCTGCGAGCGCTTCAGTGAGAACAGCCAGCGGCTCCCGCCAGCCGTCGTCGTTCAGTCCCCACGCACCCCGCCCCAGCAGTTGGATCACCACTCGAAGGATCAAAAATCGGACGGCAAGATCGAACACGCCTTCCTGAACGACGTCCGCGGCCCGCTCCGTCCAGCGTCGCCAGCCGTGACGCGCCGTCTCTGGAAGTGGCGGTAGTTCGTCGTCGTCGTCGGCAAGCTCCCCTTCATCGGCGAGCAGCCCGGCGTCTTCCTCGGCCGCGCTGTCTTCCGGCATGGGCACCGAGACGGACAAGCCCCACGCCGAGCCGCCGAAGGGCCTGGGCCCCGACAGCGACGGCAGTCCGAAGAGCTTAGAGGTCAGGACGGCGCCCAGCATCTGTTCGCATTGGTCAAGATAGGCCTGCCAGCGGTCGAGCAACTCCACCGCGCTCGCCGTTTCGGCATGTTCGGTCGGCACCGAAGCTGCGAGCGCGCGGCGATTCCGCACCGCTTTCGCGAGCTGGCCAAGATCGTTTTGGAACTGCCGTGCGGCTTGCTCGTCCATGAGGAACTCGTCCTCGTCATGGAAGCGTCGCAGCGTCGGCCTGTCGTCGTCATTCGCGCGCCGCCTCGCGCACTTCGCCGGGTGCATCACGAATACCGGCGGCGACGCGGCGATCGCGGGATCAGCGGTTGTGGCGACCACGCGTACAACGGCGTATGTCTCGAGTACCGGGAAGCTGCCTTCGCTCTGTCCGGCCGGGATGGTCCCGAGCCTTGTCCATCCGCCCGGCGCGCCGTCCGCCGACGCTTCAACCACGACGTCGACGGTGTATGTTCGGGCCAGCGTCACAGCCAGACCAGCACTTGTGTCCAGCACGCCAAGGACGATTGCGGAAGCGCGGGACGGGGTCGGTTCACCGACGGTACGCAGACCGTTCAGTTCTGACAGATCCGCTGACCGATCGCTGCGGGGCATCAGGCTCTCAGCGTGGCCCGACGACAAGACGGCTAATTCGCAGTTCCCTTCGTCGCGGGTGGACCGGAGTAGGGCGCTCACAGTTAGATTCGCGCTACCAGTGAGCGCGTGCCAACTATCACCGATCCGCCACTCCAACAGCTTGCCGTGCCGGGCCGAACCGACGTCCTCCAAGAAGCGCACTTCCAGTTCCCGCCCCGCGAATGCCTCGCAGATCCGGTCTCCGTCGAAGCTGCTCCGTCGTGGCTGGACGCCGACGACGACACGGCTTGGATCGAAGCGCCGTGCGATCGCGTCAAGGGCTGCACCCGTCCCGTCAATGAAGGGTGCGTACATATTCAGCTCATCAACGGGCCCGCTGGGCAGCTGGCCCAACAGACTATGGCTTAAATTGTGAAGGACTGTCGTCCGGTGGTCATCGTCCGCGACGGGGAACTCTTTGAGTAGCCGACTGTTCTCGCGCAGAATTTCACGGATGTAGTCACTGACGTCAACCACAGTCGGCAGCTCGTCGAGCCATGTGGCGAGCTGATGGAGCGCCTCCGGCACGCCGTGCTGCTTGGTCCCACCGAGGACGGTCCAGATCTCGTCGTTGTAGCCCCAGCCTGCAGCCGTCGGGTTGCCGGAGCCGATCGCCGCCTCGACGTCGTTCTCACCCCGTAGCAAAACAACCTTCGGATGGAATGCCCTGGAGCATGCCGCCAATCCGTGGAAGTACGATCGGCCGGCGAGTTTGACGTCGATGGCCTCGTAGAGGCCGTGGCCGACGTCGCCGACAACCGTCACCCGGGCGCCAAGCGCGCGGGCTCGGGAGATGAGAACGCGCTCAAGGAACGGCAGATCAACGGTGAAGCCGAGCAATACCAGGTCATGTAGCGGCGCCTCATCGCCACGATCCGACCACTGCCGGATCAGCGTCAGCGGCGATGCCATACTCCATGCGCCAGCGGTCATCCCGTGACCTCCAGCAGCTCCTGGCCGATCTCGGTCACAACGGCCCGGCCTTCGGCATCAACGTGTATTAGTCCGAGCTGACCGGCCATGTCCGCTAAACGTTCCACACGGGTGTCCGGCGTACCCCATCCTTCATCGTCTGTGCGGTAGTAGCGACCGTTTCGCTGGTGCAACCGCGAGTAGACGACAAGTCTGCCTTCGTCATCGGAGCGCATCTTCGCGATAGCGACCCTACGGGCCTGGTCAAGCATGTCGTTCACGAGACGTGCGGCGAAGTCCGACATCCGGCTCGCGCGAAACTCCTGAAGCTGCACACTAACCCACTCGGGATTGAGATAGTCCCGGCTCGGCCCCATGAATGCCTTATGCAGCACGCCGGTCAGTTCACCATGGCGTCTCGCCCCGATCATCAGGAGCTTCACATTCACCAGAGCATCACGCTCGTCGACATCACGCAGTACTTCCCGCTCAGCCTCCGCCGGACACCCTTCGATCATCGTCGCGGGCAGCTCCCCCAGAAAATCGCGCACAGTCGTGTCAGGCATCTGATCAACTAGCCATGCACACAACTCGTCCGCACTGGCGTCCTCGCGCTCGGGGTCTGCTCCGATCTGGTTGACCATCCCCGCCCACAGACGACGCCAAGCACCAACGGAATAGTTGCGCAGCAAGATGCCGCCCCAGCCAGCCGCCTCCTCGATGCCGCTAAGAACCGGATCTGAGCGCAAGCCGTCGCCGTAGGCCACTGTGGAGCGAACCGCTTCCTCCCACGAAAGCTCGCTGGCGTGGCCATAGAGGACGGCCGCACGTCCGAGCACACGGAAGGCGGAACGCCTATGGCGATCGCCGGGAGTCCAATCCTCCGGAAAATGACGTCCCTCGGCGGTCGCAGTGAACAGTCCGCGCAGCCAAGGAACCTCGCGCGCCTCGCTACTCGGCAGGCCGACCGACGTCAGGCCGTCGAGAACAGCCGCAGGCACCACGTCCTGCTTAGCTGCGACGAAGAGCGGCTCAAACCAGGCCCGGACCTCCTGTGGACAGTCAAATCGCCCCGGTCGGGGTATCCGATGCTCGTCTCGCGTGCCGCCCAGTGCCGAACTCGGACCGCCGTAGTCTGACCAGAAGCCCCAGACCCGTGGTGAATACACCGCTCCAGAGCCCCCGTCGTCCGCGACACGCCTCAGATCCAGGTCCTCCCCAGCCCTCCAGCCCAGCCGGATGGGATCGATGCCGTGCGCGGGACCGGGACCTGACGCGGCGTGCAGGTCGGACGCGACCGCGAGGAGCACCTCGCTCCTCCTGAGGAAGCGGCGGCACTCATCATGGGCGAGTTCGGCATCGACGGCATGGCCCGCGAAGGCTGCGTAGAGCGCGTAGTAGCGGACATAGCGAGTCAGGGTGGACATGCCGGGCAGCAGCCGGTCGACCGCGCTGCGCACAGGGCCTTCGACCCGAAGCGGATAACGCCCCTTCCGCGGATCCAAACCACGTTCGGCCCAGACCGGACCAAGAACGTACCCCGCCATTGCCATGTCCTCGATTCACATGGGTCGCTCTACGCTTCAGTGATTCGTGCCCAGATCGTGTAGGCACGATCAACCTGACTCGCGAGAGCGGCTAGCTTCGGGAACTCGTCGTCGATCATCTCCCAGTCCGCGATCTGACAACCGTCGAGCATCGCGGTCCAGGCAAGAACGTAATGTTCAAGGCACTGGAGAATATGTTCACGGTAGGCGTCCACATGGCGGTACTGCCGCTGGAGGCGCTTCGCCTCCACGTCAGCCTGATCCTCAGGCATCCGCCGAACGAACGGCGAGGGGATGGGCTTGGGACAGTGATCGGGGTTCATGATGTCGGTTCCCCGATGGTGCAGCTCAATGCTACGCTGGAGCAGATCCTCGAACTGCCCTCGAGAGGCCGTTGCCGCCAGGTCTGCGAACGACAACACAATCCACTCCGAATCACGGGCAATACTCGACGACGTCCCATACCACGTCGTCAGAGACGCGCTGAGCGCGCGGATGCGATCCCCGGTTCGACGCAGGTTGGAATACAGCCGATCCCAGTAAGCCCATAGCTCGTCAGCGCCTGGCCTGTCGTCCTCGAACTCGTCGTCGCCGTCCATCTGTCCTCCCCTGACATATATTCCGGTCCAAGCCCTGCGGGCCAATCCCGCCTGTCGCCAATGAGGGCTGCTGACGTAGCAATGCCACAGGCAGCAGCACACCGCGCCCTATCGATCCACCCCGGTCGCCCAATCATCGGCAAGCGTTTCCATCTGCTGGATGACGCGCACTACTGCGGAGGGCTGCTGATCCGGCGGGTAACCATGCTTGACCAGCAGCCTACGAATAGTCGACCGCATCTTGGCGCGGACGTCCGAACGGACCGACCAGTCGGTCTTCAGGTCCCGCTTGAGCGTCTTCACCAGATCGCGAGCAATGTCGGCTAGGACACCCTGGGCCATCTCCTCAACTGCGGACTCGTTCTGACAGACGGCGTCGTAGAACGCAAGCTCGGCATAGTTCAGCGGCGGGTCGAACTTCTTGCCTCGCGCCTTCTCCGCCATGATCTCGCGGATCTCTTTCACCATCTCGGCGATCATCGCTGCAGCGGTGATCTGCTGGCTCATGTAGCGGCGCATCAGATTCTCGAGGGCCTCGGAGAACTTTATGCGCCGCACCAGGTTGTGACGCAGCACCGTGTGGATCTCCTGATCGATCAACCGGCGCAGCGCCTCGATCGCCAGGTGAGGATGCTGCGACTCGCGCAGGCGGGCCAGGTACTCCTCGTTGATACTGCTTAGGTCAGGGAGTTCTACCCCGGCCAGGGCGTAGAGGTCTTTCACGCCGTCGGCCTCGATAGTGCTGGCCGTCAGCATCTTTAGATACAGCTCGATGTCCGGCTGCACCGGCTTGCCGGCGGCCTTGCGGGCGTCGGCCTCTTCCCGGAGGATGTGAGCGCGGACCGTCAGGTAGAAGCCGACTTCTTCCTGTAGGTCGGCAACGTCGGGATCCCACTTGCACGCAACCCAGAAGCGCTCAAGGCGTTGGACAGCCAGCCGGAACCGCTGGGGCAGCTTATGCTCATGCTCGCCCTTCGGGTCGGCGTTGTCCGCATTGGCGGGGTCCGCCAGGAAGTCCGCGACCTTCAAGATGGCGTTCAGCCTGGGCTTGGCTCCGCCGCCCGTCAGGATCTCCCGCCATGGGCAGCCGTCCAGCATGGCATTGATGACCGTGATCTGGTCGCGGACCGCGTCCTTGGCCACGTCGAGTTTCGCGCCGACCGGCTTCTTCTCCTGGTCAGTGTCCGTGTACTCGGCCAGTGCCTTGTACAGGTCGTCGGTGATCGGCGCGTAGCCGACCAGCAGCCCATCCTGCTTCTTGTTCAGGCAGCGGTTCACCCGCGCCAGGGCCTGCATGAGCGATGCGCCTTTGATCGGCCGGTCCAGGTACATGGTGTGCAACGGCGGAGCGTCGAAACCCGTGAGGTACATCGCCTGGACGATCAGGATCTCCAGCTCGTCTTCGAGATTCTTGACCCGGTTGGAGACCGCCTTGTTGCCAGCGGGCCGGCGCAGGTGTTTCTTCAGCTTCTTGTTCTCATGGTCCTTCGCGGACGTCTCCGAGAACACGACCTTGATCTTGCCCTTGTCCTCAGCGTCATCGTGCCAGTCGGGGCGCCGGGCGACGATCCAGTCGTACAAGTCACCGCAGATCTCGCGGGTCGCGCAGACCACCATCGCTTTGCCGATGCCACCGACCAGCGGGCGCATCGCTTCGCTACGGGACTCCCAGTGCGCGATCAGGTCATCGGCGATGGCGTCCAGCCGTGCAGGCGCGCCGTAGACGGCGTTCATCGCGGCGACTCTCTGTTGCAGCTGCACCCGCTCGGCGTCGTCCAGGCCGTCAGTGGCCTCATCAACCTCGTCATCGAACTGGTCCGGGTCGAAGCCCTCAGGGAAGCCGACGACCGGAAGCCGTGACTCGAATAGCACGCGGACGGTCGCACCATCCTCGACCGCTCGGGTCAGGTCATAGATGTCGATATACTCGCCGAACACCTGCCGGGTGTTCTGGTCGTCCTTGGAGATCGGCGTGCCGGTGAAGGCAATCATCGTCGCGTTCGGCAGCGCGTCCCGCAGCCACTTGGCGTAGCCTTCTTCGAGGTTGTAGTGACTGCGGTGTGCCTCGTCGACGACGACGACGACGTTACGTCGCTCAGACAGCAGCGGATGCTTGGAGCTGACCTCCTTTTCCGCCTTTGACATGCCGAACTTCTGCAGGGTGCTGAAGAAGACACCGCCAGCCCCCTGGTTGGCCAGGGCTTCGCGCAGCTCGACGCGGGAGTCGGCGCGCTTGACCCCTGACAACAGCTCACTGACGCGAAAACCGTTGTACAGCTGGTCGTCCAAGTCGGTGCGGTCCGACAGCACGACGACGGTCGGGTTGCCCAGCGCGGCTTCCTTGGCTACGCGGGCCGTGTAGAGCTCCATCTCGAAGGACTTGCCCGAGCCTTGGGTGTGCCAGACCACGCCGGCCTTGCGATCACCGCGCACCGCCTCAATCGTGCAGCGCACGGCCTCCTCGACAGCGAAGAACTGGTGCGGCTTAGCGATCCGCTTGGTCGGCTTCTCGCCGCCAGTAAAGGCGATGTAATCGGATAGGATCGCGATGAAACGCTGCTGATTGAACAGACCGTGGACCAGCGTCACCAGCTCGGTGTCGTTGGCATCGCGCGGGCGGTCTGGGATCGGCTTGCCGGCATCGTCAACCCGCCACGGGGCGAAGTGCTCCAGAGGGGTAAATGCCGTGCCGTACCGCGCGGCGGTCCCGTCGGTAGCCACACAGACCGCGTTGAATCGGTACGCCAGCGGGAACTCGTCGCGGTAGACACCCAGCTGTGCGTGCGCTATCGCCAACGCCTCGCCGTTCAGGCTGGACTTCTTCAGCTCGATGAAGACCAGCGGCATGCCGTTGACATACAAGACGACGTCGAAACGGCGTTCGTGTTCGGCATTGCGGAGCATGACCTGCTGGACCGCACGGAAGTCGTTGGACCACGGGTCACGCTCATCAATCAGGTGGACGGTGGGTGTCTGGGTGACGCCGTGGTCGTCGGTATAGGTGTGCTTGACGCCGCCAGTCAGGAAGTCGTGGACCCGCTTGTTTTCAGCGAAGGGATCGCCGGATGTCGGGGTGGAGACCTTGTCCACGACGGCCTCGACCTCGGCAGCTGGCAGGTCTGGGTTGAGCCGGGCCACTGCCTCACGCAGCAGAGACGGAAGGACAAGGTCGTCCCACGCAGCGCGGGTGTGGTCACCCTCGGAGCCAGGGGCTATGTCGATGCCCTTGTAAACGTCCCAAGAATGCTCGGCCAAGTCTTCGAGCTCATCGAGGACGAGACGTTCCCATGCTGATTCGGGCATGAATGATGTCATGTGGCTTCCCCCACGATCTGCTCTGCGTCTCGGACGCGAAGCTCGCCGGACATGAGTTTGGGAAGGAGGGTGTCGCGCAAAGCTGCCAGACTCGCTACTTCATCCATGTGGCTCTCAGCACACTCCATAAGAGTGCAAGCACGGCGAGACCATTCGCGCCGAACGCTATGCTCGGGCCAGGGGATTTCGAAATCTAGCACTGCATCCTTCGGCAGCGCAGCAACGGTTGTGCCGGTGGCATATGTCACCGCTCGATCGTGAAACTCATGCGACCTTAGCGCACCGTACACCCATGGCGTTTCGACGAGAAAATCAGAACCCATTCGGACTGCGAAGACGTGATGTGAGAAAAGTGCCCGCTTGTCACCTGTACGCACGAGCGCGGGGCGTCCTAGGATCTCACGTCGCTGCGTCAAGTCAGTGTTCGCCAGGACAAGGTCCCCGTCTCGCACCCAGTGCCGCTCACGGACTTCGCCGGAATAATACTTCAGCTCGCTCCGGTTAAAACGCCCCGTCACTCCCAAGTTCGCGAGGTTCACCATGGATACACCCGAACCAAGGTACGCCCCTTTGTAGGACAGCCCCTTGTCGAGGTCGGCAATCTGCGAGAACTTGACCCTCTCCCGGGTTGCACCCGCTCGCAACTGCCACCTCGCTTGCAAGAGTTCATATGCAGTGTCGGCGATCCGCTCGTTGACCGCGATCTTATCGTCGAGGGCGGCGAGCACTGCAGCGATACCTACCTGCCCACCCAGGTCCGGCCAACGAACAGAAATCGGATGTACATGATTGCGGTTAAGCGTCGGGTTTGACGAGCCAACGTCCATTCCGAGAAAGTCGAGCGTCTGCAAGAAATAATAGATGAATCGCGGGTGATTCCCCTTAAAGTCCTTCACCCAAAGCGTCGTATCATGTGGCCAATACGGCCGATCTACGTAGTAGACTCTGCCAAGAGTTCCCTTTCTACCCATGACTACGCCAGGACCGTCTACGTAGGGTGTGTCGTGGTAGCTTCCGATACCTCCCGACGAAATAACGGGGACTGGCCCTGGGCGCTGACTTGCTTTGGTAATGTCAACGCCACGCTGAAGCGTCATAACATCGCCGATCGTTGTCGACCGCCACTCAGTCATCGACTTTCCCCAACTGCTCGCGCACGACGGCTTCCAGCCGAGCTGACTCGTCGAACTGGGCGAAGAGCTCGGCCGTCAGCCGGTCGATTTTCTCGGCGATCGGCTCGTCGTCGCCGTCATCAACCTCCGCCGCGCCGACGTACCGCCCAGGCGTCAAGATGTAGTCATGTCCGGCAATCTCCGCCTTATCGGCGGAATAGCAAAACCCAGCGATGTCCTCGTACTTCTCGCCCTTCGCCGAAGCCGTCCCCCGCCAGACGTGGTACATCCCGGCGATTCGGGCGATCTCCGCTTCGGTCAGCACCCGCTCGGTGCGGTCGACCATCGTGCCCAGGTTCCGCGCGTCGATAAACAACACCTGACCGCGCCGGTCAGCCAGTCCCTTTGCCCCGTGCGAACTCTTGTCCTTGGCGAAGAACCACAGGCACGCCGGGATCTGCGTGGTACGGAACAACTGCGGAGGCAGCGCGACCATACATGCCACCAGGTCGTTTTCCACTAGCGACGTCCGGATCTCACCCTCGCCGGACTGCTTGGAGGACATCGACCCGTTGGCCAGCACGACGCCGGCTGTGCCACGTACGCCGAGCTTGGAGATGATGTGCTGCAGCCAGGCGTAGTTCGCGTTCCCGGCCGGCGGCACGCCGTACTTCCACCGCGTGTCCTGGGTGTTGCGGGCCCAGTCGGACATGTTGAACGGCGGGTTCGCCAGCACGAAGTCGGCCAGTACGTCCGGGTGCCGGTCGTGGGCGAAGGTGTCGCCCCAGCGGTCGGACAGGTTCCCAGTGATGCCGTGGATTGCAAGGTTCATCTTCGCCAGGCGCCAGGTGCGCTCGTTGCTCTCCTGCCCGTACACCGATAGGTCGTGGGCGTGGCGGGCGCCGCGGTGGCTGACGACGAACTTCTCGGCCTGCACGAACATACCGCCAGATCCACAGCAGGGGTCGTAGACCCGCCCCTCGTACGGCTCCAGCACCTCCACCAGTAGCTTCACGACGCTCGCGGGGGTGTAGAACTCGCCGCCGCGCTTGCCTTCGGCCCGCGCGAACTGCTCCAGAAAGTACTCGTACACCTCGCCCAGCACGTCACGGGCGGTGCGCTCGCCGTGGCCGGTGAACCGGGCGTCACTGATAAGGTCGACCAGCTCGGCCAGGCGGCGCTGGTCGACATTCTCCCGGTTGTAGATCGTGGCCAGGACGCCGGTGAGGGTCTTGTTCTCCTTCATGATGGCGACCATGGCATCGTCCAGGAGCTTGCCGACGCCGTCTCGGTGGGCCTTGGCGTTCGCGGCCAGGTGCTCCCAGCGGGCGGTGACCGGCACGTAGAAGACGCCCGCACCTTCGTACTCGTCCTTCTCGTCCAGTAGCATCCCCATGCGGTCGTCGGGGATGCCGTCGGCGGTCAGCTCGGCGCGGATGACCTCGCGGCGTTCCTCGAAGGCGTCGGAGATGTACTTCAGGAAGATCAGACCGAGGACGAAGTCCTTGTACTGGGCGGCGTCCATGGAGCCGCGCAGCTTGTCGGCGGACTTCCACAGGATGTTCTTGATGTAGCCGATGGACGTGGACGGCATGCCGGGCAGGGCGTCCTGGTCGGTCTTCTTCTTGCGGGGAGGCATGGGGGCTATGGGCCCTTCTTCGGTAACTGTCGGATGATGGAACGCGGCGGTGCTGGAAATGTCAATGTCCCGTCCGCGAGACCGCCGGCGACGACGGCGCCCAGGTCGTCCAGCGCGGCGCGTTCGGCGTCCAGGGCGGCGCGGCGAGCGTCGAGGGTGGCCAGGATGGTGTCGAGTCTGGCGGTCTCATCCGGGGTCAGGAGGGGAATCTCCCATTCCTCCAGCCTGCGGGTGGCACGGACCGCTCCCTCAGCTCGCCCCGGAGCCGTGCTGGCCCGCAGGATCTCGGCGAGCACGCGCGGGGTCAAGCTGCGGTCCCGATCGTCCGCGATCCGGAGTACGCGAACCTGCGCCTCGACCAGCGATCCGCCGTCAGCGTCTAGCAGGACGCCGAACTTCGGCGTGGTCGTCACGATTACGTCGCCCGGGAGTGTGAGTCTTGCGCGGCTGTAGTGCTCGCCTACGGTAGCGGGTGTTACGCGGCGGGATCCTGGTCTGGCTGTGCCGGTGACCTCACCGGCTCCGATGACGGGGTGACTGCCGTCGGGGGTGTAGTGCTCAGGCTGGACGCGGAGGCCCGGAGGGGCGGGTAGGACTTTGATCAGTCCGATTTGTACCATTTCGGCCACGGTACGCCGAGGCCGGAGTTCCTTGTCGCGGACGATGACCCCGGTCTTGATCTTGGGTGGGCTTCCGGCTTCGGCGAAGCCGTCGAGAGCAAGTTCCAACTCGAAGATCCGGGTGGTTGCCCGCTGCGCGGCGCGGGCAACCGTGGCTTCGTCGGACAGCGGGCGGGGACGCAGCGTGGCCCCGATCGCGGTGACGACGGACAGCGGGGTGGGGCGGGCGAGGTGGAAGCTGTGCATCCGGTGGTCGAGTTCGATGCGCCGCCAGGTCGTGACCTCGGAAACCAGCGTCTCGACCACGTCGTCGGTCAGCGGGCGACCGGAAACCTCGGCGAGCAGCAGGCTTCTGCGGAGAGCCGGGTCGGTGTTCGCGGTCGGAGCCAGTACGACGATCGCCGTTTCGTAGCCGGGACGGAACGGCAGCGCACCGCCGGGGAGCGCGATCACGGCCTCGACCGCGCCACTGGCAAGCAGCTTCCGACGCAGCGGCTCCATCCGCCGGGTATGGGGCGTGCGGCGCAGCGAATCGATGAACACATCCGCAGAGGCCAGCACCACGGCGACCTGGCCGGGGTCCAACTCGGCCGCCAGCTCGGCGACGAACCCAACGACGGCCGCAGGATCGGCCTGTTCGGCGGGAACGAATGGCATCCGGCAGACGATGGAATCGGCGGTACCGACCGCCGCGCCGTGTGCGTTGACAGCGACGCCCGCCACGTCAGCCCGGACCGTCAACCTGCGGCGCAGGATCCGCACCGATCCGGCCGCCGGTTCCGTTGCGATGACGTAAGTCGAGGCGTCTTCCGGAAGCACGGCCATGACTGCGTTCAACAGATCGCCGACGCCGGCGACAGGATCGGCGACGGTCACGTCCCCTTTGGCATTCGCGCTCTCGACCGCTCCGCACAGCCTGGCCATGAGGCGCGCGACCGGCTCGGCGACGGCATCCTCTGACAGATCGGAGCGGCCCAAGCGGTTCCTCGCGGCCAGGATCCGCTCGATCGCTTGCCGGTGGGTCCACGCGGCCTCGACGAACTCGTCGACGATCGGCAGGAGCGGGGCCGCGGCTGACGGGAGCGCGGCGATCTCAGCGGCGAGCATCGCGTCACCGGGGTCGGCGTCGCGGGCGAGGCGTACGAGCGCTGCGCGGTGTGATTCCCACGCGTCATCGGGGGCTGCGAGCTGTTCGCCGGACTGGTAGCCCAAGGTGATGAGCGCGGTCGCAAGGTCGAGCGCGTCGAGTCCCGGCACGGTGTTGGCGACCTCCGTGATGCAGTGGGCCGCGAGCTCGGCTCGGGCCTCCTGCTCGTCCGTCCGGCCTGTTCCGACCAGCCAGTCGACCACCTGCTCGGCGTCGAACAGCGGAACTCCCGACGAAGTGACTGCGACCTGCTGGGGAAAGTCCTGGTGCCGACGCCGCCAATTCGACACCACCGGGCGTTTGACCTGGGCGAACGTGGCGATGTCCGCCATAGTCCAGCGGATGCCGAGAGCGCCGACGGCAGCAGAACTAGTCACGCTCATGGCCCCGGCTCCTCTCCTCCGCGTCGACAGCGACCCTCCGACTGTACGAGAGGCCTAGATGAATTGCACATCACCACCTGGTAACCCCAGTTACCGACGCATCTAACTCATACAGACTTGCGAACGCCCGCACCTCACGGAACTCTTGGTTCCGCCAGGCGCACGCGCACAGCGGGTCGCTCTCCGCACCAGGAGGCTGGCGGTGGCGACGCGCTACGTTGCTCGACCTCCACCGACACCCGCCACCGGGCAGCGATGGCGACCTGGCCGGATTCCCAGCAGGCTGGATGCAGAGCACGCCTGGTCCGACCGCTGCACAAGCGGGTGTCACCAGCACACCCGCGCAATGTACTATCTCAGAACTCTCACAAGGATGGATCGCGTGGCGAAGCGGAAGGCCGGCACCGCCGGCGGTTGGAGGATCCGCGGCGAGGAACTCTGGAAGAGCATCCAGGACCTGCTGCCCGGAGTCGATGTCGCGGCGTACAAGGCCCACCTTCTCGCGTTGATCTTCGTGCGTCAGGCGACCGAGGCGTTCGACGCTCGCCGAGAGCACCTCAAGGCGGAGTTCGCGCATCTGCCGAAGGAGTCGCAACGCCAGTACATACTGGACCAGCACGACCAGTACCGCGCGCATGGCGTGCATTGGGTGGACGAGCAGGCGCGATGGAACTGGCTGACCGAAGCCGCAGTACAGGACGACATCAGCCGACGTGTCGACGAGGCAATGGTGCAGCTCGAGAACGACAACGACGATCTGCAAGGGGTCCTTCCCAGCGGATTCGCCAAGCTCGCCGAGGCCAAGTCCGGCGCGCTAGCCGGCCTCATCACCCTCGTGGACGCCTTGGCGTCGGACAACGCGCCCGATCGGAAACCAGGGACGGAGAACGTACTGGTTCAGGCGTACGACTACCTCATCCCACGGTTCGCCGACAAAGAACACGATGTCAAGGGGATCTCTCCGACCCCGCCCTCGGTCGCCGCGCTCATGACCGAGCTGATCGAACCGGGTAGTGGAAGTGTCTACGATCCCTGTTTCGGCACGGGGACGCTTCTGGCCTCCGCAGCAGTCTTCGCGCGTCGAAACGGTGGTGAAGTCGCCGTGTTTGGCCAGGAACTGCGTCCCGAAGCCTGGCGGGTCGGCCAGTTGAACCTCTCGATTCGCGGTGTCGAGATCCGCGCTGGCGAGAAGGCCGCCAGCACGTTCACCGAGGACCGCCACAAGAGCCTCACCGCGGACTTCGTTCTGGCGAACCCCGAGTTCAACCAGCCTGACTGGAACGGTGGGGGTCTTACAGACGACAACCGCTGGCAGTTCGGCGTGCCGAACGCCGGCAACGCCAACTTCGCCTGGATCCAGCACGCGATATCCAAGCTGGGGCCGCAGGGGGCGGCCTGCGTAATCATGCCTACCGGCTCGCTGTCCAACAACGACGGGACCAACGCAAAGATCCGGGAGAAGCTCGTGACGGGCGGGACTCTCGAGTGCGTCGTCACGCTTCCCGGCAACCTCTTCTATGGGGGCAACGGCGCCGGCGCTGGGATCGCCTCGTGCCTGTGGATATTCCGGAACGGCCGGAATACGGCCGGAACCAAGAACTCGGTGCTGTTCATCGACGCCAGGGACATCGCCGGTACGTCAGTCACCAGGAGTCGCAACGAACTCGGCTTCGCCGATCGGCAGCGCATCACCGATGTCTACCACCGGTGGCGCGGTGGCACTGACGGCGGATACCAGGATCAGCCGGGCCGCTGCCGGGCAGCCTCCATCGCCGAGATCGAAGAACACGGATGGGTGCTTACCCCCGGGCGCTACGTGGAGCAGGCCGAGGTGATGGTGGATCCCGAATTCACCCGGCAGGAGATCAAGCGGCTCACCGAGAACCTCCGAGAAGCGTTCCGGGAATCCGACCGCCTCCAAACCTCCGTCCTCGAGCAGTTGGACCGATTGGAACCAGGAGACCCGCAGCAGCCATGACCGAAGAAGAACTCGAAGACACAGCAGCCGACTGGTTCGACGATCTCGGCTGGACGGTGCTCCAACGCTCGGAGGCCGCAGCAGAGCGCAGCGGTGACGGCGACGTCCTTCTCCAAAGCCGGCTTCGCGCCGCCGTCGCGAAGCTCAACCCGGCCGCGCCCCCCGGCGCAGCCGACGCCGTGATCGCCGCATTGACCCGCAGCCGGACACAGAGCCTGGTCGACGAGAACCGTTGGCTGCATGACGCGCTGGTACATGGCCTGGTCGTCGACGTCTCCAACCCTCGGACCGGCGAGATGGAGCCGCACACCGTCCTGCTGGCCGATTTCGAGGATCCGGACGACAACGACTTCGTGGTGGTGCGCCAGCTCGTCGTCGCCGAGTCGACCGATCCGAGCTTGACCCGCAGGCCGGATCTCACCGCCTACATCAACGGGATTCCCGTCGGAATCATCGAGCTCAAGAAGCCCGGACTCGCCGACGCCCGCCGCAAGGCTTGGAAACAGATCCAGACGTATCGGGAGCGGATCCCGCAGCTCCTGAGGTTCGTCGATTTGTGTGTCGTGTCTGACGGTCATGACACGCTTATGGGCACCCAGTTCTCCGCTTTGAACCGGTGGGCGCCGTGGAAGAGCATCACCGACGGCCGACCGGAGGAGGGGAAGCCGAGTCTGGAGGTGCTCGTCCGGGGTGTCTTCGCACCAGAGCGAATCTGCTCGCTCCTGCGCGACTTCGTGGTCTTCCTCCACGGTCCCGACGGCATGGAAAAGCGCATCGCGCGCTACCACCAGTTCCATGCGGTCCGGGCCGCGCACCGCTCCGTGCGCGTCGCCGTCGCCGACCGTACCCGGCAAGGCGGAGTCGTCTGGCATACGCAGGGCTCGGGCAAGAGCATGGAGATCTTGTTCTGTGCCGGGTTGTTTCGGCGTGACCCCCGGTTGGCGAATCCCGCCGTGGTGGTCGTGACGGATCGTGTCGACCTGGAAACCCAGCTGTTCGAGGAGTACTTCGCCGCGTCGCGCGACCTGCTCCCGGAGGAGACCCGCCGCATCGAGAGCCGGGCCGATCTGCGCACCGCCCTCGCCGCAGCGATGGGCGGAACATACTGCACGACGGTTCAAAAGTTCGCCACGACACCGCAAGAGCGCGATGCCGGTCGCGCGCACCCCGAGCTGAGCGACCGGTCCAACGTCATCGTCATCGTCGACGAGGCGCACCGGACGCAGTACGGGCTCCTGGACGGATTCGCCGCGAACCTGCGGTCCGCGTTGCCCAACGCGACGTTCCTCGCCTTCACCGGCACACCCGTGGCAGACGGTGATCGCGACACCCGCGCGGTGTTCGGACCGGATGTCGCTCAGTACGACATGCAGCAGGCCAGGTCCGACGGGGCCATCGTGCCGATCTACTACGAGGCGCATCTGATCCCGCTGAACATGAACGGTGATCCCGCGGACATCGACGACCGATTCGATGAACTCACTGAAGGCGCCGACGAGGTATGGCGGCGGAACATGGTTGTACGCCTCACCGATCTGGAACGGATAGTCACCTCGCCTCCCCGGGTCGAGGCGGTCGTGAAGAACATCGTCGAACACTGGACAGCCCGCTCTGCGGCACTGATCGGCAAAGGCATGATCGTGTGCTGGACCCGACAGCACTGTCTGGCCGTATACGAGGAGCTGATCCGTCAAAGGCCTGAATGGTTCCAGGACGGCGACGCAGACGACGATCAGCGCGGCATGGTCAAGGTCGTCATCAGCGGCGCCGCCTCTGATGGGCCCGAGATGAACCGCCATGTCCGCAGCGCGAAACAGCTCACAATGCTCAAAGCACGGATGGCCGATCCCAACGATCCGCTTGAGCTGGTCATCGTCTGTGACATGTGGCTGACCGGTTTCGATGCTCCGCCGTTGCACACCATGTACGTCGACCGGCGGCTCCGAGGGGTGAACCTGTTGCAGGCTATCGCCCGCGTCAACCGAACGTTCCGCGACAAACCAGGCGGCCTGATCGTCGACCATGTCGGTATCGGCCCCGCGCTCGAAAACGCGATCCGCGAACACACGCAAGGAGAGCGGGGCAGCGTCAAGACCGACACGGCAGCCCAGGAGACAGCACTCTCCGAGCTTCACGACGATCTTTTGGCCATGCTCCACGGCTGCCCCTGGCAGGATCACTTGGCCTCCGGCGCGCCCGGCGCCCGGCTGGGCGCCGTCGCCGAGACCGTCGACTTCATCCTCAGCGGCGGGGCCGGCCAGGAGAACCGCACCGATTTCCGGTCACGGTTCCGGTCCAAGGTCCGCGATGCTCGCAAGGCGTTCAGCGCGGTCCCGGTAAGTGACACCGCCGCGCGGCTGCGAGACGATCTCGCGTTCTTCAACGACGTAGCGGAGCAGCTCACAGCCTTGGAACGGCGCGAAGCGGCTGTTCCGGAACCGGTCGAATCGGCTCTGAAGCAGATGGTGGACCGGGCCGTGCATCCGTTGGATCCCATTGACCTCTATCGCGCGGCGGGCCTAGACCGGCTCGACATCAGTGCCATCACAGAGCATTTCGCGAACGCCGTCGCGAACTCGCCGTATCCAGCTCTAGGCGCTGAGGTTGGTGCAGCCGACCTGGCCCGTGCGATCAGCCGCATGGCGCGGATCCAGCCCGCGCGAGCGGTCAAGTTCTCCGACAAGCTACAGGACGCCCTCGAACGCTACGCGAACCGTCTCATCACGGCTGCACAGCACGCGCGAGTGCTCGTCGAGATCGCCGAAGCTCTGCGCGCCGAACAGAACAGAGGTCAGGAACTGGATCTCACCCCTGACCAGCTGATCGCCTATGACCTACTCGTCGGCTTCGCGTCGTCAGAGATTCCGCCGAAAGACACCGCCGATGTGGCGCGGAAGGTCATCGACGAAGTACGAACGCTGGAGAACGACCTCCAGGGCGGCACGCCCCGCGCGGTTCTACGGTTCCGGTCGCGGATCGAGGTGCTCCTCATCACGATCGTCGACACAGCCCGGATGCCCGAAGCCGTGCAGGCGATCTGCGACCAGACCGAACGGGGCTTCGACCCGAACGCCTGACCGTCCGACGACGCGCTCAGCCGTCTCCCAGACTCACGGAGCGGCTGAGAGCGTGTCCCAGCTCCACCCGCAGCCGGTTCGACTCGGGAACCGGCAGGACACGCAGCGCTTCGGCAACCCAGGGCACCAGCCACACGTTGCGAATGCCACCCCCCACGGGAAGACGGGTGAGCGTCCACTCTCGCGCCTTCGATGGCTCGACATCCGGGATCGCGAGCACAGCCAGCGGACTGCCGGTCGGATCGTCCGGCGGGGGAAGCGAACCCCGGACGAGATCGGCGGTGGACCATGCGATCTGCCTCCACACCTCCGCCTGCTCCGACGATGCCGTGAAGAAGTCGACCGCCTCCGCCTGAAGCTCCTTGTCCGCCAAGTTCTGATCGGCAGTACGCTCCAACTCCACAGCCACCTGCTCGGAAAGCTCGAGGCCGAACACCTCGGAGACGTTGGACATGAAGGACTGGAGCGTCTCCATGCGGAACGCGACGCCGGCCCTGCGGATCATCTCGTCAACCAACTCCGGCCGTGCGGCCGTCGGCCTTCCCTGCCGGTCCAGCGTCCACCAGTCTTCCTTCACGTCAAGCGTCACCAACAGAACCGCGTACTGCGATCCCTCCGCTTCTCGGAGAATCTCCTCCCAGATCAGGTAATCGCCGGCGCGTAGCAGATCCGTCGGCTTCTTGCCGCCACCCTCAGCGTCCTTATACCCAGGCGGAATCGAGTTGGGGAAACGGTACGTCACAGCCGTCGACACCAGGCGTGCAGTCTCTGTCCCAGAGAAGCCTGAACCGATACGGTCCCCGTACAGCCTCTCGAGCACGGAAAGCACCGGGTCGTCATCGTTGATCGCTTCCGGCCGGAGGTCATACGCCTCGGCGATCCGATCGATCTCGCCTATCAAGCCCTCCTTCCAGGACACGACATCATTCAGCTGACCGAACGGGTCGTCCGGCAGCAAGGCGTGAGCCAGTTCGGCGTTGTCGCCAAACGAGTGCTTACGCACCAGGCTCTCCACTTCGTCGCGGACGGCCTTCAGCTGGCTCGCCGCCCCCTGGAAGGCATTATTGACTCGCTGCCGTGCTTCGCTGAAGGCTTTCCGTCGCCGCGCAACGCAGTCCTGCCGCGCCCTGAGAAACTCCACGCCCACGTGGTCGGGAAGCCAGAGCCGGTCCGCAACGTGGGATAGCGCGCCGAGGATCTCTGTGCGGGACTGCGCCGTTACCTCGTATAGATTGAGTAACACGCTGGAGTCCAGCACGATGGTCCCGTTCGTGTAGTACTCGCGGACGTCGGAACCTTCGGGAGTGGTCGACAACCACGCGTGGAACCGATCACGCAGGCCCAAACCACTCACACGGTCGCCAGGCTTGCTGGTCGCCCCCACCTTCGCCCTCCTGATTCAGCTCACCTGCAACGTCTATGCACGACCGCCTCGCTCGCTGATCAGGCTAGCGATTTCTTACTCTGAATCGGTTATAGTTCCCGCCTCTGACAAGATTTCCATACCACCTTGCGGAGGATGCGAGCTTGGTTACGGACCAAGCCGCTTCCAACTCGACGAAGGACATAGGGCTCCGGTTCCGCAGCCGGACCCAGGCCCTACCGGAGGCCCGGTCCGCCGCGTAGACCCTGGCCAGGCAGAACAAGTGCAGCGCCGATTTCCGAGTTCCAGCGCTCACAAGCGCCATCCTGCACTCGTGGCGGGAGCAACGGGATGCCGGACAACTACGCCAGCTCCATGCGCGGCGCCTCGGCCTTCATGCGGAGGCCGATCAGGGCGGCGGCGCAGCCGGACTCGGTGAGCCGGCACTGGTAGCGCAACCGCCGGTCGTCGTCTCCACCGTCGGTGACGAAGCCGAGCGCCCGGCCGGGGTTGAGGAAGTCGTAGGCGTGGTGGCGGGCGTCGCCTGCGGCGACCGGCTGACCTCCGTCGACGCGGTACCGGCGACGACCAGCGGGAGCACGGCACCGGCGATATCGTCGGCTTCGTCGGGATCGGCGAGCAGCCGGACGGCTGCGGCTTCGGCGAGTTCACGGTCGAAGCGGACGCCGCCGAACCAGGAGACCACGGCCAGGTCGAACAGCTTGGCGGGGTCGGCCAGGGCGGCCTTGCCGTTCTTGGTCGGGGCGAGCTTGCGGCCCCGGCGGAAGACCAGCCGGTGTTTCTGCAGCAGGTCGCGGACATCGGAGAGGTGGAAGACGTCGACTTCGCTGCGCGGGGCCGCACCGAGCATCCGCCAGGACGGAAATCCACCGAGGCGGTGACGATGGAGCGTGGCAGGTAGCCAGCCTGGGTGAGCGTCACGCCGTCGCCGATCTGTTCCAGGAGTCAGACCAGCGGCGCCGGCTCGCCATCGGGAACGCGGACCGGCTCGGTGAGCAGTGGCAGGACCGGCGCGTAGAGCTTCTCGCGGGCGGCGGTCGCGGTGCCGGAGCCGTGGCGGATCCAGTGCTCGCGCCCGCTCGGCCAGCACCGCCTCGCGCGGCGAGAGGCCGTCGAAGGCGGCGCTCGGGGCCGTCAGCCAGGTCTCGATGGCCCGGGTCTGCGTCTTCTCCCAGCCTGGCCGGCCGGGAATGAGGGCTCCGGCTTCGATCGCGGCCTCCAACGCGACAGACACGCCGAGCTGCGCGTCGGCTTCGACCGGCCCCATGAAAATGCTCCACGCCAACGCGGCGGTATCCGAAGCACGGACGCCGGATGCCCGGTCGGCCTCGCTGTAGGCGACCAGCCCGTCGTTGTCGGCGGCCGTCCAGGCGGTGAGGAACGCTTCTTCAACAGCAGCGTCACCAAGCCCGCGGCCTTCGTTCCGCGTGCGCTACCAGTGACACGCCGCGCGCATCGCGGCGTGCTCGGCCAACTGCGCGTGCAACGCTCGCTCGGCCTCGGGGTACTCCACCGGGATCGGCGTCACGACCCGTTCCTGGAAGCGGGGTGTGCCGTCGGCATTGGTGATCTGCCGCTTCAGGCGCCGGACCACGACCTCGCGCAGTGCGGTGGCGTCCGGCTCGGCACCGCGGATGAACTTCTGGTCGTCGATGATCTCCAGGAGAGCGGTGAACGACTGCTGGTAGCCGTTGTGCGGGGTCGCAGACAGGAACAGACGGTGCTCGAAGTACGGCGCGATCCGGCGCAGCAGCTTGGTCTGCTGGGAGTCCACCGCGTAGACCTGCTTCGGCGCCGCCGGAGCCACGTGGTGCGCCTCATCCAGGATCAGCAGGCCAAAAGGCCGCTTAGTACTGTCGGGACCGTCCTGCTGCAACACCTCATCCAGCAGCCGCTGGCCCTTGGGCTGATGGAGCCACGGCAAGCTTACGATCGACAGCGGAAACACACGGAACGGGTTCGCCGCCGAACCGTGGGACCGGCGCAGCCGGGCAGCCGAGGCGGAGTCGATGATCGTGAAGTCCAGGCCGAACTTGTCGGCCATCTCGTCACGCCACTTCAGCGTCAACCCGGCCGGGCAGATGATCATGACCCGGCGGGTCCGGTGCCGTAGCAGCAGCTCGGAGGCGACGAGCCCGGCCTCGATCGTCTTACCCAGACCCACATCGTCGGCCAGCAGCAGGTTCACGCGGCGCCTCCACGGCCCGTGACATCGGCTCCAGCTGGTTGGCAGGCGGTTGCGACCTCGTCCCCGTCGGCGCCGGGTCGTGCCCAACCGGACGGTCGAAGAAGTTCTTGGGAATCGCCCCGGAGACCGACACCGGCGATTCTCCTAACCAGTCTCGGATAGCAGAGGCGTAGTCGTCCGCCAAAGCGGGCTGAGTACGCAGCCGCGCCCCAAAGACGTCGATCCACCCGATCGTGTGTCCTGCGGGACGACACGGCCACGCCTGCGGCTCCGGAGCAGCTACCACTCCTACGGTGGCTCAGTCCTCCGGCTGATGTCGGATCCACCACCGGCGGAGTGCCGGGTGAGCCCGCAGGGATCCCTGAAGCATGCAGAACCGTCTCCTGTCGCGAGCCGTGAACGCCTCACCGCAGGCCCGCCGCCTGGCCGATGCACTCGTACAGGCCCACAGCGCCGGCACGCAGGTATCAGAGCTGATTCCCACGACTCGTGCGGCGCTGGATCAGCTCGCGAAGACTTACGTCGACCGTGGCCCGGAGCCCGGTGCCGCGGACGGAGGGCGGCGGCCGGTGCGCCTGCCGCTGCGCGGCTGGATCGTCGCGCTGGCCTGCATCAACGTCGAACTCCTACTGGTGATCCTGCGGCTGGTCAACGACGACCAGCTCCCCGTCTATTCCTACTTCTCGATCGTCGGCACGCTGCTGGCGGCGATCGACATCGCGGTGATGCGCCTGCCGAATTGGCTGACGCTGCCGTCCTACCCAGCGATCCTGGCGCTGTTGGGCCTCAACGCCCGCTGGTACGGCGACGGCGCGGCGATGATCCGGGCGGTGGAGGCTGCTGGCGTTGTGCTCGGGTTGTTCCTGATGCTGTGCCTGCTCACGGATACCGGTCTCGGGGACCTAAAGTTCGCCGGGCTCGTCGGGCTTACGCTCGGCGCCCGGAGTTGGGGGTCGGTGCTTGAGGGGTTCGCCATCGCTTGGGGTATCGCGGCGATCTGGGGCATCGTGCAGCTGTTCCGCGGCCGCTTAAAGAGCAGAATTCCGCTCGGGCCGTACCTGACCGCGGGCACCATGCTCGCCCTGCTGTGGCCGTGAGCAGCTCCTCGGCAGAGCACGGCGGGCTTACGCCTGAGCCGTGTACGACAGTGCCGCCGGTTAGCGTGGGCAGCGTCCGTCGTCTCTGCCAGGCGTAGCACGAGGCGCGGCGTCGTCGGACCGAGAAGAGAACGATGGTTCGTTCTGGACCAGGCTGAGGGCACCTCGGCCCGACCGAGTTGGTCGCCATGCTCGGAATGGAATGGTCGTCAGTGCGAGGTGAGGCTGAGCGCCGCGACAGAGGTGGATGTTTCGGCGCGGCCATCGAATCCAGCTTCGCGAAGGCGCCTGGCTGCCCGGATGAGCTCCGATGGCACAGGTTCATCGATCTCGATGAGTCCTGAACTGTCGTAACTCTTCAATCGGATGACCTCTCCCGCGAGCATTGACAGGACCCTGTCAGCAGGAATCGAACCAGCCAGATAATCGGTGAAGCTCATCAGGAAGACGAACGGGCGACGCTGATGGTGAGCGGCCAAGTGGAAGCGCCGGTGATCTCACTCGATGCACGTTAGCCTCGATAGGAGAAGACAGCCGATCTCGGAAGGCGTGGCGTGTCGGTGAGTTTCGAGCAGGACATGGCGGCTGAGGGTGAGCCGGAGGCCGAGTTCAATCCGGGAATCGCCGCAAGGCTGCCATCTAAGCGAGTCGCTGCCGGCGCACTCTTCCGCGACGGGCAGGGCCGGATTCTCATGGTCGAGCCGGCGTACAAGCCCACGTTGGAAATTCCCGGTGGGGTGGTTGAGGCTGACGAGCCGCCGCTAGATGCCTGTGTCCGCGAGGTCTGGGAAGAGCTGGGGTTGGACCTCACGATCGGGCGGCTCCTGGTCGTGGATTGGAAGCCGCGCCACGGTGTCTGGGGCGACATCATTTCGTTCATCTTTGATGGCGGTGTTCTCACCGAGGACGAGATTGCCGCGATCAAGCTGCAGCCCGATGAGCTGCGCGCGGTCCACCGTCTCGCGATCGCAGACATCGCCGAGAGGGTGAGGCCCAGCATGCACCGACGGATCGCACAAGCAGACGAGGCGGCAAGGTCCGGGGAGACCATCTACCTTCAGTTCAGCCGGCGCGTGTAGTTGTTCCAAGGATCGAAACTCGTGAGGCTTCGGATCCAAGGGCTTCGTCGAGCGGTGACGTAGCCCGAGGAATATGAGTTCCGGGGCACGACCCGGAGAAGACGGGCACAGCGGCAATTCCGTTATGCCGTGCCCAACTCGTTCAGTGCGGCCTCAAGCAGGCCGGCAAGTTCCTGGTCCGCAGGGCCGAGCAGCCATGTCGCCCTGAAGAGAGCCTTGCGGGCCGTGGCAAGGTCGCCAAGGGCGGCGTGGACTTGAGCTGAGGCGAGGGCAACGTAGGCAATATCGGTTGGCGTGCCATGTTCTTGAAACAAGTCGTCGGCACGGCTCAGCTCGTCAGCAGCTTTGTTCGCGCGCCCCTGGGCGTGGAGGGCTTTGCCAAGTGCGAGACGGGTGCGAGCCTCGCCCCATTGGTTGCCGGTGTCGACGCGGATCACCAATGCATGTCGCAGTGCTTCTTCGGCAGCAGCGGCGTTACCGACAGCTAAGTGCGCCTCGCCGAGATTGTGCAGCGTGAACCCCGTGCCGTGCGTGTCACTCGCCTGGCGCAGCAGCACCAGTCCGCGCTCGATAGCTGTGATCGCGTCGTCGGCGCGGTGAAGCGCAGTGAATGCTGTACCGAGGTTCGACAAGCTGCGCCCCTGTGACTGGTGTAGGCCGAGCTCTTCGTAGCCGTCGGCCGCGGCCTCGTATCGTGTTCGGGCTGATTCGGCGTCGCCAGCTTCCAGCAGAGTCGAGCCGAGGTTGTTGAGCGCAGACAACCTGCCCACGCGGTCTCCAGCAGCAGCGAACAACGGCAGCGCCCGTTCCAAGACGGCTGCTGATTCCTCGAACCGACGCAGGTCACGGTAGGCGATGCCCAGGTTGGTAAGCAGCCAGGCAAGAGCGGCGTCGTCCCCGTCGCGTTCAGCAGCGCCGATCGCGAGAGTGAATGTAGTGGTCCAGTCGTTCCAATACTTGCGTAGGTTGTAGAAGCCGCCGAGCTGCATGGCCAGCTGATGGCACAGCCGATACTGTCCGCGGCTGGAGGCCGTCCGCACCGCCGAAGCCAGGTTCGCTCGTTCTTGTTCGCACCATCGGAGCGCCGACTCTTGGTCGTTGAAGGTCTTTGGCACGACCTGCGACGGTGGGGCGGCGAGTGCAGCCAAGTACCGGAAAGGCAGATGCACCGCGGCGTTGGTAACGGTGTACGCAAACCAGGACAGCAGCCGATCCGCGGCAGCGTCGATGGCGGCTCGGTCGTGATCGGCAGCGGCGAGTTCTGCGGCGTAGGCCCGCAGTAGGTCGTGCATCCCGAACCGGTTCCGGCCGACCTGCTCCACCAGGTGCAGGCCGGCCAGTCCCTCAAGGGTCCGCCGCGCCTCAACCAGTCCCGTACTGAACAGGGCCGCTGCTGCGTCAGTATCGATCTCGTGGCAAACGTGGAGACCCAACAGGCGGAATGCACGTGCCCACGGTTCCGGCAGCGCCTGGTAGGACCAGGAGAATACCGACCGCACCGACTCCTCCGCACCGTCCAAGCCTTCGAGACGGCTGCCTTCCTCCGTGAGTTCGTCGACGAGGTCGGCGACCGTGGTGAAGGGGTGGGTGGCGAGGTGGTCGCCGGCGATCCGCAGTGCCAGCGGCAGACGTCCGCACAACAGGGCCAGCTCACCGACTGGGCCGGGCTCGGAGTCGACACGTTCGGGTCCAGCGGCGGCGCGCAGCAGCGCGATTGCCTCATTTTCCGGCAAGACCATGATATCGAGTCGTGCGGCGCCTTCTCGCGCGGTCAAGCCGGCGAGACGGCTGCGGCTGGTGACGACGGTGGTGCAGCCGTGGGTGCCCGGAAGCAGAGGGCGGACCTGGTCGGCGTCGGCCGCGTTGTCCAGCACGACGAGCATCCGCCGGTCGGCCAGCAGCGACCGGTACAGCGCCGCCTTCGCGTCTGCGTCCGTGGGGATCTGTCCCGCTGGGACATGGAGCGCCCGCAGGAACATCTCCAATACTTGATCCGTGGACGGTCGAGGGCCAGGGTCATAGCCGCGGAGGTTTACAAAGAGCTGCCCGTCCGCGTACTGGCTGCGGTTGTCGTGTGCCCACTGAAGCGCGATCGCTGTCTTGCCTGAGCCCGGACCGCCTGCGATCACCGCGATCCCCGGTCCGGACTCAGCAGCGTGCTGGTCCAGTGCGGCCAGCTCCGCGGTGCGGTTCACGAAGACCGCCGCGCGTACGGGCAGTTGTTGAGGCACTGGGCCCCAGGAGGATGCGGCGTGGAAGTGGACTCCCCCACTTATCGACCGAGCTTGTACCGCATGCCCTGACACCTTACCGGACAAATCATTCGTCGCGGACACCGGGACAACGGACTGCGGATCTTCAGGCACGTTCTCTCCCGAGGCAACGGCTGGGTCAGGCTAGGGTGGCGCAATAGCCGCAGATAGTTACATTCCGAGTATGATTCGGTGCGCCGCCTCACATGTGAACTCCGCCATGGACGTCGCCATCGATCTGCGCGAGCTTCGCAACCTGGCCGGCGTTTATGTTTCCGACCGTCAGCTCAGACGGCCTGGACGCTGGTTCCAGATTTGCGAGATCCCGCACCCGCTCAGGCTCGTTGCGGGCCAGCGCCGCAAGGTACCCAGCGATGAACGCGTTCAACTGTGCCTCATCAACTTGCCCACCGCCGAATAGGGCCAGGGCGTGCTGCCGCGAATCATCGAGCTCTATGGCAGCTGCCTCGACAGCAGCGCGTTCACCACGGCCCCAGCGCCGAGCGAGGGCGTCGCGCGTGAGGGTCCAGGCATCGCCGAGCATGGCTTGGGCGAGCTTCTGCGCTCCGGGAAGAAGCAGGGTCGAGACGTCCACGGCTGGCAGGACCTCCAATGCGTCGGCATGCACACCATACGGCCAGCATCAGGCCTCTGCGAACCTCTTTCGCGGCCTTAGGTTCAGAGCCTAGGGACGCCACGAACAGTCTCCGCGAGATGCTCGACGGCGAGACAGGGCGACGATCACACCCGTTACCTGTAGTGAAATGGCTCGGCACGCGACCTTCACCCGAAGCTGGCACCCAAAGCGGGGACGGTAAGTGACCGATCCACACTCAGGGGTTACCGAGATCGTGATCACTTTGTAGACTCGGTTCTCGCTGTGAAACGGGGAGGCGGGGGCGGCGGCGGATCTCAGGGCCGGCATGACCGTCATCCATGACGTGTGAGCCATACGGGGAGGGCACTGATGGCGCGTCCAGCAGGCTGGGACATCCTGGGACTGGATGGGGATCCGACACCGGGTGTGGTGGAGTCAGTGCAGGCTCTGGCCAAGGAGTTCGGGGACTTCGCGCATGATGTGGAGTCGGCGTATCGGAGCCTGAACTCGTTCGGATCGGACGCTTCGGCTTTGCAGTGGATTGGTCAAACTGCTGACGCGTTCAAGGGCCAGTTCGGTCCGTTGCCCGGCCGGCTGCAGAAGCTGTACACGTCCTACAGCGAGGCCTCCGATGCCTTGAGAGGGCGAGACGTACCGTGATGTCCGGTATGGGTTTGCTCGATGGTGTGGCGTTCGGCTGAACCGCCCGACAGGCTGGCGGTTGCGTGGTTCGCTGGTTCGGTGAGCGAGCGACTGCCGTACAAGAGCGATGTGTCGGATGCGCAGTGGGCGTTGATCGAACCGGTGATCGTGGCGTGGAAAGCGCAGCATCCGTCGCCGACCGGGCATTCGGGCGTCTACGACTACCGGGAGATCGTGAACGGGATCTTCTATCAGAACCGGACCGGCTGTCAGTGGGACTATCTTCCGCATGATCTTCCGCCGCCCGGCGCGGTGAAGTACTACTTCTACACCTGGCGCGATGACGGGTTGGACGAGGTCATCCATGACCTGTTGCGGGCGCAGGTGCGCGAGAAGGCCGGCCGGTCCGAGGACCCGTCGTTGGTGGTGGCCGACACGCAGAGCCTGCACGCGGCGATGAACGTGCCCGCGGCCACGACGGGTAAGGACGCGAACAAGAAGGTACCGGGTCGGAAACGCGGACTCGCGGTGGATGTCATAGTGCTAGTCATCGCGGTGGTCGTGGCCTCGGCCGGGCTGCACGACAACGTGTTCGGGACCCGTCTGCTGGACAAGGTCGCCGCCAAGGCCCCCACGGTCACCACGGCGCTGGTCGACCAGGGCTTCAAGAACAGCGTCGTCGAGCACGGCGCCGGACTCGACATCACCGTCCAGATCGTGCAGCGCAACCCGGAACAGACCGGCTTCGTCCCGCAGCCGATCCGCTGGCGTGTCGAACAGACCAACGGCACGCTGCTTCTGCAGCGCCGACTGGTCCGCGAGTACGAGGCCACCGAGTCATCCTCCGAATCCCGCGTCTACTGGGCGATAACGTCGATCATGGCGCGGCGGCTAACCGGCGAGACCATCCCGACCTGGCGCGGAGCATAGGAGAATGCCGGTGAGCAGAACCGCTCTGGAGAAGATCGCCGACCGCGAGCAGGCCGTCACCGCCACCACCGAGCACGTCAGGGCACAGATCGACACACTGGCCGGACAGCTGCGCGACTTGGAAGCCGAACTCGCCGACCTGCAGGTGGCCCGAAAGGTCATCCTCGCTCTCGGTGATGACGAGCCCGCCGGCCCCCGGCTGCCAGACAACCCCGTCTATCAGCACATCCTCACCGCACTGACCGATGCCACCACGCCGATGCGCGCGAAAGACCTGTGCCACGCCCTGGACCTGGGTGTCGAGTCCACCAAGATCGAAGGGATGCGTTCCAAGCTCAAACGCCTCGTCGCCACCGGCCTCGTCGTCGAAGACGAACCCGGCTTGTTCACCCTGCCGCGCCCAAGCCCCAACAACTAACCCGCTGACCAGCCCGCCTCACCCAACGCCAGCGATGAACCGGGCATCACGGTACATCCCGCCCTCTGAGTAGCGACAGCGCGGCCGAGCGCATGATGTCGTCGGTGCGCGGACCCCAGTACGCGGTGTAGATCTTGCGGAAGATGCCGACCAGGTTGTCGACCACGAGCTGCGTCTGCTGCTCGCCTTTTGCGGCCAGGACGTTCAGCGCCGGACGGATGTCTTCCCGGGCCGGATCCAGCAGGATCGTCGGCTCGATGGCACGCTCGGGGAGCCGGGCGATGATATCCGGGACGAGGTCGCCTTTGGGGTCGATGACCACTGCGCCACGGCCGGCTTCGATATCCGCGAGGACCATGTTCGCCATCAGAGTGGACTTGCCGGAGCCGGTCGCCCCGATGACGTGTAGGTGGTGGCGTGAGTCAGCGATCGTCAGACCGACCGAGCGTCCGCCGCCGGCATCGGCGACGCCCAGCGGCTTCAACCCCGTTCCGAGGCCGGTGTGGACGCGGATGGCTTGGCGGGTCTTTCGGGTGCGGTTGATGTGTCGGTCGTGCCAGTCCGGGCCCAGGTCGCAGAACCGTGCGTCGGATCGTCGATGAGGATCCAGCAGATCTCCAGGATGTTGCGGGCGACGGCGACCATGGCCTTCTTGGCCGGGGCGTGTTTGACGATCCGCCGGTAGCGGGCTCCCAGGAAGGTTTTGGTGCGTCCGGCGTTCATAGCGGCCTGGCCAAGGGGTCCCTTGAGCCAGCCGTTGCCCTTGCCGGCCGGTCCGTGGGTGTTCTTGGCCCCGGACTGGATGGTGCGCGGGACGAGTTTGGCCCAGGAGGCGAGGTGGCCGGGGGTGGGGAAGATGCTCATGTCGACGCCGATCTCGGCAACGATGGCGGCGGCGGTGTCCCGGCCGACCCCGGGGATCTCATCGAGCCGGTCCAGCAGGGCCATCCGGGTCGGGTGGTCGTCATCCGGCGGGGGCGTGGGGTCGATCGCGGCGATGGCCTGCTCGATCCGTGTGGAGAGCTCCTCGATCTGGGCGGTGAGCCGGTCGTGGTCCTCCAGCAGCATCTCGATGAGGTAGGCGTGGTGGTCTTCGAACTGTCCGGTCAGCGCCTCGGCGCGGGATCTTCACGCGCATCCGGCCGCGGGCCAGCTCGGCCAGGGTTGTCGGATTGCGCTCCCCGGCCACCAGCGCCTCCAGCATCGCCCGGCCGCTCACCCCGAACAGGTCCGAGGCGCCGTCGGTCTTGTCCGAGACCTTCAGGCACGCGTCCTCCAGAACCTTCTCGATCCGGTTGCGGAACCGGGAACGGTCTTCGGTCAAAGCAGTGCGCAGCCGAGTCAGGCCGCGCAGTTGCCGGATCGGTTTGGGCGGCACGAAGGAAGGCCGCAGCATCCCGCGCTCGGCCAGCTTCGCCAGCCAGATCGCGTCCAGCTTGTCGGTCTTGGGCCGGCCCGGCACGTTCTTCACCTCCCGGGCGTTCACCAGCCAGCATCGCAGGCCCCGCGCCTCCAGCTGGTAGAAGAACGGCCGCCAGTAGTCCGACGTCGCCTCCATCACCACCAGCTCGATACCCTGGCAGGCCAGGTGGTCGCCGAGTTCGGCGATGGCGTTGGTGATCGCCTTGACCCCGAACGTCTTTTGCACCCGCCGATCCGGGTTCTTCTCACTCGGCACCCGCGTGCACACCATCGCGGACGCCTTAGCAATGTCGATCGCCGCCACCCGCGCCACCTGCTCGACGGCCTGCTCTAGGCCGTGTCTGAAAAGTGAGGTGTGAGCGCCTGAGCCGTCACGGCTCGGGCGCCCTGGTGTTGCAGGATGCTGACAAGCAGGTGAGGTCTCT
>NZ_JBGCCU010000038.1 GCF_041261445.1 Catenulispora sp. EB89
GCCGCCCGCCGCCCGCCGCCCGCCGCCCGCCGCCCGCTAGCCGCTCGCAGCCGCGCCGCTCGCCGCCCCGAGCTCGGCCGCCTGGCTGTCTCCCCGGTGGCTGCCTCCGCGCCGCTCGCTCGCCGCAGCCGCGCCGCTCGCCTGCTCGCCGCTCGCTTGCCGCAGCCGCTTGCCGTAGCTTCCTGCCGCAGCCGCCCGCCTCAAAGCACCAGGGTCCGAGCTCCAAGCCCGCGACTCCATCGCATCCAGCCTGCTGCCTGCCCCGCGGCCGCAGCTGCCTGCTCTCCCGCCGCCCGCTCGCAGCCGCCTGCCAGCTCGCCGCCGCTCCCCGCAAGGCAGCAGGGTGGCGAGCCGAAGCCCGTGACCCCGCTCCATCCCCGAGCGGCCAGCGCCTCGCAGCCGCCGCCCGCCTGCTCGCCGCCGCTCCCGCAAGGCAGCAGGGCCGCGAGCCAAAGCCCGCGACCCCGCTCCATCCCGAGCGGCCAGCGCCTTACTGCCGCCGCAACCGCCTCACTCCAGTGCCGAATCCCGAGGCGGCACCGTCCCGGTCGGCACCATGTGCCGCGTCAGCCGGCCACGCCCGCCTCACTTCCCGTGCCGCACACTGCACACCAAGTGATCGTCCGCCTCATCCGCCACAATCGTGTCGCCCGGGTTCGTGTCCCCGGACAGCAGCAGTGTGGCCACCTTGTTGTCCAGCTCCGCCTGGATCGTGCGGCGTAGCGGCCGGGCGCCGAACTCCGGCTTGTACCCGCGCTCGACCAGCCAGCCCTTCGCCTTCTCCGTGACCTCCAGGCTCAGGTTCTGGGCCTTCAGGCGGCGGCGGGAGCCGTCCAGCATCAGGTCGACGATGTTGCCCATCTCGCCCTTGCCGAGGCTGTGGAAGATCACCACTTCGTCGAGGCGGTTGATGAACTCCGGCGGGAAGAAGCCGCGGACCTGGTCCATCAGCTGGTCGCGGATCTCGTCGGTGTCGCCGTGGTGCGCGAGGATCAGCTGGCTGCCGATGTTCGACGTCATGATGACCACGGTGTGCCTGAAGTCGACCGTGCGCCCTTGGGCGTCGGTCAGGCGGCCGTCGTCCAGGACCTGGAGCAGGGTGTTGAAGATGTCCGGGTGCGCCTTCTCGACCTCGTCGAAGAGGATCACCGAGTAGGGCTTGCGCCGTACCTTCTCCGTCAGCTGCCCCGCCTCCTCGTAGCCGACGTATCCGGGCGGCGATCCGAGCAGCCGCGAGACCGTGTGCTTCTCCTGGAACTCACTCATGTCGAAGCGCAGGAGTCGGTCCTCGTCGCCGAACAGCAGCTCGGCCAGGGCCTTGGCGAGTTCCGTCTTGCCGACGCCGGTGGGTCCGAGGAACAGGAACGAGCCGGTCGGCCGGTTCGGGTCGCCCATCCCGGCCCGCGAGCGGCGCACCGCCTCGGCGATCGCCGTCACCGCCTCGTCCTGGCCGACCACCCGGTCGTGCAGCGCCTCCTCCAGCTTCAGCAGCCGCGTCTTCTCGTCCTCGTTCAGCTGCGCGACCGGGATCCCTGTGCGCCGCGAGACGACCTCCGCGATGTCGTTCTCCGTCACCTTCAGCGTGCCCTCGCGCCGCTCCTCGATGGTCGCGACCTCGTCGTTGAGCTCGTCGATTCGCGCCTTCAGGTCCTTCGCGCGGTCGTAGTTCTCCGACGAGACCGCCTCGTCGCGCTCGCGCGTCAGCTTCGCCAGCTTGTCCTCGCGCTCGATCGCCTCGGTCGACTTGCCGAGGTTGCGCAGGCGGATCCGCGCGCCGGCCTGGTCGATCAGGTCGATCGCCTTGTCCGGCAGGAAGCGGTCCGAGATGTAGCGGTCCGACATCAGTGCCGCGGCCGCCAGCGCCTCGTCCGTGAACTTCACGCCGTGGTGCGCCTCGTACCGGTCGCGCAGTCCCTCCAGGATCTGGATCGTCTCCTCGACCGTGGGCTCCGCGATCAGCACCGGCTGGAACCGCCGCTCCAGCGCCGCGTCCTTCTCGATGTTCTTCCGGTACTCGTCGATCGTCGTGGCGCCGATGACGTTCAGCTCCCCGCGCGACAGCGCCGGCTTCATGATGTTGCCCGCGTCCATCGAGCTGTCGCCGCCGGATCCCGCGCCGACGACGGTGTGCAGCTCGTCGATGAACAGGATCGTCGAGTCCGAGGCCTTGCCCACCTCGTCGATCACGTTCTTCAGCCGCTCCTCGAACTCCCCGCGGTACTTCGACCCGGCGACCAGTCCCGCCAGGTCCAGCATCACGACCCGCTTGCCCTCCAGCGTCTTGGGTATGTCCCCGGACACGATCCGCTGCGCCAGCCCCTCGACGATCGCGGTCTTGCCGACGCCCGGATCCCCGATCAGCACCGGGTTGTTCTTCGTCCGCCGGGACAGCACCTCGACGGTCTGCTCGATCTCGTCGGCCCGCCCCACCACCGGATCGAGCTTCCCGGCCTTGGCGTCCTCGGTCATGTCCCGGCCGTACTCGTCCAGCGTCGGGGTGTCCGACGGCTGCTCCGGCCCGGCCGGCATGCCTTCGGCGCGCGACGCCTTCGTGATGCGCTTGCCCAGGTCCTTGGCGTCGACCTGGGTGTTGTTCAGCACGTGCCCGGCCGCGGAGTCCGGGTCCTCGGTCAACGCCGCGAGGATGTGCTGCGGCCCGACGTACGTCGAACCGGACGCCTGCGACAGCTCGTGCGCCCGCATCAGCACGCGCTTCGCCGAGGGCGTCAGCCCCGGCTCCGACGACGGCGTCCCCCCGGAGGCCGGCAGCGACTTCTCGATCGTCTGCGCCAGCCGGTCCGGGTCGACGTTCGCCGCGGCCAGGATGCCGCGCGTCGGCTCCACCTGCGTGGCCGCCCACAACAGGTGCTCGGTGTCGAGGTCGGAGCTGCCGTCCTGGGTCGCGCGGTGCGAGGCCGTGGAGATCAGCTCCCGGGCCGACTCGGTCAGCAGCTGACCGAGCGGCACACGCTGGACCCGCGGCGGCGAGAACTCCGGGGACATCCCGAAGAACCGATTGAGCAGGTCGTTGAAGGGATCGTCGGAGCGGTCGAAGAAGCCGCCGAAGGAGCTCATGGACATGAATCCAGACAACACCCCATATGGGGGAACCGCACGGCGAGACTGCGCCGAGCGGGTAGGCGCTCCTTACCGCGCCGACGCTGAGGTTTTCTCCACCGCGCCCTCGGCCAGGGCCAGGGCCAGCAGACGGCCCGGACACACCCGCGGACCGCTACCGAACGTCAACCCCACCGGCCCCACCTCCAGCAGCACCGATTCGCCTTCCGCGATCTCGGTGCCGCCGACACGCGTAGCGGCGACGGCGACGCGCCGCATCACCTGGACCGGCGGCGTACTGCGAATCGTGGCGTGCACGTCCCCAGAACCGCCCCGAGCGCTTGCGATCAAGGCCGCGGTGGCGTCGCATGCCTGGACGAGGATCCCCACCCGGTTCGCAGCCTGCTCGGGATCGGACGTCTGCATCAGCGGCAGAAGCAATCGCACAGCCTCGTCCGCAGCCGGATCGTCCCCGCCGAAGTAGTTGTCGGCGACGACGCCCAACGCCGCGACCGCCGCGTCGTCCAGCGCCGGCAGTCCCATCGCCAGCGCGAGAGCCCGCAGGACCCGTGCCCGATCGTCGCTGGCGTCTTCAAACCCGGCAGCCAGGCGCCGCAGCCCCTCAACATCAACCCGCGCCAATTCCGCCTCGACATAAGCACGCCGCCGCGCATGCACCGCACCATGAGCGAACCGCGCGACCGTCGCCCGCAGCCACGCCATCGAACCCTCAGGCCCGGACTCGACAGGCAGCGGAACGAGCAGCGGATCGGCCAGCGCCGCCTCGATGTCGGCACGAGAAGTCAGAGTCACCATGCCCCGACCGTACGGCCGGTTCGCTTCGGCGCCCGCCGAACTGTCCCGCTAGGCTGCCGATCATGGCAGGCCACATCGTCGCGACCGGCGCAGGACGGGCTCTCATGGAGCGCCGCACCGACCCCTACCACGAGTTCGTCCTCGGCCTCACCGGCAAGGAACGCCCCCGCGTCCTCTTCCTGCCGACCGCCACCGGCGACGACCCGGCGTACATCGTCTCCTTCTACGAGACCTACACCGCCGACCGCTGCCAGCCGTTCCACCTGCGCCTGTTCACCCGCACCGTCGCCGACCTGCGCGCGTTCGTGCTGTCCATGGACCTCATCACCGTCGGCGGCGGCAACACCGCGAACATGCTCGACGTCTGGCGCCGCCAGGGTCTGGACGTGATCCTGCGCGAGGCGTGGGAGAACGGCGCCGTCCTCACCGGCGGCAGCGCCGGCGCGCTGTGCTGGTTCCAGGGCGGCACCACCGACTCCTTCGGCCTGCCCTACCAGGCGCTCGCCGACGGCCTGGGCTTCCTCGCCGGCAGCGTCTGCCCGCACTACGACGGCGAGGACTCCCGGCGTCCGGTGTACCGCGACGCCCTGCTCTCCGGCGCCCTGCCCGGCGGCTACGGCATCGACGACCTTGTCGGGATCTACTTCCACGGCACCGAGTTCGTCGGCGCCTTCAGTTCCTCGCCGGCCGCCGGAGCGCTGCGCATCGACGTCGTCGACGGGATGATCGCCGAGACCCGGCTCCCGGTACAGCTCCTCGGCTCCGGATCGCAGGACGCGGGCCACATCCCGAGCACATGACAGGCGCTCGCGCCCCGAGCCGGGTAGCGTCTGGAGCATGTCCATCCCAGGAGTCGACCCCAGCGTCCCGCCGAGCGGCACCGGTTGTGTGGAGTGCGACGAGAACGGCGGTTGGTGGGTGCACCTGCGCCGTTGTACGCAGTGCGGCCACATCGGCTGCTGCGACAACTCGCCCGAGCAGCACGGCCGCAAGCACGCCGCGAGCAGCGGCCACACCATGATCACCAGCTTCGAGCCCGGCGAGGACTGGTTCTACGACTTCAGCAACGACAACTTCTACGAGTCCGGCCCGGCCCTGGCGCCCCCGGACAGTCACCCGGCCGATCAGCCGGTGCCCGGACCGAAGGGCCGCGTCCCGGCGGACTGGCAGAGCAAGCTGAACGCCTGAGGGCACGTGAGACGTGAGAACGGACCCGCGCAGCCGGCTCCGGCTACGCGGGTCGTAAACCATTTGAACGTGCTGGAGCACGTCGCTACGGTCAGCCACATGTTCTAAAGGCGGCACAGGTCGAGACACCCCATCAGGCAGGCGACAGCGGTCGATTCCCCGACGCTGCGCGCTTGAGTCCTGCCGTGTTTCCCATGCCGCCGACCACCGCTTCCGCAGCGGTACTTCTCCCTTCTCGATCGACATCGCGATGGGCGGTCGGCATGCCATCGTGAACTCTCCGAGGAGAATGCTGATGTCAAAACGCTGCGACGTGTGCGGCAAGGAGCCGAGCTTCGGCAACCAGGTCGCCAGGCTGGGGCACAACGCCCAGCGCCGGCGGGTGCTCGGGCGCTCGGCGCGGATGTTCCGCCCGAACATCCAGCCCGTGAAGGCGACCGTGGACGGCCGGCCGGTGCGGCTCAAGGTCTGCACGTCGTGCCTGAGGGCCGGGAAGGTCCAGCGCCGCACTTCGTAGTACTCCGCCGGCATTCCAGGTAATACAGGCAGTACAGGCAGTACAGGCAGGGCCCGCGCCGGCGGGCCCTGCCCCTGACTGGAGCCACGTCACCCGGTCCCGCTACATTCGCCGCCATGGACGCGATCGAGCGGGGCCAGTTGAGAGTCATGCCCATCCACGCCGTGACCGAGGTCTACGGCGAGGCCGGCCTGCACGCGCTGTTCGACGTCGAGATCGAGGCGTTCCCCCACGCCGAGCGCGCCACCCTGAAGCGCGCCGAACGCGTCGCCTCCCGGCTGCACGCCGGGGACAAGCGCGTCCGCGAGCCCTATGTCAATCACCTGCTTCGGGTCGCGATCCGCATCATCCGCCACTACCAGGTCCACGACGCCGAGGTAATCGTCGCCGCGCTGCTGCACGACGCGGTCGAGGACCACCCCGTCGATCTCGCCGATTTGGCGAGCGACGGCGAACGCGCCTCGGGGGAGCGGTACGCGGCCCTGGCCGTCCTGGCCCGCGCCTTCACGCCGCGGGTCGCCAACCTCATCGCCGCCGTCACCAACCCCGACTACGACCCGGCGCGCGACCGCGGGGAGCAGTACCGCGAGCATGTGGTGGAGAGCCTGGAAGTCGATCCGTGGGCGCGGGTCATCAAGCTCTCCGACTTCACCGACAACGGTGTCGGGATCATCCACACCACCGGCCCGAAGGTCCGCAAGGCCTCGGCGAAGTACGCGCCGCTGGTCCCGCAGCTCCGCGAGTTCGCGCTGCGCGCCGACACCCCGTTGAGCGACGAGGTGAAGGAACTGATCGCCGGACAGCTCGACCAGGCCGCCGAACGATTCCGCTCCATTCTGGGGTAGCTCGGGTAGGCTGCCCGGCGGGGTGGGTCCAAGACCTTCGCATCAAGGACCCCAATGCTGGATGGGCAAGACATAGCGGACGCTCTCGCCGGCGCCGTGCGCGGTGACGAGGCGTCCTTCGTCGTGCTCTGGCGCGCCCTGAACCCGCCGTTGCTGCGGTATCTCCGAGTCCTGATCCCCGCCGCCTGCGAGGACGTCGCCTCCGAGACCTGGTTGCAGGCCTCGCGCGACCTCGGCGGCTTCACCGGGGACGCCAAGCAGTTCCAGGTGTGGCTGTTCCGGATAGCCCGCAACCGCGCGATCGACGAGGGCCGCCGGAGCCAGCGCCAGCTGGCCGATCCGGTCGCCGCGCTGCCGGAACAGCGGTCCGGCGACGACACCGCCGAGGCCGCGCTGGCCGCGATGGCCACGCGTCGGGCGCTGGCGGCGATCGCGGAGCTGCCGCGCGACCAAGCCGAAGCGGTGCTGCTGCGGGCCGTCGCCGGCCTGAGCGCCGAGCAGGCCGGCTCGGTCGTCGGCAAGCGCTCCGGCGCGGTGCGGGTGGCGGCGATGCGCGGTCTGCGCACGCTGAAGAAGCGGCTCGACAAGGCGGCCGAGCCGGAGAAGGCGCAGCTCAAAGGGATGGCGCGGACGGGTTCGAGGGCGGGTGTAACACGATGAGGCGCAGGATCGCTCCTTCGGGCACGATGCGTAAAACAGGGAACTCCCCGCGGATCCTCGGAAGCCGGCGACCGGGTCGCCGAGCCGCCGAGGAACTGCTCGACCACGCCGGCGGCCCGGATGCCGCAGGCGCGGTGCCGGGTGCCGCAGGCGTCGCGGGCGCTGCGAACGTTGCCACCCTCGGCGACGTCGCGAACGCCGCGAACGCCGCCGGCGCTGCGGGCGCCGTCGCGGGATCCCCGCCGGCGGGATCAGGACTCGAAGTCGCCCCTGATCTGACGGCTCTGGCGCGGCTGCTCGACGCGGCCGCCGGACCGGCCCTGACCGCCGAGCTCTCGGGCGAGGACGCGGCCCGTGCCGTGTTCTCCGCGCATCACTCCGCCTCCGCGACACCCTCCAAGGAGAGACGCGTGTTCAGCAAAGCCCTCCTCGCCAAGACCGTGACGGTGAAGATCGTCGTCGCCGTCTGCGGCGTGTCGGTCGTCGGCGTGTCCGCCGCCGCCGCGACCAACTCCCTCCCGTCCGGCCTGCAGTCCAAGGCCCACTCGCTCGGCTTCCCGGCTCCGAAGCCCGCCCGCCTCGGCGGTACGGACCTGAAGACCACCCCCGTGGGCGCCGAGGGCAAGGGCCCGGACGTCCCGACCCCGACCGGCGCGCCCACGAAGGCGGCGCCGCCGCGCACCGACCAGGCCGCCCTCGACGCGGCCGGCGCGAAGCTGCTCGGCGACGACAGCTTCCGGCTGTGCAAGGCCGCCGAGGACGGCGACCGCGACGACCAGGGCCACGACCTGACCGCCGCCGAGCTGCAGAAGCTGGCCAAGGCCGCGAACGTGCCGGCCGCCGACATCGCCAAGCTCCAGTCCGCCCTGGACGCGGAGCGTACCGAGGCCCAGAAGCGGATGCAGGACTTCTGCGACCGGCTGGCGCAGGCGGAGAAGGACGTCCGCGACGGCCACGCGCCGACCTTCCCGATCCCGACGCCGCACCCCGGCGACGGCTGGCCCACCACGTGGCCGACCACCTTACCGACGCACCTGCCGAGCGGCCTGCCGACCGGGCTGCCCACGCATCTGCCCAGCGGCCTGCCCACGCACCTGCCGACCGGCCTGCCGACCCACCTGCCGTCCGGCGCGCCCACCTGGCCGAGCGGCTGGCCGATCGACGGCGGACCGCAGAACCCGGTCGACCCGATCCACCCCGGCGCCCCCACGGCGTCCGGCAGCATCGGCGGCTCGCAGCACTGATATCCGGACGCTGATTCTCCACGGTCCGACCGTCTGATCCCTTGGATCCGTCTGGTCCGTCCGCATCCGGCGTGCCCTACCCACCCCACCCCACCTGCGCCGGGTGCGGACGGAACAGCCCTACCGTTACTGCTTGGTCTCTACTCCCGCAAAGCCCGCCACCCGGCCAAGGCCGCGGCCCCCAACACGATCCCCGCCACCGAGAACCCCTCCCGAGGCCCCACGAACTCCACCACCGCCGCGACCCCGAACCCCGTGATCGGCGACGTCCCCGTCATCGCCACGCCCCACAGGCTCATCACGCGCCCGCGCATGTCCGGCGCGCACCGCAACTGGGCCAGGGTGTTGGCCGAGGCGATGAACCAGATCGAGGTCACGCCGAGCGCGGCCATCGCCACCAGCGCGATCGGCATGGTCGGGGACACCGCGATGCCGATCACGGTCGCCGCCGTGGCCAGCGCGAGCCAGCGCACGCGGCGCCCCGTCGGTTCCGGCTGCGCGGCGGCCAACAGCGCCCCGGGTAGCCCGCCGACGCCGAACGCCGCCATCATCGCGCCGTACCCGCCGCCGCCCTGATGCAGCGCGCGCGAGACCAGCGGCGGCAGTGCCACACCCATGCCGAAGATGAGGCCGGACGCCGCCGACATCGGCAGCAGCGCGCGGATCACCGGCGAGCGGAACGCGTAGCGTATGCCGTCGCGCGCCGCGCCCCGTACTCGCGGCTGCTTCGTCCTGGGAGCCGCGCCGGCGTGCGGCTTCATCCGCAGCAGCACGATCAACGGTGCCAAGTAAGAGAACGCATTCACCCCGAAGCAGGCGGTCGCCCCCGGCCCGGCCAGCAACGCCCCGCCCAAGCCGGGCCCCACGACCCGCGACGCGTTCAGCGCCACCTCCCACAGGCCCACCGCGCTGGCGACGCCGTCCGCTCCGACCAGGTCCACCACGTAGACCTGGCGTGCGGGCGAGTCGACCGCCATCGCCGTGCCCGCGAGCACCGACGCGACCAGCACGTTCCACACGGCGAGCGTGCCGGTCGCGGCCAGCACGGTCAGCGCCGCCGCGATCCCCATCAAGGCCGACTGCGTGACGATCAGCAGCCGCCGCCGGTCGGAACGGTCGACCAGCGCGCCCGCCCACGCGCCGCCGACCAGGGTCGGGCCCATGGTGCAGAGTGTCAGGACGCTGAGCCACACCGCGTCGCCGGTCGTCTGCAGCATCCACCACGACAGCGCGACGCCCTGCGCCATCACCCCCGACGCCGACGTGATCTGCCCGGCGAACCACCACCGGAAGTCGCGTTCCCGAAGAGCGCCGCCGATGCGCCCGAACACGGTGTCCTTGCGGACGTCTTTGCCGTCATGGATGTCTTCGGCGTCGACGCCCGCTTCGATGGTCGCAGACAAGGTCCCTCCCAGAGCCGGGCAAGACCCTACTCCGGCGAGGTGGCCGCTCCGCGAGGTATTTCGTCAGGTGGTCACTTTGCGGTCTGCCGGTGGGACGGCGATGAGCCCCTTACCGCACAACCCGCCGCAAAGCAGGCTGCCGGCTCTACGATGACCGGGTGGGGATCACCGGGAGCGACAGCGCGCCGCGCCTGGCGCGCGGCCTGGTCTTCGCGGTCGCGGCGGCGCTGGTGTCGGTGCACGTCATCAAGGCGGCGGGCCGCGTCCCCGGCGATCCGGCGGCCGGGCTGACGATCATCGCCGCCTGCCTGGCGATCCTGCTGCTCGAGTTCCGGCCGGCGAGGTGGCCGCGCGTCGTGGCGCAGCTGGCATGCGGCTTCGTGGCCGTGCTGCCGGCCGGCGCGTCGATCGGGCTGCTGGCGGTGCCGGTCGGTGCGGTGTTCCTGCAAGGGTTGTGGCCGCTGGTCGTCCCGGTGCTCGGCGCGGCGGCGTGGGTCCAGGCGGTGCGGACCGACAGCGCGCGCGACACCGTCGACATGTGCGTCACGATCCTGCTCGGCGGGATGGTCCTCTACGCCGTCACGACCCTCGCCGCGCTGGCCGCACGCGTCCACGGGACGCGGCTGACGCTCGCCGCGGCCGCCGTGACCGCCGAGCGTCTGCGCATCGCGGAAGGTCTGGACGCCGACCTGTCCTCGGGCCTGACCCGCATCCGGGATCTGGCGGCGAAACAGGACCCCGACGTCCTCGACGGTCTGCTGGCCGACGCGCGCACGACCCTGGCCGCCACCCGCGCGACCGCCGCCGACCTCCGCAGCCTGTCGCTGGCACCGGAGTCCGCGAGCGCCAGGGCCCTGCTCCAGTCGGCGGGGATCGAGGCGGACGTCGTCACCGGCCACACCGAACCGCTCGGGCCGGCCGGGACCGTGCTGGCGACCGTCCTGCGCGAGGCCGTGACCGCAGTGGTCCGGGTCGGCGACGCGCGCCACTGCCAGATCGTCACCGGCGAGGCTGCCGGTCAGGTCACGCTTCGGGTGACCAGCGACGGCGTGCGCACCGCGGCCCTCGGCGCCGATGTCTTGGACGGCTTGGCGCAACGAGTCCGGGCCAGCGGCGGACGGCTGGCCGCCGGGCTGGAGGCCGACGGCCGCTTCGCCGTTGAGGCGTCGGTGCCGGCGACGCCCTCGGCGGCGGAACCGGTGGACGCGCCGGAGCTTCGGCGCGCGACCTTTCTGTACTACCTGCTGCTCGCGGCGTTCTGTGTGCGAACCCTGCTATACGTCCCAGCCGCCTTGATCGCGCCGGCGCTTCTGGTCCTGGCCGTGCTCTGCACGTTGCAAGTCGTGTACTCGGTCCGCGACGAGAAGCGCCACAGCGAGGCGGCGATCGTCCTGTTCGCCGCGCTGACCTACGCCCCGATGCACTCTTTCGGTCAGAACTGGATCGCCTCCCTCGGTCTCCTGACCGGCTCCCTCCTGATCGCGCTGCCCCTGCCGCTGGCCGTGCCGGTGGTCGCGGCGGCGCTCGGGGTCGGCGGCCTCATGGCGTCCGCCGACGGCACCAGCGCGGTATCGGCGATCCTGAACGCTCTGGTGACCTGTCTGGTCGTGTACGGGATGCTGCGCTTGGCGCGTCTCGTCCGCGAGCTGCAACAGGCCAACGACGGCCTGGCCCGGGCCGCGATCGTGGGCGAGCGTCTGCGTGCGGCGCGCGATCTGCACGACCTGCTCGGTCACGGGCTCGCGGCGATCCTGCTCAAGGCGGAGCTGGCGCGCCGGCTGCGTACGACCGATCCGGTCCGCTGCCTGACCGAGATCCGCGACGTCGAACGCCTGGCCGCACAGGGCGAGCGTGAACTACGGGCTCTGACAGGCGGCACGCGCGAGTTGTCGTTCGGCGATGAGTTGGCGTCCGCGGCGGCGGTGCTGGCCGCGGCCGAGGTAGCGGTGGAGGTTGAGGGTGACGAGCTGGCGGTGCCGGCGGAGGCGGGGGCGGTGCTCGGTGCCGTGCTGCGCGAGGCGGTGACGAACGTCCTGCGGCACAGCGTGGCGCGTCATGCGCGGATCGCCGTCACCATGACCGAGGGAACGGTGCGCCTCGACGTGGAGAACGACGGCGTGGCATCGGGCATCGGAGCATCCAAAGCACCCGGCTCGGGCGTCGGCGGCCTGACGCTCCGCCTCGCCGAGTACGGCGGAACCCTGGCCGCCGGACCGGACGACGGCTGGTACCTGCTCCACGCCGAGTTGCCGCGATAGCCGCCATAGCCGGCTGATCATGCCGACGACTCGCCGACCTCGGCATCGTCCCGGGCGTAAGCTGCGCCCCATGATCGCTCAGCCCTCGTCGAAGATCCGTGTCGGCATCCAACTGGCGCCGCAGCACGTCGACTACCCCGTCATCCGCCGCGCCGCCGCGCAGGCCGAGGAACTCGGCGTGGACGTCCTGTTCAACTGGGACCACTTCTTCCCGCTCGGCAAGGTGGCCGACGGCAAGCACTTCGAGTGCTGGACCATGCTCGGCGCGTGGGCCGAGGCCACCTCGCGGGTCGAGATCGGCCCGCTGGTCACCTGCAACAGCTACCGCAACCCCGACCTGCTCGCCGACATGGCGCGCACCGTCGACCACATCAGCGGCGGCCGCCTCATCCTGGGCCTCGGCGCCGGCTTCAAGGAGCGCGAGTACGTCGAGTACGGCTACGAGTTCGGCACGCCCGGCAGCCGCATCGACGACCTGGCCCGCTCCCTGCCGCGCATCGAGCACCGCTTCACGCAGCTCGATCCGCCCCCGACGCGCAAGATCCCGCTGCTGATCGGCGGCGGCGGCGAGAAGAAGATGCTGCGCGTCGTGGCTCAGCACGCTGACATCTGGCACAGCTTCGCCGGCGGCGACGAGCTGGCGCACAAGCTGAAGGTCCTGGAGGAACACTGCGCCGCGGTCGGCCGGGACCCGGCGGAGATCCAGCGCTCGGTGCTGGTCGGCGGCGATCCCGCGGAGTGCGAGCGGGAGCTGGAGCTCGGCGTGAGTCTGTTCGTGGTCCGGAATCCGGGGCCGGACTTCGATTTCGGCGAACTGCGGGACTGGCTCGCGTGGCGGGACGAGCACAACCGGGATGACCACGACCGGGACGTGCCGGTGTCGCAGCTGCCCTGATCAGGGCTCTTAGACCCAACCGGCTTCGCGCGCGATCCGCACCGCATCCGTCCGATTCCGCGCGTTCAGCTTCCCCACGATCGCCGTCAGCACGTTCCGCACCGTCCCCGTTGACAGGTGCAGTGCGGCGGCGATCTCCGGCGGCTCCGCGCCGGCGGCCAGCTCCCGCAGCACGTCCCGCTCGCGGGGCGTCAGCGGGTTCTCCGCGAGGTCCCAGGCCGTGACGGCGAGCGCCGGGTCCAGCACCCGGCCGCCGCCGGCGATCGTCCGGATCGCGGCGGTCAGCTCCTCCGGCGGCGCGGTCTTCAGCAGGAAGCCGTCGACCTTCGCCTCCAGCGCGCGGCGCAGCATGCCGGGGCGGCCGTTGGACGTCAGCATCAGCGTCCGGCACGTCGGCATCTTCTGCTTCAGCAGCGCCGCCGCCTCCAGGCCGTCGATGCCGCCGGGCATGTCGATGTCCAGCACCGCCACGTCCGGCGCGTACACCAGCGCCTGCGGCACCACCTCGTCGCCGGTCGCGGTCTGCGCCACGACCTCCAGGTCCGGCTCCAGCGCCAGCAGGGCGGCCAGGGCGCCGCGCACCACGAGCTGGTCCTCGGCCAACAGCAGTCGGATCACGTCACGACGATACCCGTGACGATGTCACGGGTGATCGATGACAGCCTCTCTGGGGAACGAACGCGCAGCTCGGCACGCTGGTAAGCATGAACGAGGCGATCACTCAGACGGTCTCAGAGGCCATCACCCTGCAGGCCGTCAGCAAGGTCTACGGCAAGGGCCGCGGCGCGGTCGCGGCCCTGCGCGAGGTGTCCGTCGGGCTGCCCAAGGGCGGCTTCACGGCCATCATGGGCCCCTCCGGCTCCGGCAAGAGCACCTTCCTGCACTGCGCCGCCGGCCTGGACCGGCCGAGCGCGGGCACCGTCCGGCTCGGCGGCACCGACCTGTCGGGCCTGAGCGAGACCAAGCTGACCGAGCTGCGCAGGGAGCGCGCCGGCTTCGTCTTCCAGGCCTTCAACCTGGTGTCGTCGCTGACCGTGAGCCAGAACATCACGCTGCCGCTGCGCCTGGCCGGCCGCCGGGCCGACGGCGCGCGGCTGGCCGAGGTGCTCAAGCGCGTGGGACTCACCGAGCGCACGCACCACCGGCCCGGCCAGCTCTCCGGCGGGCAGCAGCAGCGGGTGGCGATCGCCCGGGCGCTGATCGCCGACCCGGAGGTGATCTTCGCCGACGAGCCCACCGGCGCGCTGGACACCATGACCGCGCGCGAGGTGCTGGTGCTGCTGCGCGAGACGGTCGACACGATGGGCCAGACCATCGTCATGGTCACCCACGACCCGGTCGCCGCCGCCTACGCGGACACGGTCCTGTTCCTGGCCGACGGCCGCATCGCCGACTCCATGCCCGCCCCGACCGCCGCCGGCGTCGCCGACCGCATGATCCGGCTGGGGGCGTGGGCCTGATGATGCTCCCCATCGCCATCGCCACTCTGCGCCATCGCAAGGGCGGATTCGTCGGGGCGCTGGTCGCCCTGTTCTGTGCCGCCGCGCTGGTCACCGGCTGCGGCACGCTACTGGTCACCGGGATCCTCGGGACCGTCAAGCCCGAACGCTTCGCGGCCGCGCCGATCGTCGTCAGCGGCGACCAGAACGTGCACGCCACGGAGGTCAAGGGCAACGGCAAGGTCAAGAACAAGGCCAAGCCGGTCAGCGATCACGTGTGGGTGTCCGCGGGGTTGGCCGACCGAATCAAGGCTCTGCCTTCGGTGAAGGCGGTCGCCACCGAGGTGCTGTTCGCGGCGTATCTGCCGGGTGGTCCGACCACCGATTCCTTCGGCCACGGTTGGGAATCCGCCTCCCTGTCCAGCTTGACGCTGGCTTCGGGGCGTGCGCCTTCGGCCCCGGACGAGGTGGTGCTGGACGCGTCCACCGCGGCTGCGACGCACCTCCGCGTCGGATCGACGGCGCCGTTGCGCACGGCCGGCGGGACGATGCCGGTGCGCGTCGTCGGCGTCACGTCGCAGGGCTTTGCGAGCCAGGCCGCGATCTACTTCGACACGGCCGAGGCGCGCACGTTGGCGGGGCACGACGGGTTGGTCGACGCGATCGGCGTGTTCCCCGCAGGGGATCCCGATGTCACCGCCAACGATGTCAGGAGCCTGCTTTCATCGGCTGACGCCGGGACGGTCCCCGCGCCGGTCGTCCACACCGGGGATTCCCGGGGCGCCGCCGAGTTCCCGGACTCCGCGAACGCCTCGGTGCGGCTGATCAGTATGGGAGCGGTGCTCGGCGGGACGTCGCTGATCGTCGCGGTGCTGGTGGTCGTGGGGACGTTCGCGTTGTCGATCCAGCAGCGGCAGCGGGAGATCGCGGTGCTGCGGGCGGTGGCGGCGACCGGCAAGCAGGTGCGCAAGATGATCGGCGGCGAGGCGTTGGCGGTGGGATCGGCCGCCGGGGTGGCGGGGGCGTTCGCGGGGCTGCCGCTCGGGGCCTGGCTGCACGGGGAGTTCGTGGCGTTGGACATCATCCCGGCGAACGTCCCGGTGGTCCTGTCGGTGTTCCCGGTGTTCGCCTCGGTGCTGGCCACGGTCGGCGCCGGCTGGGCCGCGGCGCGGATCTCGGCGCGGCGGGCCACGCGGATCCGTCCGGTGGAGGCGCTGGGGGAGGCGGAGCTGAAGCCGCCGCGGGTGTCGGTTGTCAGGGCCCTGTTCGGGGTGCTGGCGATCGCCGGGGCGACGGTGCTGACGGCGCTGCTGACCGTGCTGCACAGCGACGGGGCCGCGACGCCGGTCTGCTTCAACGCGGTGCTGCTGTGGTGCATCGCGCTGGCGCTGCTGGGGCCGTGGGTGGCGCGGTCGGCGGTGGCGGTGCTGGGAGTGCCGCTGCGGCTGTCGCGGGTCGGGGGGTATCTGGCCGCGAACAACCTGCGGGCCGCCGCACCGCGGCTGGCGTCGGTGATCACGCCGCTGACGCTGATGCTGGCGATGGCGTGCACGATCCTGTTCTCGCAGTCGAGCGTCGCGGACGCGGCGACGGCGCAGCGCGCGGCGGGGAACGTCGCCGACTACGTGGTGGGGAGCAAGGTGCCGGCGGGCGCGGCGGCGGAGGTGGCGGCGGTGCCGGGGGTGCGGACCGTGACGCAGGTGCTGCACGCGACGGTGCGGACCGGCCTGAACGACCGGAACGTGCTCGGCGTGACGCCCACGGGGCTCGGCGACACGCTGGACCTGGGGATCACGGCCGGCAGCATCGGCTCGCTCACCGGGCCGGACACGGCGGCGGCCGCGCTCGGGCAGGGGTACCGCATCGGGTCTCAGGTCTCGATGACACTCCCGGACGGGACGCCCGCGCGGGTGACGATCGTCGCGCTCTACGCGCGGCAGCTGGGCTTCGGCGACCTGGTGCTGGCGCATGCGCTGCTGGCGCCGCACGTGGACGTGCCGCTCGACGACGAACTGCTGGTGAAGGCGCCGGGGGTGGGGCGTGCCGCACTGGTCGCCGCGCTGAAAGGCGAGCCGGGGCTCGGGATCCGGGACCGGGTGCAGGCGCAGGCGTCGAGCAACGACGCGGGGGCGAAGATCGGCTACGTGACGCTCGGCCTGATCGTGGCGTTCACGGCGATCGCCGTGGTCAACACCCTGGCGATGAGCATCAGCGACCGCCGCCGCGAGTTCGCCGCGCTGCGCCTGACCGGCGCGACCCGCCGCCAGGTGCACCGGATGCTGGGCTGGGAGACGGCGACAGCGGTGGCGGTGGCCACGGCGCTGGGACTGGCGGTCGCGACGGCCGTCCTGACAACCTACGCCAGCGGCATGACGCGCGGCACCGGCGGCGTGTCGATGCCGCCGGGCACGCTGGCCGCCGTGGTCGGCGCCGGCGCGGTGCTCGCGGCGCTGGCGACGTGGCTGCCGGCCCGCGCGGCTTTGGGCGCGGGGTCCGGGCTGGGCTCGGGCTCAGGGGAGGGGTGAGGGTTCGGCCCGCGAGGGGCTGCCTTCGGTCGGAAGACCGGAGGAAGCCTTCTCCGTCTTTCTATCTCAGCGCGTCGCGGAGTCTGCGCAGGGTCGCGACACCGTCGGAGTGCCCCGCGAGCTCAGCATCTGCGATGGCCTTGTCGAGCCGGGCCTTCGCAGCGTCCTCCCGATCCAGGGACCGGTACTCGATGACCGCGGCCTGCCGTATCGCGTCGAACCGTGGCGGAATCCCCGAGAACCCGGGCCGGTCGTACAACATCGAGGCACGCTCCAACTGCGCGATCGCCTCCTCCGGCCGCCCGGCGGCGTTGAGCACCCACCCCCGCGTGTAGCAGGTCTGAGCCTCGTCGACCTCGACACTCAGGAACTGCGTCCGCGACTGCTCGGCGAAGTCGACCCGCATTCGATCGGCCTCCGCGAGATACCCGAGCGCATCATCAGCACCCTCAGCCCCGAACGCATTCATGGTCTCCCCAGCCATATCGCGCAACGCCTCGGTCATATCCGGAATCCGAGGCGCCACCACATTCGACGCCACAGCCCGCGCCCAAGCAGCCCGCGCCCCCTCCCAATTCCGAGCCAAAGCCAAAGCCCCCGCCGCCTCAGCCGCCGCCGCAGTCAACCGACTGGCATCCGGCCACCCATCAACAGCATCCGCGACATGCAGAAACTCCACCGCCGCCGCCCGCGGCTCATCCAACGCGAGCAGCCCCCTGGCGAGATCGGCCCGCACCTGCACCATGAGCATGTCGGCGCGCGTGGGGTGCTTGAAGGGCTTCGGCGACGGGGCCGGTGCGGCATGCGCCGCCTGATCGCCGACCGTTCCGCCGCTCGTGCCCGCAGCGGTGCTCGCGGCCGCGGTGCCCGGTTCGACGCCGCGCTGGCTTGCATCGGCCGAAGCAGCTTGGGCATCAGCGACCTCGCCGCTCGCGCCCGCAGCAGCCGGGCCACCAAGCGCATCGGTGCTCGCGGCCGCGGTACCCAGTTCGGCGCCGCGCTGGCTCATGTCGGCCGGAGCAGCGAGAGCTTCGGCGCCCGTAGTCGCGGTGCTCGGCTCAGTGCCGGGCTGGCTCGCGTCGGCGGCAGCCGGAGTGCCGATTGCCTCGGCGTTCGCGGTCGCGGCACTTGGCTCGGTGCCGGACTGGCTCGCATCGGCCAAAGCAGCCGGAGCAGCGAGAGTTTCGGCGCCCGTAGTCGCGGTGCTCGGCTCAGTGCCGGGCTGGCTCGCGTCGGCGGCAGCCGGAGTGCCGATTGCCTCGGCGTTCGCGGTCGCGGCACTTGGCTCGGTGCCGGACTGGCTCGCATCGGCCAAAGCAGCCGGAGCAGCGAGAGTTTCGGCGCCCGTAGTCGCGGTGCTCGGCTCAGTGCCGGGCTGGCTCATGTCGGCCGGAGCTGCGAGAGCTTCGGCGTCCGCAGTCGCGGCACTCGGCTCGGCGCCGAGCTGGCTTGCATCGGCCAAACCAGCTGGGTCGCCAGCGACCCCGCCGCTCGCGTCGGCCGGACCTCCGACAGCTTCGGCGCCCGCGGTCGTAACACTCAGCCCGGCATCCGCGCCCCGCCCCGCATACCCCCCATCCTCCCGAAGCGGCGTCTCCACCAGCGTCTCCAGCACCGCGACCGCATCCGCCGTCTGCCCCTGCGCCGCGAGCGCGTTGCTCATCCGCCAGCGCGACTCCACCGCGCCGAACGCGTCGCCCTCGCGGTCGAGGCGGACCGCCGCCTCCGCGAAGGCGCGGACCGCCGTCGCCGGTTCGCCGCCCTGCAGTGCCGTTTCCGCGAGGAGTCGGTACAGGGGCGTCAGCTCGTCGGCGTCGACTGCCGGGTGCGCTTCGGCGATGCCTGTCTGCAGGACCTGCATCGCCTCGGCGTGTCGGTCCTGGCCGGCCAGTGCGAGGCCCACCAGCATGCGCGAGCGGTGCAGACGCCATGGCCAGCCCAGGTCCGTGAAGATCAGCAGTGCGTGCCGCGCCAGTGGTTCCGCGGCCTTCGGGTCGTCGTGCGTGGCGTCGTATTCCGCGACCGCCTCCAGAACCAGCGCCAGGCGCTGCGGTGCGTCGAAGCCGCTGCCTTCGCGGACCATCCGGTCCGTCTCCGCGCGGAAGACGCCCAGCCAGCGCTCCGCGTCCGCCGGGTCGGCGGCGCGCATCGCCGCGTTGCGTGCCGCGAACACCCGGCTCTGGTGCACGACCAGCTTCTGCACCTGCGCGTCCGCGAGGTTCGGGCCGAGGTCGCCGTCGGCCAGCAGCGCGTCGATTCGTTGCAGGAGCGCGTTCAGCTCCGGCCATGTCTCCTCGACGACGGCCGAAGCGTCAGTGTCCTGATCCCCGCGCGTCGCCTTGCTCCACTGCACGCGTGCCGCCGACGCGATCGCGCGGTCCGGACGCCCCGCGCGCTCGTAGTACTCCGCGGCCTCCGTGAAGTACCTGTTGACTGCGTCCCAGTCCCGCTCCTGGTGCGCACGCGACGCCCGCTCCGTTGCGATCTCGGCGCGCAGCACGTCGTCGACCTTGTCCGCGTCCGGCCCCGCCGCCCGCTCCAGCAGCACGTCCCACAGCCGCCGGGAATCCGGGTGGAACTGCCGGTCCAGCAGCAGCGCCTCGGCCACCAGCGCCCCGAAGTCGTCTGGGACCGGCGTCTCAGGCACCTGCGATGCCGATGCCGAGAGCAGTACGGCCGACCCGGCCGCGGGTACCGCCAGCGGCGTCGCAGTACCCTCCGAACCCTCCAACGCCGCCGCGCGCACTCCCAGGTTCAGTTCGGCGACCAGCGGTTCCAGCGCCAGCTGCGCGGCCCGCCGCTCCGACACCGATGCGTTCCCGTTCCGGGCGTCGAACCGCGCCGCGAGCGCGTCCGCGTCGGCCGCGGCCGACGCCAGCAGCTCCGCGACCGTCCACTCCCGGCCCAGTGGCCCGCCGCACGGCGTGTCGCCGTGCCCGACCGCCGCCAGCCGGCGCAGCAGCACCTCGACGCGCGTCAGGAAGTCCAGCCGGCCCAGCGGCGCCGCCGTGAAGCCGAACAGCGCCCGGTTCTGCGCCAGCAGCTCCAGCCCGCGCGCCTCGTTGCCGGTCAGCGCGCAGAACTCCAGGTGCCGCCCGACCTCGGCCAGGTACGCCTCGCGCCCCCGCACCGCCCGGTACGCGCTCAGGTGCGCCCCGCGCGCCTCGTCCGTGCGCCCCAGCCGGACCAGCGGCAGCAGCGCCGAGGACTGGCTCGCGTGCGGCTCCTCGTCGCAGGTGCTGCGGCCGTTCAGGGTGGCCTCCAGCTCGGCCATCCCGATCTCGTCCTCGCCGCGCCCGAAGTGGTACTCGGCACGCGCCCGGGCCTCGCAGGCCTCGCAGTCGCTCATCCGCGTCCGGCCGCGGGTGGCCCACAGCTCGTAGGCCTGCTCCTCGCCCTCGCCGATGTGCTGCGCGAGGAAGTGCAGCTGCCCGTACACCGGCTGCAGGCCGTAGTCGGCCGCCTCGTAGCGCTTGCGCATCTCGGCGATCCAGCCGCGGATCGCGGCCAGCGGCACGTCCGGGGTCCCGAGCAGCCCGGAGCCGACCCACTTGAAGTACCAGAAGACGCGGTGCGCCTCCCAGTCGTCGAACGCCTTCGGGTTCCGGTCCCACAGCCTCAGCAGCCGCGCGAACACCACCGGGTACTTCACCCGCTCGCCGCTGCCGCGGTAGGCGCTCATCAGCTCGACCAGCGCGGTCGCGGTGACCTCGTCGTCGCCGAACGCCTCGGCCTCGTCCGCGATCTCCTCGGCGATCGCCGCCTTGGCCCGGCCGTCGGCCCGGTCGCGGTTCTCGCGCAGGGCGCCGAAGAACTCCTCCTTCGTGCCGAACCCGCTCACGCGTCCCCCAGCGTGTCGGAGGCCTTGTCCGCCGCGGAGCCGCGGCCTTCGCCGGAGCCGGCCGCGGCCGCCGCGAACTCCAGCAGCCCGATGAACGACCGGTTCAGCAGCGCGTGGTCCGTCGGCCGCAGCGGACGCCGCGACAACAGCAGCGCCTGCCCGTACAGCGCCTCGATCGCGGTCTCCGACAGCCCCGCGTCCGGGATGTCCGCGATCTTGCGGATCAGGGGGTTGAGATGGTTGACGATCAGCTGCGCGCGCGGCGCCGAGGACCCCAGCGACCCCAGGATCCCGGCCCACAGCTCGTCGGCGTCGGCCGACAGCTCCGCGCGCCGCCGCTCGTGCCGGGCCTCGCGGTTGTCGACCAGCATCGCCGGCACGCCGACCGGCTGGAACGAGCGCAGCGCGACGTCGGTGTCGAACTTGTCGCACACCGCGCGGGCCCGCGCCAGGAACGCCGCCGCGGCCAGCTCCGCCGCCGGGTCCACGGTGTCCAGGTGCGCGCTGACCGTCTCCGGGTCCAGGTCCGCGACCGTGACCCCGGGCCGCACCTCCGGCAGCCGGTGCACCAGCTCCCGGTCGTACACGTAGCCGCCGTTGACGACGCCCAGCCCGGCCGAGGCCGCGATCGGCGCGACCTGCCGGAACTCCTCGACGCTGGACGTCACCAGCACCACCGGGTGCGCGCGGGCGAACTCGTCCAGGCTGACGTTGCCGTCCGTGGTCTCGAACGGCAGCCACGGCAGCAGCAGCGCCAGCAGCCGGTCGTCGTAGCGGGCCAGCGCCTTGACCGCCAGGTGGTGCACGTCGATGAAGCGCCGCAGCAGCGTCAGGTCCGAGGCCGCCAGCCCCACCAGCCACTCGCGGATCCGCTCGCCGATCGCGTCGCGCACCGCGGCCAGCGTCTCGTCCTCGTACAGGGACTCGCGCGAGGCCGTGGGCCGCAGGCCGGTGGTGTCCACGACACAGGACACGAAGAAGGCCCAGTCCGGCACCAGTTCCTGCGCGGAGTCCGACAGCAGCATGCCCTTGAGGTGGACGCGGTGGCCCGAGCGCTTCGTCGGGTGCACCGGCGTGGGCAGCACGAACGCCACGCCCCTGAGCCCGACCAGCGGCAGGTCCAGGTCGATGGTGTCCAGCGGGGTGAAGTCGAACGTCGACTTCGCGTACCCGGCCAGCGCCTCGCGCCGGGCCAGCGGCGAGCCGTAGTGCCGGTCCCACACCGGCGGCGTGTCGTTGACCTTGCTGACGTCGCCGAACCGGTCGACGATCTCCACGTCGTAGCGCAGCAGTGAGCCGAAGTGCCGGGCCAGCCGCAGCACCCGGTTCGGCTCCAGCCACTCGCTGCCGTCGGCGCGCGGCACCAGGGTGACCGTGGTGCCCGGCGCGACCGCCTGGTCCGCCGGCAGGGTCCTGATCTGGTACGTGCCGTCGCTGCGGCCGCGCCACTCCACGGCCGGCGCGGCGGTGTCGCGGGCGCTGCGCGAGACCACGGTGATCTCGTCGGCCACCACGAAGCAGGCGAGCAGGCCGATGCCGAACTGGCCGATGAAGTCCTGGCGGGCCGCGGACAGGTCCAGGCCGCCGTCCTCGGCGCGCTTGGAGGAGCGGCCGATGGTGGCCAGGAAGGTGTGCACGTCGGCCTCGGTCAGCCCGACGCCGGAGTCCTCGACCTGGATGCCGCCGTCGACGCCGGTCCGGATCCGGATCTGCGCCGGGGCGGAGGGGTCGAGCATCCGGCGCGCCGTGATGGCGTCCACGGCGTTCTGCATCAGTTCCCGCAGATACACCTTGGGGGAGGAGTAGAGGTGGTGCGAGAGCAGGTCGACCAGTCCGCGCAGGTCGACTTGGAAGGTGTGGTCGGGCTCGGTGCTCACGTGGTGTCCCCTACTTCTTCCGCTTCTTGACGCAGTCCTGCCGTGCCACCGCGAACACCCGCTCGGGGTCGCCGCGATACCGCCACGGGGCCTTGGTGGCGTGGTCCCCGATCCGCTCGAACAGTCGGCCCGCGGTCTCCTTGTCGTCCGCGAGCCAGAAGGCCATCGCGAAGGTGTTCAGTGCGATGTACGGGGAGGACGTCGGGGCGAAGGCCGGGTGGAACACCGAGGCCTCCGCGGCCTGGTGCAGTTCCTTGAGCACCGCCGCGTCCCGGATGTAGACGTCGTCGGGGCCCTGCTCCAGGTCCAGCCAGTGCTCCAGGTGGGCCTGCGCGACGAGTTCGCCGAGGCCGCTGCCGGGCGGGGCGGCGTCGAAGGTCCGGGTGGCGAACGCGTGCATCTCCTCGTGCGAGCCGCCCCACTTCGCGCACAGCTGCTGGAGCATCTGGCGGTGCAGACCGACGTGCTCCGGGGCGCGCTTGATCCCGGCCTGGAACCGGCGGCGGGTGATCCCGACGCCGTGCTCCAGCCCGCGGCTGGTGACGCACAACGTGTACCAGGGCGCGGCGCCGGCCGGATCGAGCTCGACCGCGGTGTACAGGTACTCCTCGGCGACCCGCAGCCGCTCGTGGAAGACCCGGAACTGCTCCTCCGACACCTGCGTGGCGCGGTAGCCGGTGCGTGCCTCCCAGGCCCACGCCGAGTGCCGGGCGCCTGCCACGCTCAGCGCGAGCGGGTCGCCGGGCAGCTGCTCGGGCAGCTTGAGCAGGAAGTCGCCGCCGAGGTCCTCGACGTTGGCGATGAGGAAGGTGAGCCGCTCGAAGTCGCCGCACTCCCGCACCGGCCGCAGGATCGCCTCCATGCCCGGCCAGTCGGCCACCCGCGCGGCCTGCCGCAACACCGCGAGCTCGGGATCACCGTGCGACCGGTCGATCGGCACCGGCTTCACGGCGGGCGTCTCCGCGGCGCGCGCGGGCCGCCCGGGCTGCCCGGGACGCCCCGCAGTCCGGCTCCCCCGCCGCGCGCCGTACTTCGTAGACACCTCGCGGATGACGGAGGCGGCGGCTACAGCACCAATCGCTATGGCCGGGATACTCGACGTCAAAGTGTGGTCCCCTCGATCCCCTCCGTTGTCCCGGTCCGGCGCGGTTCACGGCCCGGCACGGCTACCGTAGCCGAACGGACCGTCACTGCGGTAACCGGTTCCGTCGCTGCGCCGCAGGTCAGCTATCCGTCCTGGGGTTGGGGATGGGACGGTTCGGGGCGCTTGAGGAACTGGTGTGCGGATCGCGGCCGTTAGGCTGGCGGGGTGGCTGCGGGCGGAGGAGTTCTCAAGGGGCTGACAGAGGTTTGGCGCGAGCGGATGGGTGATCGGACGCCGCTGGCCCATCAGTACGTGACCGAGCATCGTGAGCGCTGGGTGCGATTCCACAGCCTGCCGGAGTCGCAGCGCTACGCGACGAACGACGCGGAGCGGCGGACGATCCTGGACCGGCACTACACGGTTCTCGACGAGCTTTTCGGTGGCCGGGACGTCTACATCATGACTTCCACCTGGTCGAACACCGTGGAACCGGAGCGGAGATCGCGGCTCGATCTGCGGGTCAACCCGGGAAGCGCGCTGTGGTGGTCGTTCCTGTCCGAAGACGACCCGGACCCCGACTTCGTCGTCCACACCCACGTCTACGTCTCGTGGACCAGCTGGTCGGTCGGGAGCCTGGACCGACTGCTGAGCGCGGTCGCCGAAGACCGGACCGCCAACGCCGTGATCGCCGACCGCCGGCTCCTCCGCATGTACCACCCTTACGACGGCGGCGCCGACGTGCTGGCTGTCGACACCGCGGAGCGCGACGCCTTGCGCGAGCGCCACGCCGACTGGCTGTCGAAACGCCCCTCGGGCATGTAGAAACCGACCGCGCTGCATCTCTTCCACAAATCCGCCGAATCTGTAGCCTGACCCCCGTGGCCGAAAACAGCATGCGCCGTCGCACTCTCCTAGCCGCCTCCGCAACGACCGCCGCCTCCGCCGCCGCGTTCAGCACCCTCGGGGTGTCCGCCGCGAACGCCGACTACACCACGACCGTCGATCCCGGTACTTCGTGGGGGACCTGGGAGGGCTGGGGCACGTCGCTCGCCTGGTGGGCCAAGGCCTTCGGGAATCGGGACGACATCGCGGACATCTTCTTCACGCTCAACTCCGCGCCCTACAACGGCGGCACGCTGCCGGGCCTCGGGCTGACCATCGTGCGCTACAACGCCGGCGCCTGTAGCTGGAACTCCATCGGCGGTACGACGATGGTGCAGGGCGCCGCCGTGCAGTCCACGCGGCAGATGGAGGGCTACTGGCTCGACTGGTACTCCCAGGACCCGGCCTCCGCCAGCTGGAACTGGTACGTCGACGCCCCGCAGCGCAACATGCTTTGGAAGGCGCGCGATCGCGGCGTCAACCACTTCGAGCTCTTCTCCAACTCGCCGATGTGGTGGATGTGCTACAACCACAACCCCTCCGGCTCCGCCGACGGGACCTCGGACAACCTCCAGTCGTGGAACTACCAGCAGCACGCCGTGTACCTCGCGACGATCGCCAAGTACGCGCACGACAACTGGGGTTTCCAGTTCACCTCCGTCGAGGCGTTCAACGAGCCCGTCTCCGGCTGGTGGAAGGCCGACAGTTCCTCGCAGGAGGGCTGCCACTTCAACGTCTCGACGCAGGCGACCGTCATCAACTATCTCCGCGCCGAGCTCAACAGCCGCGGCCTCACCGGGACGCCGGTCGCGTCCTCCGACGAGAACACCTACGACGAGGCCACCGCGACGTTCCAGGGCCTGGGCGGCACCGCGCAGGGCAACGTCGGGAAGATCAACACCCACGGCTACCAGTACGGCGGCGGCCGCCGCGACCTCCTCTACGACGCCGCGAAGTCGGCCGGCAAGGTCCTGTGGAACTCCGAGTACGGCGAGGGCGACGCCTCGGGCATGTCCCTGGCGAGCAACCTGAACCTCGACCTCACCTGGCTGCACCCGACCGCCTGGGTCTACTGGCAGGTCCTCGACGGCGGCGGCTGGGGCGCCATCCAGTGCGACGAGGCCGCCGGCACCACCGGCGCCGTCAACCCCAAGTACTACGTCCTGGCGCAGTTCACCCGGCACATCCGCCCCGGCATGCGGCTCATCGACAGCGGCGACCACAACTCGGTGGCCGCCTACGACCCGGTGAACCACAAGCTGGTGATCGTCTGCACCAACTACGGGACCGCGCAGTGGATCAACTTCGACCTGTCGAAGTTCACCACCGTCACCGGCTCCGGCGGCAACGGCCTGGTCGGACGCTGGGCCACGCAGACCGCCGGCGGGGACGCGTACACGTACCACGCCGACACGTTCCTGCACGGGAAGGTGTTCTGGTCGTGGTTCACCACGAACACGGTCCAGTCGTTCGAGATCGACGGGGTCTACCTCTAGCGGACTACGTGTAGCCGACTACAGGCAGACAGGGACCTCAACCTCACTCCGGAGGGAAGTAGTCCCCGGGCTCCTCCTCGGCGTAATCCTCCGGAGGCTCCTCGAACTCGAGCTCGGCGGGCGGCTCGTCCGGCGCCGCCCGGCCGGGCCGGTCGAGCGCCTCGGTGAGCGTGTCCAGGATCTGCTGCCCGTACTTGGCCAGCTTGTTCTCGCCGACCCCGCTGATCGTCCCGAGCTGCTGGAGCGAGGTCGGCGCCAGTGCGGCGATCTGCCGCAGCGTCGCGTCGTGGAAGATGACGTACGCCGGAACGCCCTGCTCCTTCGCCGACTGCCCGCGCCACGCGCGCAGCTTCTCGAAGACCGGCTTGGCCTCCTCGCTCAGCTCCTCGACCGCGGCCGCCGCCGTCCGCGACTGCTTCGGCGGCCGCGCCGCCTTCGCCGGCTCCCGCCGCATCAGCACCTTGCGATCCCCGCGCAGCACCGCTCCGCTCTCCGGCGTCAGCGCCAGCGTGCTGTAGTCGCCCTCGACCATCAGCATGCCCTGCGCCAACAGCTGCCGCACCACGCCGCGCCACTCGCCCTCGGACAGCTCCGTGCCGATGCCGAAGACGCTGAGCTGGTCGTGGCTGAACTGCGAGATCTTCGGCGTCTGCTTGCCGAGCAGGATGTCGATGGACTGGCCGGCCCCGAACCGCTGCCGACGCTCGCTCTTGAGCCGGAAGACCGTGGACAGCAGCTTCTGCGCGGCGACGGTGCCGTCCCAGGACTCCGGCGGGTTCAGGCAGGTGTCGCAGTTGCCGCAGGGCTCGCCGGCCTGGCCGAAGTAGTTGAGCAGCTGGACCCGGCGGCACTCGATGGTCTCGCAGAGCGCGAGCATGGCGTCCAGGTGCGCGGTGAGCTGGCGGCGGTAGTTGTCGTCGCCGTCCGAGGAGGCGATCATCTTGCGCTGCTGGACCACGTCCTGCAGGCCGTACGCCAGCCACGCCGTCGACGGCAGCCCGTCCCGGCCGGCGCGGCCGGTCTCCTGGTAGTAGCCCTCGACCGACTTCGGCAGGTCCAGATGCGCCACGAAGCGGACGTCGGGCTTGTCGATGCCCATGCCGAAGGCGATGGTGGCGACGATGACCAGGCCGTCCTCGCGCAGGAAGCGCGACTGCGCCCGCTCGCGGGTCCCGGCGTCCAGGCCCGCGTGGTAGGCGAGCGCGGAGATGCCGTTGTTCGTCAGGAACTGCGCGGTCTTCTCCGTCGAGGCGCGCGACATGCAGTAGACGATGCCGGCGTCGCCCTGGTGCTCGCTGCGCAGCAGCTCCAGCAACTGCTTGTTCGGCTCGGCCTTCGGCACGATGCGGTACTGGATGTTCGGCCGGTCGAACCCGGCGACGAAGTGCTTGGCACCGCCCAGGTTCAGGCGCTCGGCGATCTCCTGGTGCGTGGCCTGCGTGGCGGTGGCGGTGAGCGCGATGCGCGGCACGTCCGGCCAGCGCTCGTGCAGCATCGACAGGTTCAGGTAGTCGGGCCGGAAGTCGTGGCCCCACTGCGAGACGCAGTGCGCCTCGTCGATCGCGAACAGCGAGATCTTGCCCCGGTCCAGCAGCTGCAGCGTGGACTCCGACCGCAGCCGCTCCGGCGCCAGGTAGAGCAGGTCCAGCTCGCCGGCCAGGAACATCTGCTCCACGAACCGCCGCTGGTCGGGATCCTGCGTGGAGTTCAGGAACCCCGCGCGCACCCCCACCGCGGTGAGCGCGTCGACCTGGTCCTGCATCAGCGCGATCAGCGGCGAGACGACCACCCCGACCCCCGGCCGCACCAGCGCCGGGATCTGGTAGCACAGCGACTTCCCGCCGCCGGTGGCCATCAGCACCAGCGCGTCGCCGCCGCCGATGACGTGCTCCACGATCTCCTGCTGCGCCCCGCGGAACGAGTCGTAGCCGAAGACGCGCCGCAGGACGTCGTCCGCGTCGGTCACCGTGTGCGTCGTTTCGGGAGGAGCCATGCCAAGAGTCTACGGAGGTGGACCGGGGCCCGGTCGGGAGGTTGGGCGTTTTGCCAGGTCAGGGCTCCGGCGTCGGCGCCATCACGGGCAACAGCCGATCCCACATCCGGTCCGGCAGCAGATCGTGCAGCCCGAGCATCACGTGCGCGACGGTGCCGACGCGGTACCGCGCTCGCGGACGGCGTGCGGTGGCGGCCCGCACGATGATGCGCGCGACCTTGTCCGGAGCCAGCGGCATCGGATTGCGGCTCAGCCGATCGACGACCTCGGCGGTGAACGCCGCGTAGGGGCCTTCCGGCCGGCCGTGCAGGAAGGTGCGGCGCTCGGCCTCCGCGAACGCCGTGTCGATTCCGCCGGGCTGGATCACGCTCACGCCGATGCCGAACGGCTTCAGCTCCTGCCGCAGCGCCTGGCTCATCGACTCCAGCGCGTGCTTGCTCATGGCGTAGGCGCCCATGCCGGGAAACGTGACGAGCCCCGCGACCGAGCTGACGTTGACGATCCGGCCGCGTCCTCGGCGCCGCATGCCAGGCGCGACCAGTTGCGCGACCCGGAGCGCGCCGAGCACGTTGACCTCGAACTGCCGGCGCAGCGCCGCCAACGGCAGCTCTTCCATCGGGCCGCCCTGGGAGATCCCCGCGGCGTTGACCACGATGTCGATGTCGGCGGAGACGTCGGCGGCGCCCCCGATCGCGTCGGCGAGCTCTGATTCGCTCGTGATATCCAGCCGCACCGGCCGGCATCCCATCGCGACGAGCGCGTCCACCGCCGCGGGGTCGCGATAGCCGGCCAGGACGGTCGCACCGCCGGCTCGGAACCGCTGCGCGACCGCGCGGCCGACGCCTCCGCTCGCACCTGTGACCAGCACTGTCTGCGTCATATGTCCTCCCACGTCCGCGTATCCGAGCTCTGCGTCGCGAGCGTAGACTTTGGAGCGTGCTCCAAGGTCAAGCCGGACAGCGGCGCACGCCGCCATGCTGATCCGCGACATCGCCGCGCTGGTCGGCGTCAGCACTGACACCGTGCGCTACTACGAGCGCGAAGGGCTGCTCGACGACCGCCACGTCACCCGCGCCCCGAACGGCTACCGCACGTACGGCGACGCCGCCGTGCAGCGCCTCCGTCTCCTGCTCCAAGCCCGCGCCACTGGCATGACGATCGCCGAAACGCGGACGCTGGCCGCCGCTTTCGACGACGGCAGCCTCACTCCGGAGCGGCAGCTGGAGTTCCTCCGGGACAAGCTCGCGCGCCTGGACCGCCAGGCCCGCGAGGTCAACGCGGCCCGTAGGGCGCTCGCCGCGAAGATCGCGCAGCTCCAGGCACGTGACGCACGGGATGGTTAAGGGTCATATCAAGGGTATGCGAACCCCTTTCCCGCGGTTAACCTCACCATGACCGCACATCCATGCCAAAACACTGAGTTGGGAGCAATTCAGCATGCGCATGAACAGGAACGGGCGAATCGCAGCCGCAGCCGTCCTCATGGCCGCGGGCCTGGTCGGCGCCACCGCGAGCACCGGAGCGGCCTCGGCCGGCTCGCAGCGCGCGGGGACGTACACGGCCGCCAGGGCGGCTCAGGCCGGCGAGAACATGGAGTACGGCGGCGGGCCCGTGCAGCTGCATCCCGTGGTGTACCTGGTGTTCTGGGGATCGCAGTGGAAGAGCGACACCAACGGGATACCGGCCTACCTGACCAAGGTGTTCGACGGGCTCGGGACCAGTTCGGACAACTGGTCCACCATCACCTCGCAGTACACCGACTCCAGCGGGCAGGGTCCGACGTTCAGCGGTGCGGTCCTGGGCGGCGTGTGGATGGACAACGCCAAGGCCGAGCCGACCAACCCCAGCGCCAACGCCGTGGCGAACGAGGGGAACCGGGGCGCCTCGCACTTCGGGGTGTCCGGCAACGGTGACGCGCAGATCGTCGTGCTCAGCGCGCACGGCACGCACCCCGACGGCTGGCCGAGCTCCGGTTTCTGCGCCTACCACGACTACTCCGGCTCCGTCTCCTACACCAACATGCCCTACCAGCTCGACGCCCCGGCCGGCAGCCGGTGCCCGAACAACCTGCTGGGCAACAAGCTGAGCGCGTTCAGCATCGTCGAGGGGCACGAGTACGCCGAGTCGATCACCGACCCGCAGGCCGGCAACGGCTGGGTCGCGCCGAACGGCGAGGAGATCGGCGACCAGTGTGAGGCCAACTTCCAGAACGTGACGCTGTCCACCGGCACGTTCCCGATGCAGCCGATCTGGAGCAACAACGCCAACGGGTGCGTCATCCACAACTGATCCGTCCTCGTCCCTCCCGTCCCGCCGCTCCACCGAACCGGCCTCCGCATCGAGTACGGTGAAGGTGGGGCGGCGGCGCCCCGATCACGTGCACTCGGCGTCCCCGCTTCGGGGGCGCCGTTCCTTCGCGTCCGGAGCGGGCGGCCGGTGCCGGTGGTTCGGACGTGGAGTTCCGCTGGCGGCAGGAGGCGACCTTCTTGAACGTTTCCCCGGAGTCCCGGGTCAAGCGCGCGACCATCGAGGACGTGGCGAGGCTGGCCGGGGTGTCGCGGCAGACGGTTTCGCGCGCGGTCAACGACAAGGCGGAGATCGACGCCGAGACCAAGCGGCGGGTGCTGGACGCCGCGCGGAGCCTGAACTACCGGCCCAGCCGGTTCGCGCGCGGGCTGATCCGGCAGGACACCACCACGCTCGGGCTGATCATCTCCGACATCGGGAACCCGTTCTTCCCCGAGCTTGCTTCCGGGGTGTTGCGGGCCGCGCAGGCGCGGGACTGGCAGGTCGTGCTCTACGACACCGGCGAGGACCCGGAGCGCGAGGTGCTGGCGCTGTCGACGCTCGCCGACCAGGCCGACGTCGGCGCCGGCTTCCTCACCTCGCCGGCGGTGTTCGCGCACGCCGTGAAGCTCGGCGTGCCCTTCGCCGTCCTGGACCCCGGCTGGGACGCCGGTGCCGCGCCGGGCGTCGGCATCGACATCGCCGGCGGCGTCCGGCTCGCCGTGGAGCACCTGGCCGCGGCCGGCCACCGGCGCATCGGCATGATCGACGGTGCCGCCGATCCACGCGACAAGCGGCGGACCAGCTTCCTGGCCATCGCGAAGGAACTCGGACTGGACGTCGGCGAGGACGACGTCGAAAGCGCGCCCCGGACGGTCGAAGGCGGGGCGGACGCGGTGCGAGCGCTGCTGGCGCGCAGGCCGGACATCACCGCCGCGTTCGCCTACAACGACGTGCTGGCGGTCGGCGCGGTCCGTGGGCTGAAGGCCGCCGGACTGAGGGTGCCCGAGGACTTCGCGGTGATCGGCTTCGACGGTCTGCCGCTGGGGGAGTTGGTCGAACCGCCGATCACCTCCGTCCACGTCGACATCCGCCGCATGGGCGAACTGGCCGTGGCCGCCGCCGCGGAACTCCTGGCCGGCCGCACGCCGGAGCCCGTGGTCGTCGTTCCCGAGTTGCGGGTGCGCGGCTCGGCGTGAACTCGGCGTGAATCAGTCATCGGGCCTTCCGATGACGGACAAGTAACAGTAATCCGGTAACGGGTCTTGACGAGACCGTGTGAGCTGGACCACTCTACTTCCCGTGAGCGCTCCCGTGAGCGCTCACGGACCCCTCATCCCCCAGTCCGGGAGGCAGCGGATGTTCCTACGTCGACTCCGAGCACCGTCTTCTGCAAAGGCACTGGTCGCTCTGACGGTGCTGGCGCTGTCCGCCTGTTCCGCGGCCGGCGGCAACTCCGCCTCCAGCTCCGGCGGCGGCGACAGCAACACCATCACGTTCCTGACCTTCGAGACCCCGAACCTCACCCCGGCCTATTGGGACGCGGCCATCAAGCGCGTCACCGACCAGTACCCGGGCATGAAGGTCAAGCGCCTCGTCTCCCCGACCGCCGACCGCACCAGCTACGCCAAGCAGCTCAAGGCCTCCGGCCAGTTCCCCGACGTGATGATCGCGGTCACCCCCACCGGCTTCGCGCAGGCCGGCGACCTCTACGCCTGGCAGCCCAGCGAACTCGGCAGCTTCGAGGTGCCCGACGGCGGCGCCATCGGCGGCAAGGTCTATCAGCTCCCTGCGAACACGCAGACCATCCCGATGGTCTACTACCGCAAGTCGATGTTCGCCAAGGCCGGCATCACCGGCACGCCGACCACCTACCAGCAGCTCCTGGACGACTCGGCCAAGCTCAAGACGGCGGGCCTGCTGCCGTTCCAGGTCGGCGGCGGCTCCGACGCCTTCGCCGCGGTCCTGCCGCTGTCCGCCACCGTGGCCACCCAGGTCTACCGCCAGGACCCGAACTGGCTCGTCGACCGGCACACCGGCAAGGTGAAGTTCTCCGACCCGGACTTCGTCGACGCCCTGCAGCGGGTCGGCGACCTGGCGTCCAAGGGCTACATCGACCGCGCGGGCCTGTCCCGCAACTATGCCGACAGCCAGAAGGCGTTCCTGGACGGCAGCGGCGCGATGTACCCGATGGGCATCTGGTTCGCCTCGGCCGCCGACGCCAGCCCGATCAAGGACGACATCGGCGTGTTCGCCTGGCCCACCGACGACGGCAAGGTCGTCATGCCCGCCTACACCGGCGGCGGCCTGGAGGTCAGCGCGCACGCCAAGAACCTGGACCTGGCCAAGAAGTTCGCCCTGGCCTTCCAGCTGGACAAGGCGAACCTGGACAACAACGTGCTCAGCGACGCGCTCTTCCCGGCGATCAAGGGCTACACCCCGCCGACCACGACCGGCCCGGTGTTCAACGAGTCCTACCAGCTCTACCAGCAGGCGCAGCAGACCGGCACGGTCGTGAAGGCCTTCAGCTGGGAGTCCGGCGACGACGCGCTGCTGCCCGGCATGGTCGACGTCGTCTACGGCGCCGTCGAGGACGTGATGCTCGGCCGGAAGTCCGCCAAGGACGCCGCGTCGTACCTGGACTCCGAGTGGGCGAAGCAGGCGTCGAGCTGATGCGCGTCCTGGTCTTCAACGAGAACCACCACGAACTCACCCGCCCCGAGATCGCCGAACGCTACCCGCTCGGCATCCACGGCACCGTCGCCGCCGCGCTCGAAGACCGTCTGGGCCCCGCGGCCGACATCACCACCGCGACCCAGGACCAGCCCGGCTACGGCCTGACGCCGGCGGCCGTCGAGGACACCGACGTCCTCATCTGGTGGAGCCACCTGCTGCACGCCGAGATGGACGACGAGACGATCGACCGCGTCCGCCGCGGCGTCCTGGACGGCATGGGCCTGGTGGTCCTGCACTCCGGCGCCGGCTCGAAGCTGTTCACGTCGCTCATGGGCACCAGCTGCGACCGCCGCTGGCGGCACGGCGAGGACCGGCACCTGGTGTGGACGGTCAAGCCCGGCCACCCGGTCGCGGCCGGCATCCCGCAGCCGCTGGTGATCCCGCACGACGAGATGTACGGCGAACCCTTCGACATCCCCGATCCGGACGAACTGGTCTTCGTGTCCTCCTTCAGCGGCGGCGAGGTGTTCCGCAGCGGCGCCTGCTTCACCCGCGGCGCCGGCCGGATCTTCTACTTCGGTGCCGGCGACCAGGAATGCCCGGTCTACCACCAGAAGGAGGTCCAGGACGTGATCGCCAACGCCGTGCGCTGGGCGGCCCCGACCGGCCCGATCGGCGGGCACTTCGTGGACGCGCCCTCGCCGGTCGGGTGGTGGGAGCGGTGAGCGGGTTCGCCACGGTCAGCACGCCCGGACCGCTGCGCGCGGTCATCGTCGGCGCCGGCTTCATGGGCCGGAACTGGGCCCGCGAGATCGCCCGGCAGCCCGACACCGAGCTCGTCGGCTGGGTCGACCTGGACCCGGCGGCGCTGGCCGAGGCGGTGAAGGAAGCCGGTCCGGAAGCCGCCGGCAGCATCGCGACCGGCACCGATCTGGTCGCGATGCTCACCGGACTCGCCCCGGACATCGTCTTCAACAGCGCCCCGCCGGCCGCGCACCGCACGGTCACCACATCAGCCCTCGAACACGGCTGCGCGGTCCTGTCCGAGAAGCCGATGGCCATGACGCTCGCCGAGGCCCGCCAGCTGGTCGCCGTCTCGGAACGCACCGGCCGGCTGCTCGCCGTGACCCAGGACCGGCGCCAGCTCTCCGGCACCCGCGCGCTGAAGGACGCGGCCCGCCGCCTGGCCCCGCTCACCCGCCTCGAAATCGACTTCCGTCTCCCGCACCGCGCCGGCCCCTACGTCCATCTGTGGGACGAGCCGCTGCTACGCGAGATGGCCATCCACCTGTTCGACGCGGCGCGCGCCGTCACCGGCGCCGACGCGCGATCGGTGTTCTGCACCGCCTACCGCACGCCGTGGTCCTGGTACCCCGGCAACGACTCCGCCGAGGCCCTGTTCCAGATGGACGACGGCCTGCACTTCGCCTTCACCGGCTGCTGGACCGCGCGCTCGGACTTCACGTCCTGGACCGGCCGCTGGTACCTGGAAGGCGCCGGCGGCTCGGCGAGCTGGGACGGTCTCGGCGCGCCGGTGCTCACCCCGGCGCGCGACGAGGGGGAGCCCGAGCCCGCCTCCGAGACGCTGCCGGTCGAACCGCAGTCCCCTGAGTTCCCCGGCCTGGCCGAGGTGCTCGCCGGATTCGTCCACGCCCTGCGCACCGGCGAGGCCCCGGACGGCGAGTGCCACGACAACCTGCGCAGCCTGGCCATGGTCGAGGCGGCCGTCGCCTCCTCGCAGTTCGCCCAACCCGTCGTCGTCGAGAACTGAGATCCCGCAACGCGCTTTGAAGGGAGAACAGCCATGACCTCCATCAGCCGACGCGCCGTGCTCGCCGCTACCGCCGGGGCCGGTGCGTCCACCATCGCCGGCGTCACCTTCGCCTCTCCTGCTTCCGCAGCCGCCGACTGCCGGCCCGGGACCTCCGGGACCGGAGTCCGCTGGCCGGACGTGCAGCGCCAACTGGCCGCGGTGAACCCGCGGGTGAGCGCGCCGATCCAGAAGGTCGTCACGAACAAGTACTCGCCGGGCATGCTGCTGGGCAACGGCGACATCGGCGTGGTCGTCGGCGACTCCTCGGCCGCGCAGCAGACCTTCCACTTCGGCAAGAGCGACTTCTGGGGCAACAACCGCAAGACCACGAGCCCGCTCGTCTGGCAGAACTCGATCCTGCCGGTCGGCGCGCTCACCGTCTCGGTGCCCGGCGCCGCCGCGGCGGCCACCGGCTACTTGATGGTCACCGACATCGCCACCGCGCAGGTCACGTCGGTGCTGCCGCTCACGAACGGCACGCTGACCCTCACCTCCTGGACCGCCGACGACGACAACGTCCTGATCACCGAGATCTCCTCGGCGCACGGCGACCCCGACCTGACGCTGAGCGCCGGCGTGGTGCTGCCGGACGATCCGGCCTACCCCTCGGCGGCCGGCGCCACGGGAAACGCCCTGTGGCTGACGCGGCAGAACAACGCGGTCGGCTACGGCGACGTCAGCTACAAGGCGTCAGTCGCCTCGGCCACGGTCGTCATGAACCGCTCGTTCGCTGCCACCAGCTCGACGACCACGACCACGACCGCGAACGGCACCTTCGTCCTTCCCGGCGGCGGCAAAGCGGTCCTGCTGACCGCATTCCGCTCGCACGGCCAGGACCTCTCCGACCCGAGCCCCGCGCCGACCCCGGACGACCTCCGCGACCAGGCGATAGCAGCCGCGACGGCGATCAGCGAACGCCGGCTGCGCGAAGTACGCGCCGAGCACCATGCTTTCTGGACCGACTTCTGGACCCGTTCCAGCGTCGTGCTCGGCGACTCGCAGCTGGAAGCCTTCTATTTCAACGCGCAGTACGTCCTGGGCAGCGCCACCCGAGTCGGCGTCCACAACCCGCCGTCGCTGTGGGCCGCCTGGACCACCAACGACACCCCGAACTGGGGCGGCCGCTACTTCCTGAACTACAACGAGGAAGCCCTCTACTACGGCGCCTTCTCCTCGAACCACGCCGACCTGTCCGAGCCCTACCGGCGGATGATCCTCAACGAGGTCGCCTGGCAGCGGAACACGACTCACGGCGCCGGGTATCAGGGCACAGCGTTCCAGCGCAGCCTGCCGCCGTTCCACCTCTACCAGACGCCTCCGGCGCCGGTCCCGGTCGCGGCGGCCAAGGACTACAAGAAGCTCCCCGCCGACCAGAAGTCCAACGGCACGTTCGGCGCGCTCCCGCTGATCTGGCACTGGGAGTACACCCGCGACCGGGCCTACCTCCGCGACGAGCTCTACCCGCTGCTGAAGGAACTCGACGCGTTCTGGCGCGACTTCGCGGTGTGGGACGGCACGCGTTGGGTCTTCCAGCACACCTCCGCGCATGAAGGCGGCGACGACACCAACCCCAACCTGGACCTCGGCTTCGCGCGCAAGGTCGTCAACACCCTGCTGGACACCTCCGTCGTCCTCGGCGTCGATGCCGACCTGCGTCCGGTCTGGCGGGACTTCCTCGCCAAACTGAGCGCCTACCCGACCGGCACGTACAACGGCGTCACGGTCTTCTACACCGGCGAGGTCATCAACAACCCGGGCGTGCCGGACACGTTCGAGCCCGGCAACCAGCCGATCAACATGGAAGGCGTCATCTTCCCCGGCGAGCAGTGCTCCATCGGCGGCGACCCGATGCTGCTCCAGTACGCCGTCAATTCCCTGACACAGATGAACTCCTGGGGCGTGACCCCCGGCGGCAACTCCAACAACGGCTTCTGCAAGGAGTTCGTCATCGCCGCGCGCGTCGGCTGGCCGGTCGAGGACCTGCTGCAGAAGCTCAAGGCGTCCATCGCCTACCTGTGGCGGCCCACCAACAACACGGTCTTCCAGGGCGGCGGCGGGATCGAGACCACCGGCACCACCGAGGCGCTGAACTCGATGCTGCTGCAGAGCGAGGACGGCGTGATCCGGGTCTTCCCGTGCTGGCCCGCGGCCCGCGACGCGTCGTTCACGCTGTTGGCCAAGGGCGGGTTCCTGGTCAGTGCCGAGCAGCGCGGGGGAGTGGTCGAGCACATCCGGCTGCACAGCCAGGCCGGCGGCGACGTCACGCTCCAGCTGCCGTGGAAGTCCGGATCGGGCGGACGGGTCACGTTCCGCACCGTTGCCGGCCGCACCTACAACATCACTCCGAAGGGAAGGTGGGACGAAGATGCGCAGTGACAAGTACCCGCTCGTCGGTCGGCGCGCGGTGCTCGGGGGTGCGGCGGCCGGAGTCGGCGCGGTCCTGGTCGGGGCCGGCGCCGAAGTGGCGCGCGCGACCGGCTCTCGCGCCGGCGCCGAGGCCGCCGCCACGGCCGCCACGGCCGCCGCGACCGCCACCGGCATCAGCTGGCCCGCCGTCCAGGCCCAGCTCGCCGCCGTGAACCCGCACGTCACCAAGCCGATATCGGGCGTCGTCACGAGCAAGTACACGCCGGGCATGCTGCTGGGCAACGGTGATCTCGGCGTGGTCGTCGGCGACTCCTCGGCGACCCAGCAGACCTTCTCCTTCGGCAAGAGCGACTTCTGGGGCAGCGACCGCAAGACGACGAGCCCGCTCGTCTGGCAGCCGTCGATCCTGCCGGTCGGGAAGCTGACCGTGGCGGCGTCCGGCGCGAGCGCGGCGTCCAGCGGCTACTCGATGACCACGGATCTGGCCGGGGCGACGGTCACGAGCGTGCTCGCGCTGTCGAACGCCACGGTCACGCTGAAGTCGTGGACCGCCGACAACGACAACGTCCTGATCACCCAGCTGTCGTCCAAGGCGGGCAGCTCGTCGGTCAGCCTGACGGCGACCGTCACGCTGCCGGTCGACTCGGCCTTTCCGTCCGGCGCGGGCGCGCTCAACGGCACCCAGCTGTGGCTGACCCGGCAGAACAACACCTCCGGCAACGGCAACGTCAGCATGCAGGCCACCGCGGCCTCCGCGACGCAGCTCGTGGGTGCCAAGTTCACCAAGACCAGCACCTCGAAGACGTCCTCGCAGACCTCTGCGACCGGCACCTTCACCCTCGCCGGCGGAGCGACGGCCACGCTCGTGACCGCCTTCCGCTCGCACGCGCAGGACGTCTCCGACTCGTCCACCGCGCCGACGCCGACGCAGCTGCGCGACCAAGCGGTCACCGCCTCCACGGCCATCGACGCGACGTGGATCACCGGCGCCGCGAGCACGCACGCGGCGTTCTGGCAGGACTTCTGGACACGTTCCAGCATCGTCGTCGGCGATTCGCAGCTGGAAGCCTTCTATTTCAACGCGCAGTACGTCCTGGGCAGCGCGACCCGATCCGGCGTGCACAACCCGCCGTCGCTCTGGGCCCAGTGGCTCACCAACGACACCCCGAGCTGGGGTGGCCGCTACTTCCTGAACTACAACCAGGAAGCCCTGTACTACGGCGCCTTCTCCTCGAACCACGCCGAACTCTCCGAGCCCTACCGCCGCCTGATCTACAACGAAGTCCCCTGGCAGCGGAACACGACGCACGGCGCGGGATATCAGGGCACGGCGTTCCAACGCAGCATGACTCCGTTCCACCTGTACGAGACCCAGCCCTCGACAGTCCCGGTCGCGTCCAAGAAGGACTACACGAAGCTGCCCGCCGACCAGAAGTCCAACGGCACCTTCGCGGCGTTGCCGCTGATCTGGCACTGGGAGTACACCCGCGACACCACCTACCTCCAGACCCAGCTGTATCCGCTGCTGAAGGAGCTGGACGCGTTCTGGCGCGACTTCGCGGTCTTCGACGGCAAGCGCTACGTGTTCCAGCACTCGTCGGCCCACGAAGGCGGCGACGACACCAACCCGAACCTGGACCTCGGGTTCGCGCGCAAGGTCATCAACACCCTGCTGGAGACCTCGGCGATCCTCGGCGTGGACGCGAACATGCAGTCCACCTGGCAGAGCTTCCTGGCCAAGCTCAGCGCCTATCCGACCGGGACCTACAACGGCGTCACGGTCTTCTACACCGCCGAGGTCATCAACAACCCGAGCCTGCCGGACAAGTTCGAACCCGGGAACCAGCCGATCAACATGGAAGGCGTGATCTTCCCCGGCGAGCAGTGCTCGATCGGCGGGGACGCCACCCTCCTGCAGTACGCGATCAATTCCCTGACCCAGATGAACTCCTGGGGCGTCACGTCGGGAGGCAACTCCAACAACGGCTTCTGCAAGGAGTTCACCATCGCGGCCCGCGTCGGCTGGCCGGCCGAGGACCTGGTGCAGAAGGTCAAGGCCTCGATCGCGCACCTGTGGCGGTCGAGCAACGACACCGACTTCCAGGGCGGCGGCGGCATCGAGACGTCCGGGACGATCGAGACGCTGAACTCGATGCTGATGCAGAGCGAGGCCGGCGCGATCCGGGTCTTCCCGTGCTGGCCGACCGCGCGCGACGCGTCGTTCACGCTGCTGGCCAAGGGCGCGTTCCTGGTGAGCAGCGCGATCAGCGGCGGCACGGTGGCCTCGGTCGGCATCACCAGCCAGACCGGCGGGAGCGCGACGCTGGTGCTTCCGTGGAACACCGGCTCGGCGACCGTCACCGCGAACGGATCCTCTGTCCCCGTCACGGTCTCCGGTGGTCGGGCCACATTCGCCACCACGGCGGGCACCACGTACAAGGTCACCCCATGACAGCACTGCAAGGCTCGTTACCAGGCACACCGCACGGTTCGCCGCAGTCTGCACGGAAGTCCGCACGGAACCGGCGCGCGAACCTGGGGTACTTCCTCGGGTTCGGCGCGCCGGGGCTCCTGTTCTACGCGTGCTTCGTGTTCGCGCCACTGGTGCTGAGCGTCGGCTACAGCTTCACCAACGCCGACGCGTTCCTGCCCCACACGAAGTTCACCGGCCTGCACAACTACGTGAAGCTGCTCGGCGATCCGGACTTCCGGATGCAGCTGCGGGTCACCACGATCCTGACGCTGATCATCGTGATCGTGCCGAACGTCGCGGGCCTGGCGATCGCCGTGCTGCTGAACCGCAACGGCCGGCTCTACCGCGCGCTGCGGACGGTGTTCTTCGTACCGGTCGTGCTGAGCTCCGTGGTGGTGTCGGTGGTGTGGCAGGCCATGCTCACCGACGGCGGGCTGCTCGACACGGTGCTGGGCTCGATGGGGGTCCAGCATCCGCCGGGCTGGCTGTCCGACCCGTCGATCGCGCTGTACTCGGTGGGGTCGATCGCGAGCTGGCAGCTGCTGGGCTTCTGCACCGTCGTGTACCTCGCCGGGCTGCAAGGCGTGCCGGACGAACTGCTGGAGGCGGCGGCGATCGACGGGGCCGGCCGCTGGACCCGGTTCCGGCGGGTCACCTGGCCGATGCTGGCGCCGGCCCTGACCATCAATACCGTGATGCTGCTGATCACCGGCTTCAAGACCTACGACTACATCCAGGTGATCACGCACGGCGGCCCCGGGACCGGGACCACGGCGACGGTCGCGTACGGCGTGATCCAGACCGGGTTCACCGAGAACAAGACCGGGATGGCCTCGGCGATGGCGGTGCTGATGCTGCTCGTCGTCGCGGTGGTGTCGAGCGTGGCGCTGCGGCTTCTGCAACGTCGGGAGGTGGAGCTGTGACGGCGGTGGTCGAGAAAGCAGAGCGCACTGTGCGGGAGGCCTCCGCCCGCCGCGACGAGTCCCGCGCGCCGTGGGTGCGGCCGCTGGTCGCGCTGGTCGTCACGGCGGTGTTCGCGGTGCCGCTGTACCTGGTCGTGGTGAACGTGTTCAAGCCCGGCGGCCACATCACCGGCTCCCCGGCGTCGGTGCCGTGGCCGCCGACCCTGGACAACCTGAAGGCGGCGCTGGACCGGCCGGACAACCTCTACTGGGACGGCCTGGTCAACAGCGCCGAGATCACCACGGTCTCGATCGTCGTGCTCGCCGTCCTGTCCGCGATGCTCGGCCACTACCTGGCCCGCACCCGGAGCCGGTTCGCCCGCGTGACACTGCTGGTGCTGCTGGCCGGGCTGATGGTCCCGCCGCAGGTGATCCTGGTCCCGGTGGTGCGGATCCTGCGGCTGACCCACCTGATGACGACGCTGACCGGGATGGTCGCGTTCAACGTCGGGTACTACATCCCCTTCGGCGTGTTCGTGTTCGCCGGCTTCATCCGCTCGATCCCGATCGAGCTGGAGGAGGCCGCCGCGCTGGACGGCGCCGGACGCTGGCGCACGTTCTGGACCGTCGTCTTCCCGCTGCTGCGGCCGGCGACGGCGAGCGTGCTGATCTTCCTCGGGGTGTGGATCTGGAACGACTTCCTGGATCCGCTGATCATCCTCGGGCCGGTCGGCGGGACCACGGTCACCGTCGGCGTCTACCGGGCCCTCGGCGAGCACCAGTCGAACTACGGCCAGCTGTTCGGCCTGATGTTCCTGGCGGCGCTGCCGGTGGTCGTCTTCTACTTCCTGTTGCAGAAGCACTTCGTCAAGGGCCTGACCGGCGGCGCGGTCAAGGGCTGAAAGGGAATCATGACGCTCATTCGGTCGATTCCCGGGGCTCGGGCCTGGGTGGTGACCGCCGGCCGGTCGTGCGCGGTGCTGCGGTTGGACGACCGCGACCGGCTGCTGTCGGCGCATTGGGGACGCGAGTTGGGGCTGGAGCAGGCCGCGGCGTTGGTCGGGGTCTCGGTTCCGGTGCCCGCCGGCGCGGCGGCGCCCGGGTTCGGGGCCGTCGGGCACGGCGGCGCCTGGCCCTTCGAGGAGGACGTGGAGGGACCGCTGGAACTGGCGGTCGGCGCGGCGTTCCAGTTCGGGCACGCTCAGCTGGCGGTACGTTTCGCGGACGGGACGCGGGAACTGGAGTTGGAGTTCGTCTCGGCGCTCATTGAGAACTCTGATACCCCTGATACCGAGGACACGGCCGAGCTCGTCCTGAGCTTCGCCGACCGTCACTATCCACTGGCTGTGGAAAGCCGGCACCGGGTTCGCAGGGGCAGCCCGGTGATCGAGCGGCGGCTGGTCCTGCGGCACACGGGATCGGCGGGTGAGGAGCCCATCAGCATCCTGAGAGCCGACTCCGCGTCGTGGACGCTGCCGCCGCTGGCCGACTACCGGCTGAGCCAGGTGCGCGGCCGGTGGGCCGCCGAAACCCGGCTGCACCGGTCCTCGCCTCCGTTCGGCGAAACGCTGCTCACCAGCCGTCGCGGCATCACCGGCCACCACGCGAACCCCTGGGTCATGGTCGACGACGGCACCGCCGGCGCGACACACGGCCAGGTCTTCGGATGCGCGCTGGCCTGGAGCGGCAGCTGGCAGCTCACGGTCGAGCGCACCTCCGCCGACCGGACCGTCGTCGCGGCGGGCTTCGGGCCCGACGGCGCGGTGTGGCCGCTGGCCCCCGGCGCGGCGCTGACCACGCCGGTCAGCGCGGGGATCTGGACCGACGGCGGCTTCGACGCGGCCTCGCAGGCCTGGCACACGTACGTGCTGGACCACGTGCTGCCGCATCCGGAAGAGCTGCGGCCGGTCGTCTACAACTCGTGGGAGGCGACGGGATTCGACGTCTCCCTGGAGGGACAGCTGGCGCTGGCCCGGCAGGCCGCGGAGATCGGCGTCGAGCTGTTCGTCATGGACGACGGCTGGTTCGGCTCCCGGACCTCGGACCGGACCGGCCTGGGGGACTGGTGGCCCAATCCGGACCGCTTCCCCGACGGCCTCGCGCCGCTCGTCAAGGGTGTCCGCGAACTCGGGATGGACTTCGGGCTGTGGGTCGAGCCGGAGATGGTGAATCCGGACTCCGATCTGTACCGCGAGCATCCCGACTGGGTGCTGCACCAGCCCTTTCGGCAGCGCAGCGAGCACCGCAACCAGCTGGTGCTGAACCTGGCGCGGCCGGACGTGGCCGCCTGGGTCCACGAATGGCTGGACCGGCTGGTCGCCGAGAACGACATCGGGTTCCTGAAGTGGGACATGAACCGGCCGTTCACGGAGGTCGGATGGCCTGAGGCCGGCGCCGGCGGCGGCGATCTCGTCTGGCGGAGGTACGTCGAGAACCTGTACGCCTTGCTGGACAAGCTGCGCGCCGACCACCCGGCCCTGCGGATCGAGTCGTGCAGCGGCGGCGGCGGACGGCTCGACGCCGGGATGCTGGCGCGCGTCGACCAGGTCTGGACGTCGGACAACACCGACGCGCTGGACCGGCTGGCGATCCAGGAGGGCTTCGCGCAGGTGTACCCGGCGCGGGTGATGTCGGCGTGGGTGACGGACTCGCCGAACCCGCACACCGGCCGGCGGATCCCGTTGGAGTTCCGGTTCCACGTCGCGATGTCCGGCGTGCTGGGGATCGGCGGCGACCTCGCGGAGTGGAGCGAGGAGGAACTGGCCACAGCGCGCGAGATGGTGGCCGCCTACAAGCGGATCCGTCCCGTCGTGCAGCACGGCGTGCGATACGCGCACGGCAACGCTTCCGGGGACCTGAGCGGCGCCGAGTACGTGGCCGCGGACCGTTCGGAGGCGGTGGTGTTCGTCTACCGGCGCGAGCGGCGCTTCGCGCAGATGGAGCGGCCGGTGGTGCTGCGCGGCGTCGACGCCGCCGGGCGGTACCGCGACGTCGGCAGCGGGATCGTCCACCACGGCGCGGTGTTGCTGAGCCGGGGACTGCCGATGGCGCTCGGCGGCGGGGATCCGGTCAGCACGATGGTGCACCTGGTGCGGGAGGGATGAGGGGATGCGCGCGGTACAAGTGGTCGGATTCGGGCGGCCGGTCGAGGTCGTCGACCGGCCGGAGCCCGTGGTCGAAGGGCCGCAGGACGTGGTCGTCCGCATCGCGGGGGCGGGGATCTGCCGGACCGACCTGCACATCGTCGAGGGCGGCCTGGAAGCGGCCTTCCGGCAGCGGTTGCCGCTGACCTTGGGGCACGAGAACGCGGGCTGGGTCGAGGCCGTCGGCGGCGGGGTGTCGCACCTGGCGGTCGGCGACCCGGTGATCGTGCACCCGGCGGTCACCTGCGGGTTCTGCGACGCCTGCCGCCGCGGCGCCGACATGCACTGCGCGACCTGGCGCTTCCCCGGCGTCGACGGCTGGCCCGGCGGCTACGCGGAGCTGATGCGCACCTCGGCGCGCGCGGTGGTGAAGCTGGCACCCGAGGCGTCCCCGGCCTGCCTGGCGCCGTTCGCCGACGCGGGGCTGACGGCGATGCACGCGGTGCAGCGGCTGATGCCGTTCGCCGGCGTCGGGACGACAGTGGTCTGTCTCGGCTCCGGCGGCGTGGGGCAGATCGCGGTGCAGCTGTTGAGGATCCTGACGCCGGCCCGCGTGGTCGTCGTGGAGCCGGACGAGGCGCGCGCTCAGACCGCCCGCGAACTGGGAGCCGACCAAGTCATCGCCCTCCCCGCCGAAGCAGCCGCCGACGCCGTCCTCGACCTGACCGCCGGCCGCGGTGCCCAGGCGGTGCTCGACCTGGTCGGCGAGGGCGACGTTCCGCAGCAGGCACTGCGGATGCTCGCGAAGGGCGCCGTCTACTCGATCGTCGGCTACGGCGGCGGTGCGCGCATCGAGCACCTGGACATGATCAACAGGGAGCTGACCATCCTTGGCAACCAGATCGGCACGCACGCGGAACTCGGCGAGCTGATGGCCCTGGCCGCCGCCGGACGCGTGACGCTGGGCACGGAGACGTTCCCGTTGGAGGCGGCGGCCGAGGCGATGGCGGCGGTGGCCGCCGGACGCGTCGGCGGCCGGGCGGTCCTGGTGCCGGGAGCCTAGACGGAAATACGCCAATAGTCGTGCATCCACTGAGGTCAGTCCCATGATCGGCGTAGCCCGCACTACTCGTGTCGGCGGATCTTAAAGGAGGGTCCTGAGACCTAATCTCAGCCTGCACGTCGCTAGTCCTTCGGCCGTCCACCGCGCCGGGGCGACGGTGCGCATGGAGGGGAACCAATGAGGTCTGTGTTCACGGGGGCCCGGCGGATAGCTGGCGCGGGTCTGGCCGCCGCCGCGGTGCTGTCCGGCGGCCTCACCGCCGTCACGGCGCACGCCGCCGTCTCGACGGTGCAGGACGGTCCGATCTTCTACAAGTCCTTCCAGACGATGAGCTGGCAAGGCACGCTGTACGCGGTCAACCCCGACGGCACCGGCCGGCACGCGGTGAAGCTGACCGGCACCGGGTACGACCCGAATACCTCGGCGATGGGTACCGTGCGCGTCAGCCCGGACGGGAGCAAGCTGGCCTTCGACAGCCAGGACGGCCGGATCTACGAGGCCAATGCCGACGGCACCGACGTGCACCCGCTGACCGCCGCCGCGCCGAAGGGCAAGGACGGCCGCAGCACCTGGACGGACAAGGGCCCGGCATGGTCCCCGGACGGCAAGACCGTGTACTTCTCCCGCGAGGACGACACTGTCACGCCGCTGACCTATGCCATCGAGTCGGTCCAGGTGTCCGCCGCGCCCGGTTCGGAGGCGCCGTTCGCCGGCCTGTCCGGAACCTACGTCAGCATCGCGTCGAACGGCGACCTGGCCTACCTGACCGGGACGAGTGAGATCGTCGCGGACTCCACCGGCCACACGCTGACCACGATCGACGGCACCACCTTCGGCGAGCAGGCCTCCGGGGTCCTGTCCCCGGACGGGACCAAGCTGGCCGTGGTGATGGACAGCGGCCCCGCGGACCCGAAGAGCGGGATGGTCCCCACCGACCTCTACATCGCCGACTCGGCCTCCGGCTGGAAGCTGACGAAGATCACCGCGGCGGGCAACGTCTCGCCGTGGCTCGCCCCGACCTGGTCGCCGGACGGCACGAAGATCGCCTACTCGACCGGCGCCGTGGACCTGCCGATCACCGGCCAGGCGACGCCGATGACCCTGCACGTGCAGGCCCCGACCGCCGGCGCGGCGGCGAGCAGCGTCGTCACCGACCCGATGAACACCATCTCCTGGCAGAACGGCGCGCTGATCCCGGTCCCGGTCACCACGCCGCCGCCCGCGGCCTGGCCGGTCGCCACCCGCCTCGGCGGCGCGGACCGGGTCGGCACCGCGATCGCGGTCGCGGACGCCGCCTACGGCCCGCAGAGCAAGTCGCTGAACAAGGCGAAGGTCGCCGTGCTGTCGCGGGACGACAACTACGCGGACGCCTTGTCCGGCAACGCGCTGGCCGCGCAGAAGGGCGGACCGCTGCTGCTGACCGGCACCACGGGCCTGGACACCCGGGTCGCCGGCGAGCTGAAGAAGATCCTGCCCGCCGGCTCGCCGGTGTACGTCCTCGGCGGCGAGGCCGCGCTGAGCCCGCAGGTCGTGAAGGACCTGACGGCGCTGCACTACTCGGTCTCCCGGCTGTCCGGCCCGACCCGCTTCGACACCTCGGTCGCGGTGGCCAAGGCGGTGTCGGCGCACCCGCACACCGTGCTGGTCGCGACCGGCCTGAACGCCCCCGACGCCCTGGCCGCCGGCGCGGCCGCGGCGCAGGACCCGGCCGGCGGCGTGGTGCTGCTGTCGCAGGACGGCGTCCTGCCGGCGGCGACCAAGGCCTACCTGGCCACCGTGAACCCGGCCACCACCGCGCTCTACGGCGTGGGCCGCCAGGGCGTCGCGGCCCTGAAGACCCTGCCGTCCCTGGCCGCGCACGTCACCCCGCTGGCCGGCGGCGACCGCTACGCGACCGACCTCGCGGTGGCCTCGAACACCACCCTGTTCCCGAAGGTCACCGCAATCGGCGTGGCCACCGGCCGCACCTGGCCCGACGCCCTGTCCGGCGGCGCGTTCATCGCCACCGAGCACGGCCCGCTGCTGCTGGTCGACGGCCCGAACGTGCCGCCCGGCGTGGCGGCGTGGGCGAAGGCCCACGGCGCGCAGCTGACCGGCCTGACGGTCTTCGGCGGCGTCAACGCGGTGCCGGGCAGCGCCGCGAAGGGCGTGGCTTCGGACGCCTGGGGCGCTGCTTGGACGAACGCCCTGCAGTAGGGAGAGGGCGGCTGTGACAGGCCGCTTTGACAGACTGCTGTGATGGTCGCGCCACGCCGGGATGGTTCCGGCGTGGCGCGTGCTGCGCGTCGCGGGTCGATGTCAGGGCTGTTGTGGTTCGAAGGTGAGGCCTGTTCAGGTGACGAAGCCTCTTCGCCGAATGCGTCCCCGGCTGCGAGCCACGGCGCCTAGAAGAGCTCGGGGGACTCCCGGGCCAGCGCCTCGCGGATGCGGGCGCGGACCGAGAGCGCCGGGTCCGGGCGCTCGAAGGTCTGGCCGGTCACCCGTTCAAAGAGCGCGATGTACTTGTTGCTGAACTCGATGACGGTGTCGTCCGGGATCGGCGGGATCGGCTCGGTGTAGGGGTCGCATCGGCTGGTGATCCAGAGCCGGAGGAATTCCTTGTCGAGGCTGTCCGGCTCCTCGCCGGCTGCGAACCGATCCTCGTAGGAGTCTGCGATCCAGTAGCGGCTGGAGTCAGGGGTGTGGATCTCGTCGGCGACGACCACGATTCCGTCCTCATCGAGACCGAACTCGTACTTGGTGTCCACCAGGATCAGGCCCTTCTCCGCTGCGACCTGCCGGCCGCGGGCGAACAGCGCCAGGCTCTTGCGCGCCATCTCGTGCCACTGCTCGGTGGTGACGAGCTGGGCGCTGAGGATCTCGGCCTCGGTGGTCGGCACGTCGTGACCGCCCTGGGACGACTTCGTCGTCGGGGTGATGACCGGCTCGGGGAGGGGTTGGTTCTTCTTCATCCCCTCGGGGAAGCGGTGACCGTAGAGCCCTCGCTCGCCGCGGGCGTACATCGGCCAGGGGCTGGTGTTGGTGGACCCCGTGAGGTAGGCGCGCACCACCATCTCCACGGGCAGCATGTGGAGGTCCTTCACCAGGACCACATTGGGGTCGGGGTAGGACAGCACGTGGTTGGGACACACGTCCGCGGTGACGTCGAACCAGTACCGCGCGGTCTGGGTGAGCACCTGGCCCTTGTGCGGGATCGCGGCCAGAACGTGGTCGAACGCGGACTGCCGGTCGGTCGAGATCAGCAGTCGGCGTCGGCCGGGCAACTGGTAGGCATCACGAACCTTGTTGCGATAGAACCCGGGCACGCCTTCGAACTCGGCATCTGTCAAGCAGTGAGCGATCATGCGGGCGTTGTCGGTGGAGTCTGCCATCGGGCTGCCTTCGGGTAGGCGGTCTGTCGGACTGCCGATCATGCTACTGACGCCTTTTTCGTTGAAGGCGCCTGATCGACGTCGCATACCGACCCGCCAAGGCCAATAGCCGCGTTCTGCCCTAGCCGAACAGCGTCGACGCCAGCGGATGCGTCCGGTCGAAGCCCGGCAGGATCAGGAACGTCGCGCTCGCGGTGGTCGTGGTGAACGCCAGCAGCGCGTCGGAGGCGTCCATGTGCGTGAGCGTGGCGGTGAACGTCCGCAGGTCGTTCTGGAAGCTGATGAACAGCAGGCCGGGGCTCGGATCGTCGATGCTGTACGAGCGCCGCAGCATGAGCCCGACGCCGACCACGTCGGCGTGCGCGCGGCGCGCGTGCGCGTCGGCCGGGATGAGGTAGCGGCCGTCGGGGGTCTTGGCGCCGAGGTCGGGGTTCGTCGCGATGGTGCCGCCGGAGAGTGGGACGCCGGTGGCGCGTTGTCGGCCGAAGACCGCTTCCTGGTCCGGGACGGACAGCTTGGCGAACTTCTGCAGATCCAGTTCCATTCGCCGGACGACCGCGATGGTGCCGCCGAGGACCTGCGCCGGAGCGGCCAGCCACAGATCGTTGTGCTGCTCCGGGGTCGTGGTCGGGCCGATGATGCCGTCGAGGAAGCCGAGCAGGTTCCGCGGCGCGGTCCGCCCCGGAGCCACCGGAGTGTTCGGTCCGCGGCGCGCGGACTGCCGCCAGCGTTCGGTGACGCGTGCACCGGCCTGGTCCAACAGCGCGGCGGCGGCGACCGGCAGGACCAACGCGTCGCTCGCGCAGAGCTGGATCAGCAGGTCTCCGCCGCGTGCCTGCGGTGCGATCTGCTCGCGGGAGAACTGCGGGAGGTCGGTTGTGCCGGGCAGTGTGACGCCGGCCGTCTTCGCCGCCGGTGTCTTCTGCACGATGCGAGGCCCGATGCCGATCGTGATCGTCAGGTCGCCCGGCGGAAGTCCCAGCAATCGCGGCTCGGTTCCCGCCGTGAGGGCGAGCACGATCTGGCCGAGTTCGGCGAGCAGCGGGCCCGGCGCGGCCGTATCGTCGATGTCTGCGACGACCGCCAGCAGGTTGGGCTGCGCGGGCTGCGGAATGATGACGCCCGCCTGGTACCGTCCGGTCGGCGGCACCGGGGTGTCGGCCGCAGCCCCGGTCGAGGTCCCGGTCGACGTTGCCGTCGAAGTCGCGGCCGCCGCGCTCCGTGGCTGCTCAGACGCCTGCTCGGAATGCGAATCGCATCCCGCGGCGCCACCGGCGGCCATCACGGCGCCGGCTGTACCGAGGAACACGCGGCGGGTCGGCTGCGGGTCGGCTCGGCGCACATCGTAGAGAGTGCCACAAGGTGACGCCCTTTAGTGAATCCGAGTCCTGAATCACCCGTACATGTCAAACTGTGCCATGCCGCATTTGGGTTCTCGCGTGTGCGCGATACTGGGTGTCCTGACGTTGCCAATAGCTGGTTGCAGCAGTGGCGGTTCGAGCCACTCGTCCAGTCAAGGCAAACGCCCGGCTGGAACCTCCGTGACAATCCACGTTCCCGCCGACGCCCCGACCATCTCGGACGCCGTGGCCCTGGCGAAACCTGGCGATCTCGTGCTGGTCGCCCCGGGTGTCTACCACGAGATGGTGAAGATCAAGACGCCCCGGATCACGCTGCGCGGCGAATCGCGGGACAAGGTGGTCATCGACGGCCGGTTGCAGCAGCCCGACGGCGTCGTGGTCACCGCGCCGGGCGTGGCGGTGGAGAACCTGACGGTGCAGGACAACACCCAGAACGGGATCCTGGTCACCGGCTCGGCGAAGGCCGCCGCCGGCCAGACCGGGTCGGGCGGCGACTACGACACCGGCAGCGAGCCGGTCACGTTCCTCGACTCGTTCCTCGTTTCCTACGTTACCTCGACCCGCAACGGCCTCTACGGCATCTACGCGTTCTCGGCGCAGAACGGCGTCATCGAGCACTCATATACCTCCGGCGGCGCCGACTCGGGAATCTACGTCGGGCAGTGCAAGCCGTGCCACATCGTGGTGCGGGACGACATCGCCGAGCTCAACGCGGTCGGCTACGAGGGCACCAACGCCAGCACCGACATGTACGTCGTCGGCAACCGCCTGGTCGGCAACCGGGTCGGCCTGACCACGGACTCCGACCACCAGGAGAAGCTGCTGCCGCAGCAGGGCGCGGTCGTGGCCGGCAACCTGGTCGCGGCCAATCAGCAGTCTGCGACGCCGGAACAGGCCGACGGCGGCTGGGGCATCGGCATCGGCATCGACGGCGGCAGCTCCAACCAGTTCGTCCACAACCGCGTCACCGGCAACACCGACGCCGGCGTGGTGATCACCGCGACCCAGGACATCCCGCCGGACGACAACCAGATCCTGGACAACACCTTCTCCGGCAACGGGATCGACCTCGGCTGGACGTTCCCGAACGCGACCGCCGGCCACGGCAACTGCGTGCGCGGCGCGGGCCTGCGCACGGTCCCCAGCGGCCTCGGCGCGAGCGCGGCCTGCCCGGCCGCGCACCAGACGGCGTCGCCGTCCGGGACGTGGACCGCGCCGACCCCGCCAGCCGGGATCCCGTTCAGCACCGTGGCCGTGCCGCCGGTGCAGCCGCAGTTCCCGAACGCCGCGGGGGCGCCGGCCACCGTGGTCCCGGCCGTGCCGGCGGTGCCGGACACGGCGGGCGTCCAGGTGCCGACGGCTTCGCTGCTGGCGGCTACTGCCCTGGTGCAGACGTCGTGACGGCCGCTGAGGGGACCGGCGTGTACTGGTGCGTGTCGAAGTCGATGACAGTGGGCTGAGTCTCCGAGGCGACCGCGGCCTGGACTCGGTACATGGCGCCGTCCGCGCCGATCCAGTAGCGGACGGTTCCTGCGGGTCCCGATCCGGAGCCAGGCGCGGCTCCGGACGTGGCTTCGGATCCGGCACCGGAACCGGCACCGACACCGGCGCTCAGGGCGGCCGGTCCGGTCATGACGTCCACCTGGTGCCCGGCCACCTGGTCCTTGCCGACCCAGGCGGCGCCGTCCTGCGGCAGCAGCTGTGCGTTGTCCGGTCGGTCGCTGCCCAGGGCGAGCGCGATGGCCAGGGAGCTGTCCAGCGTGCTGCCGGTCTTCTGGAGCGTGCGGCTGTACCAGCCGGACGTCGGTGGCGCCGCCGGCGCGACGGCCGGGGCGTTCGTCATCGGATCGACGAGCACTGATGTAGCGGTCCACTCGATCAAACCGTCACTTGAGGTATCGCGGCCGGTTCCGCGCACGACGCCGTAGCCGAGTCTCGTGCGGTAGTCGACGGATCCGGTGATGACCAGGCTGCCGCCGGTGCCGGGCACGGTGATCGTCACCGCGCGGCCGCCGGTCTCGTAGTTGCGAAAGCGCGTGATGGCCAGCCGGTTGGCCTCGTCCGAGGTCAGGGCTCTGCTACCGCTCCCGCCGCCGGATCCGCCGGCCGCCGCCACCGCGACGCCGACCCCGGCTAGCCCGACAACACAGGACCCTGCGATAATCCACCGAGAGCGCGGCCGAGGTCGGCGGCTCGTTTCGCGCGACGGGCGCTGACGCGGTTTCGGCATGGCTGGTACCTTACGGCTCCCCGCGTGTCCGCGGCGTCCGGTTCGCGAATGAAACACCTGTTCGTAACACTTTTTCAGGGTTCGACGATACAATGCTCTGATTCACTGCGGCGGTTCAGTGACCCCGGCCGGCCTCCCGGCACGCCCTCCTCGGCCTCGGCTCCGGGCGCCCCTCGAACCGCTGTATCTGTTCCCTGACAAAAGGAAATCGGCATGAACCAAGCCGGCAGAAAACGGGTACGGCCAGCCGGGAGAAGAGTCGGGCGGCTGGCCCGGGTGGGACTGGCGACCGCGCTCGCGGTGGGTGGCGCCACCGGAGCGATGGCGAGCGGGACGGGGGCGGCGCACGCGGCGGCCGGAGACGGCACACTGACCGTCCAGGTCCTGCGCGACTTCTTCGGCACCGGCGTCATCAACGCGACCATGGACACCCCGCAGCAGGGCATGGCGGTCGGCGTGAGCGACGCCGCGGGCCACGAGGTCCAGGGGGTGACCGACGCGACCGGCAAGTTCGTGATGTCGTCCTCGACGGTCCTCGCCGGCGGCCAGTACCGCGTCGACGTGACGGTCCCGGCGGCGTACGCCGGCTACCTGCAGGCCGCGCCGGCCTCGACGGCGGCCAACCACTTCGACAGCTTCACGTCGTTCGTGGACCTGGCCGCGGGCAAGGACGCCTCGGTCATCACCGGTGTGTGGAACCCGGCGGACTACACGAACCCGGACCACAAGTACTACGTCCCGGTGCAGACACCGGCTGTCAGTACCAGCGGCACCCCCGCCGATCCCCAGGGCCGGGCGCTGGTGGCCGTCGATCCCGCCGCACGCGGTACCTGCACCCCGCCGACGAACTGCCCCACCGTGCTCAACACGCAAGGTGAGGTCGGGACCACGTGGGGCCTGGCGTACGACAAGTACCAGAACCGGATCTTCCAAAGCGCTTTCGCAAAGCGCTACACCACCTACGGGCCTGCCGGCGGCGGTGCGATCTACACCACGCCGGCCGACGGTTCGTCGGCGCCGAAGCTGTTCGCGGACCTCCTCGACGCCGCGCCGACCGGGCACGGACTGCTGGTCGACATGCGCAAGGACCCGAACTTCGTGGATGTGCCGGGCAAGGAGGGCGTCGGCGGTATCGCGCTGTCCGAGGACGGCAAGACCCTCTACGCGGTGGACCTGGCGACCCGGTCCCTGGCGACGTTCGACGCGACCGGCGGCACGGGGGCGTTCAAGGACTCCGTGACGATCCCCGCCCCCACCGCCGCCGGTTCGGCCTGCGCGGCGGACAGCGACTGGCGGCCCTTCGCGGTCACGGTCCACGACGCCAAGGTGTACGTGGGCGGCGTGTGCGACGCGGAGAGCACCAACCAGCGCAGCGACCTGCGAGCCGTCGTCTACGTGTACGACGGCAAGAACTTCACGCAGATCCTGTCGCAGCCGCTCGACTACCAGCGCGGCTGGGTCATCAACGGGGTCACCACTCCGTTGTCTGACCACTGGAACCCCTGGGAAACCAGTCTGTCGACGTGGGACCAGCGCTATGGATACTCCGACGTCTACATCGATCCGCAACCGGAGCTGGCCAGCCTGGCCTTCACCCGTGACGGCTCGATGATCCTCGGGTTCCGCGACCGGTTCATGGACGTGATCGGCGCCGGCGGGCTCGACCCGCGTCCGGGGAACAACACTCCGGAACAGGGGATGTCCGGCGGCGCCATCGACATGGCCTGCTCCGCGCCGGGCAACACCTACGACTGGGAAGGCACCGGCGACTGCCCCAACAACGCCACGTACGCCAACGACGGCCACAAGCCGGCCGGCGTGGTGCAGTACTTCCCCGGTGACTTCTTCGACCCGGGCCACACGGGTCAGGGAGCGCACGAGGACGCGTCGCAGGGTTCTGCTGCTTACGTCCCGCAACAGCAGTTCGTCGTCAGCACCGAGCTCGATCCGGCCCTGCAGGTCAGCTCCGACGGTCTCGGCTACTACGACGTGAAGACCGGTCTCGGTCCCGGCCAGGACGACCCGGCGAACGGCTACCAGTTCGTGAGTCCGAGCGACAACGCCTTCGGCAAGGCCGGCGGGCTCGGCGACATCGCCTACACCGCGGCCAACGCCCCGATCCAGATCGGCAACTACGTCTGGTTCGACGGCGACCACAACGGCGTCCAGGACGCGCACAGCACCAACGAGGTCCCGCTCGCCGGCGCCACGGTGAACCTGCTGGACGCCGGCGGAAAGCAGGTCGCCAGCACCACCACCGACGCGGCCGGGGAGTACTACTTCGGCGGCGTCGGGGCGAAGTACCAGCTGACCCCGGGCGCTAAGTACACCGTGGAGTTCAACGTGTGCACCGCGAAGACGGACAACGTGCCGAGCCAACCGGCGGCGACAGCGCTGCGCTTCACGTTGCCGTTGGTGGGCACCGACCGGACGCACGACTCCAACGTGGTGCCACCCACCACCGGGCAGTTGTGCGACGGGTTCGCGCCGGTCACCGCGCCCGCCAACCCTGGCGGCGTGGACCACACGATCGACGCGGGGGTCTACATCCCGGCGCCGGCACCGCCGCCGACTTCGCCGTCGTCCACTCCGACGACGACGCCGACGAGCAAGCCGTCGACGACCCCGTCGACGTCGCGGTCCACCACCCCGACCCCGCCGCCGACCACTCCGCCGACGACGGAGACGTCAGGCTCGGGCGGGCTGGCGCACACCGGTATGTCCTCGGCGCTGCCGGAGTTGGCGATGATCAGCGTGCTGCTGCTCAGCGCGGGCGGCGCGATCGCCTGGGGCAGCCGGCACCGGCGCGCCGGGCGGCACTGAGGTAGGCGATAGCTCGACCTGCTTGCCCGGGGGTGAGGCTCGGGGCAGGTAGCCGCTGATGGGATCGGCAGGCGCCGTCCGCACGAGGGTTGTGCGGGCGGCGCTTGGTCTTTTCGTCCGGGATTGTCGGAGGGACTGAATACCCTGATGTCATGACCAAGTGCTCAGCCACGACCAAGACGGGCAAGCCGTGTCCGGTCGACGCGCGGCCCTCTGGCTTGTGCCATGTCCACGATCCGGCGGTCCAGTGCGGAGTGCCGACGTGGTCCGGCCGGCAGTGCCAGGTGCCGACCGGCGGTGGTCGGTGCAAGACGCATGTCGATCCGCTTGCGGAAGGCGCGAAGGTGCTGGCGGCGGCGCAGCGGGCGGTCGCGGATGCGGTCGCGGCCGGCGTTGATCGGGGGCGGTTGACCGGGATCGTGGGTTCTGCGTTGTCGGCCATGCGAACCGAGGTGTGGCCTGATGCTGTGGCCTGATGCCGCGCCGGCTTCGCTCCCTCAAGGTGCTACAGCTGAGCCTTTGCCCGGCTTCAACTGAGCCGCGTGCGGTGCAGCGCGATGAGCAGACGCCAGATCCGCGCCGCCACCTCGGGCGCCGTGCCAGGCACGAGTCCGTGCATCCAGTCGGCCAGCACTCCCGTGAACGTCCCGGCCACTGCTGCCGCGACCAGTTCCGCTTCCGGTGCCCCCGCGAGCTCGCGTTCTGTGCGACTTCGTTCCCTGAGATCCCGGTGCAGGACCATGCCGAGTGGGCCGCCACCTCCCGGGGTGAGGAGCGCGGTGTAGACCGTGCGGTGCCGATCCAATCCGGTGAAGAACTCCTCAAGCGCCGGCGGCGGGGACTCGGGATCCGGGATTCCGCGCCAGGCGTGCAGCGCGTCGACCGCTTCGCGGACGATGTCCGCGCAGGCGTCGACGGCTAGTTCCTCCAGCCCTTGGTAGTGCAGGTAGAACGTGGCTCGGCCGACGTGTGCGCGGTGGACCACGTCGGCGACGCTGACGTCGCTCAGCGGCTGCTCGGCGCAGGCTTCGAAGAGCGCCGCACGCAGTCGCTCCCGGGTCCGTGCGGCGCGGGGATCTTGGACGGCGCTCACCGAGCCAACAGTACTGCCGCCAACGCCAGGGCTCCGGGCAGCGCCTGGGCCACGAGGATGCGGCGGTTCGCCGTGGCCGCTCCGTAGAGGCCCGCGATCACGACGCAGCTCAGGAAGAACACCTTCGCGGAGAAGGCCGTGGGGGAGTCGGCGACGAGGCCCCACACCAGGCCGGCGGCCAGGAATCCGTTGTAGAGGCCCTGATTCGCGGCCAGCGGGGCGGTGGCGCGGGCCATGTCGGGGTCGAAGCCGGAGAGTTCGCGGCCCGGCTTCTTCTGCCACAGGAACATCTCCAGGATCAGGATGTAGGCGTGGAGGGCTGCGACCAGGCCGGTGAGGATGTTCGCTGTGGTTTGCACGGGTCCACCTTTCTAGACGAGTGTCCAGAATAGATGGACGAGTGTCTAGAAAGCTAGTCTGCTGCTTCTCTTGCTTGGTCGCGCGTGTCGTCGCATCACCGAGCTGCCGCTTCGAGATGGTCGGCGTCGGCGTCCGTCGCAGCGTGCGCGGCACTGATCCGCGTCGTGAAGAACCGGGCGGCGCTGTCGAGCGCGGCGTCCGCTTCGTCGAGCCGGCCGTAGTGGTGCTGGTAGACGTGCGGGAGGTCGCTGCCGATCTCCAGCGTCACCTCCAGGTTGGCGGCGCCCGCGCGGCCGGCCAGGCGGACCGCGTCGTCGAGCAGGAGCTCGTTCGTCCCGACCTGGATGAGCAGCGGCGGGAGGCCGGTCAGGTCCGCGAACAGCGGGCTGGCCAGGGGCTGCGCGCGGTCTCCCGTGCTGATGTAGAGGTCTGCGTAGGCGTGGATGTCGGCCTCGACGAAGATCGGGTCGGCGCCGTGCTTGCTGCGCATGCTGTCGCCGCTCGCCGTGAGGTCGACCCACGGCGAGAGGACGGCCGCGGCAACAGGCAGCGGCAGCCCGGCATCGCGGGCCGCGAGGAGCGTGGCGAGGGTCAGGCCGCCGCCGGCGGAGTCCCCGGCCACGACGAGCCCCCGCGCGTCAACACCGGTCGCCAGCAGCTCCCGGTACGCGGCGAGCCCGTCCTCGACAGCCGCGGGGAACGGGTCCTCCGGCGCCAGGCGGTAGTCGAGGGACGTGGCGCGCAGCCCGGCTCGGCGCGCCAGCTCGCCGACCAACCCGGCGTGCGTGTCCGGCGAGCCGATGACGTAACCGCCGCCGTGCAGGTAGAGCAGGTGCCCGTGGCCGGCGGCGCCCTTCGGCGTCAGCTCCAGCGCCGGCCGCCCGCCGAGCACGGTCCGGCGCATGGCGACGTCCTCCGGCGCGTGCCGGGCGATGGCCGCCGCGAAGCCGCTGCGCTGCTCCTCGACACTCGGCGGCGTCTCGGGCCGCGGAGCGGAGCGGAGCAGGGCGTCGATGGCTTCACGCTGCTGTCGGGACATGGTCGCCTCCGTGGCTGGTAAGGGGACGACGGCTGCGGCCGCCGCACTCGGTCTGCCAAGATGGATTCCCAGGAATCCATCTGCATCCAGCTAACCACATTCCAAGGAAGATGATTCCAAGGAATCAATCGGAGCCACCGTGAGCCGCGTCACACCCACCTTCACCGACCTCGTCCGCGTCGAGACCCGCCTCTACAACGCAGCCACCACCACCCTCCGCACCGAGCACGGCACAGGCCTCGGCCAATTCGAGTTCCTGGAGATCATCGACCGCATCCCCGCCTGCCGCGTCATCGACATCGTCAACGAAGTGGCGATCACCGTAGGCGCGGTCAGCAAAGCAGTAGACCGCCTGGTAGCCGCCGGCTGGTGCACCCGCGAACCCCACCCCCAAGACCGCCGCTCATCCGTCCTCCGCCTCACCCCCGAAGGCGAGAAGACCCTGGCCGCAGCCCGCCCCGTCGTCGAGAACGAACTCGCGGCGCTGACCGCGACCCTCTCCGACACCGACCTGACGCGCCTCGCCGAGATCCTGGCCGCGCTGCGGGCGAGTCTTGAGGCGGGGTCTTATGGGCAGGCGGGGTGAGCGGGGTTGCGGCGTTTTGTGTAAATTCGGGAGGGAGGCTCATGGATCGCAACTTGGAGCCTGGCGTCGGCGTTGAACGCCACGATCGAGGGCCGCCCAGGATGGCACCGGGCGAACCGGGTGAACGGTCACGCCGATGTCGGGAACCCGGCAGGTAGCCGTGCGAGGATGAAGCCATGAACCGCCTCGCCAGCGCGACCTCCCCGTACCTCCTCCAGCACGCCGACAATCCGGTCGACTGGTGGCAGTGGGGCGAGGAAGCCTTCGAAGAAGCGCGTCGCCGCGATGTTCCGGTTCTGATTTCCATCGGCTACGCCGCCTGCCACTGGTGCCATGTCATGGCGCACGAGAGCTTCGAGGACGAGGCGACCGCCGCGCTCATGAACGAGAAGTACGTCTGCGTGAAGGTTGATCGGGAGGAGCGGCCTGACGTTGATGCCGTCTACATGGCGGCTACGCAGGCCATGACCGGTGGTGGTGGGTGGCCGATGACGGTCTTCGCCACGCCGGATGGCAAGCCGTTCCAGGCCGGGACGTACTACCCGCCGGTGGCTCGGCATGGGTTGCCGGCTTTTCAGCAGTTGCTGGTCGCCGTTGATCGCGCCTGGGGGGACATTCGGGACGACGTGCTGCGGGCCGGGGATGGGCTGGTTGCGGAGCTGGCGCATCATGCGCGGGTTGTCGCGGGTGCCGAGGGGGTGCCGGATGCTGCGGCGTTGGGGGCTGCTGTCGGCGCTTTGCGGCGGGAGTTCGATGGTGAGCGCGGTGGGTTCGGTGGTGCGCCGAAGTTCCCGCCGTCCATGACGCTGGAGCAGCTGCTTCGTCACCACGCGCGCACTGGCGACGCCGATGCGCTCGTGATGGTTCGGGAGACGTGCGAGGCGATGGCGCGCGGTGGTATGTACGACCAGCTCGGCGGCGGTTTTGCGCGCTACTCCGTCGATGACGCGTGGGTGGTGCCGCACTTCGAGAAGATGCTCTACGACAACGCGCTGCTCCTGCGCGACTACGTGCACCTGTGGCGCGCGACCGGGGACACCCTGGCGCTGCGCGTCGTCAACGAGACCGCCGACTGGATGCTGCGCGAGCTGTGGCTCGACGGGGCCGGCGGGTTCGCCTCGTCGCTGGACGCGGACACGGATGGTGTCGAGGGCAAGTTCTACGCCTGGGACGCCGACCAGCTCGAAGCCGTCCTCGGGGAGGAGGACGCCGCCTGGGCCGCGACGGTCTTCACCGTCACCGCCGAAGGCACCTTCGAGCACGGGCTGTCCGTCCTCCAGCTGTTGCAGGACCCTGATGACGCCGAGCGCTTCGCGCGCGTACGCGGCCGCCTGTTCGATGCCCGCCGCGACGAGCGCACCGCCCCGGGCCGCGACGACAAGGCCGTGGCGGCGTGGAACGGCCTGGCGGTGGCGGCGCTGGCCGAGGCCGGGGCGCTGACCGGACGTCCCGAGCTCGTGACGGCGGCGCGTCAGACCGCTGAGATGCTTGAGCGCGTGCACTGGGACGACAAGGCGAAGCGCCTGACGCGCACCTCGCGCGACGGTGTCGCCGGCGCACAGAATCCGGGCGTCCTGGAGGACTACGCCGACGTCGCCGAGGGTCTTCTGGCCCTGTACGCCGTCACCGGAGAGCCGCGCTGGTTCGCCTTCGCGGGCAAGGTGTTGGACGTGGTGCTCGACCACTTCCGCGATGAATCAGGCCTCTTCTACGACACCGCCGACGACGCCGAGACCCTGATCTTCCGCCCGGCCGATCCGACCGACAACGCCACCCCCGGCGGCACCTCCGCGGCGGCCGGAGCCCTGCTCACCTACGCCGCGCTCACCGGCTCGGGACGCCACCGCGAGGCCGCGGAGCAGGCGCTGCGCTTCACCGGCGCGCTGGCCGAGAAGGCGCCGAGGTTCGCGGGCTGGGGACTGGCCGCGGCCGAGGCGCTAGCGGACGGGCCGCGGGAAGTGGCGATCGTCGGCGAGTGGAGCGGGGAGGTGGCGATGGAAGGAGATATGGACGGAGATGAGGACGCCTTCCGAGCCCTCCACCAAGCAGCCCTGCGCAGCACCGCCCCCGGTCTCGTCATCGCCGTGACCCCGCCGGCAGAAACGGCAGCAGCAGAAACGGCAGAAGCGGCGGGGATCCGAACGGCCCCCGCCACCCTCCCCGAGCTCCTCCACGACCGGCCCACCATCGCCGGTGAACCGGCCGCGTACGTCTGCCGGGGCTTCGTTTGTCAGACCCCTACAACTGACATCAGTGAGCTGACAGCACAGCTGCGTTAGCCGGCCGGGCTGGAAGCCGGGCTCGACGGCCAGCTGGACCCCGTGGTGCTGCCACCGGGGTTCTTCTGCTGCAGCAGCTTCGACTTCTCACCGCTCGGAACCTTCGGAGCGGTCGGCAGCGGCTTGGCCCACACCGCCTGGATCGCCTTGTCCCACACCGGCGACTGCACGACCGCCGTCGCCTGGTCCGTGGTCAGTCCGAGCTTGCTCGCGGTGGTGGTGCCCTTCTCCTGCACCGCGTTGAGCACCTGGATCTCGATCGCGATGCCGTCCGTGCGGTACCACTCGATGTCGATCCGCTTCGCGGACGGGTCGCCGTTGCCGGCCGGCCACTCCGGACCGTCGAACACCTGCAGGTGGCTTCCGTCCGGCAGGGTCCGCTGCGTGAAGTACGGCGGCAGTGAGCCGCCGCCCTGGTCCTGGTAGCTAGCGCGGACGACGTTCAGCGAGACGCTGCCGGCCTGGCCGTCGTAGCCGATGCGCAGGGTGGCGTACGGACCGGCGGGCCCGTCCGAGCCCTCCGAGTACAGCACCTTCTCGCCGGTGAAGTGGTACGGCGCCAGCGCCTGCTCCAGCCAGCCGGCCATCTGGTCGCCGCTCACCGGCGGGACGGCCGGGGTGTTGGTCGTGCTCGTGGTCGGCGTCGGCGTCGCGGCCGGGCCGGTGGCGCCGGCGGCCGTCGTGGAGTGCGGGGCGGTGGGCGTGCCGCTGGAGCCGGCCGAGACGGTCGCCGGGCTCCCGTGGCCGGGCGTGCCGACCATCGCCACCACGCCGAACACCGCGGTCACGCTGGCCGCGGCGCCGGCGATCTGCGCGACGCGCCGGTTGCGGCGCTTGCGCACGCCGCGCTCGATGCCGCCGGCGGTGAGCTTGCCGATGTTCGGGTTCAGGTTCTCCGTCGCGCTCCGCATGACACCGTTGAGGTTGTCGGGCATGTCAGCTTCCTTCTTCGTCGGATCCACAGTGTGGTGTTCAGGTGAGGGCGAGGTCCGGAAGCAGATCCCCGAGCGTGCCGCGCAGCCGGGTCAGGGCCCGGTTCGTCCGCGTCCGCACCGCGCCCGAGCTGGCGCCCATGATGTGCGCCACCTCCTCGACACTGCGGTCCTCCCAGAACCGCAGAACCAGCACGGCGCGGTCCTTCGCAGGCAGGGCCGCCAGGCCCTCCAGCAAGGTCATGCGCAGGGACGCGTCCGCCTCGTGGAACTCGGCCTCGGGCAGGCTTGAGGAGGGCAGCTCCCGCGAGCTGCGCTTCCTCCGCGCCGAAATGAACGTCCGTGTCAGCACGGTCTGCGCATAGGCGTCGGGGTTCTCGATACGCCGCTTGCGTCCCCAGACCGCGTAGACCTTGCCGAGCGTCTCCTGGACGAGGTCCTCGGCTTGGTGCCAGTCCCCGCACATCAGATACGCGGTACGGAACAGGTGCTGGGTCCGCGCTGAAGCGAACTCCAAGAACTCGTCATCGTGCTTCGCCATGGCCACCGCGCTTCCTTCGTCGAACATTCCACCCGTACCGACGCGGGGTCAGGTGCCGGTGTTACAGACGCGGTGCCGGCGGCCGTCGCGATCTGCCGTCGCGATCTGCCGTCGCGATCTGTGGATCCGACGCCGAGCCTACGTCTTCGGCCCGGTGGGCGCCGGTGCCGCCCTAGTCACTTCGGTGCGCATTTCTACGTCGCCTGACGGATCAGGCTTCTGCCGCCTCGCGCCTACGCTGAAGCCCGGCGCCAGACAGGCAGCTGGAGCCGCCGAACGCGTTCAGGTACGTACCGCAAGAAGAACTCCGCCGTGTGGTCCCGGGGTGTGGCCCGGTTCGGCACGCTGCACAACTTCAGACACAACTTCAGAAGAGACTTCCCGAGAGATTTCACAAGAGAGACGGACACAGGGACGGTTACAGGGCAAAGTCGCCGTGCGGGTCAACGGCACCACGTTGTGTGGACGTGCGCCGGTACCAGCGACGGCTGTTGAAGGACTGGAGATCGCGGTGAACCGCACGCGGTGAGCGTGCGTTGATGGTGACAGGTCGTGCAGACCTCCCTGGGGGGACCAGGGGGCGAGGCGGGGCGTTCGCTCAAGGCGAACGCCCCGCCTTTATTCGTGCGCCCGCGAAGCTGTCGTAGACGTTGTAATCGTGTAATCGTGGATACATGGCTACACGTGAAGAGCTGATCGAGAAGACACGAGGATGGTTCACAGGACGGCTGCCGGAGGACCTGTTCGAAGGCGCGCCGGAGGTCACGGTCGACCGCGAGGAGATCACGGTCGTCGGACGGATACCGGAGCCGGCGTACACCGAGGGCGCTTCGGAGGCCGAGAAGGCCGCGACCGTCGAGGGCCGGATCAAGGAGTTCCGGGAGCGCACGCGCGACGCGCGCATGGCCGTGGCCCGGGACGCGGAGCACAAGTTCGGGCGCAAGGTCTCCTGGGGCGTGCGGTGCGGTGACCAGGGGCGTTTGTTCACGCACCTGTCCGTGCCGGTGATGACTCGGCTGAAGCAGCCAGAGCGCGCGCTGCTGGACACGCTGGTGGACGGCGGCGTCGCCCGCAGCCGGAGCGAGGCGCTGGCCTGGTGCGTGCGGCTCGTCGAGAAGCACGCCGGCGACTGGGTCGGCGACCTGCGGGACGCGATGCGCAAGGTGGAGGAGGTCCGGGAGGCCGGACCCGACCGTGAGAGCGAAAGCGCGAGCGCGGACGAGAACGAGAGCTAGAACGAGAACCGGAACTGATTACGGTTCGCTGAACAGCGGCGTCGCCTGGGGTGCGGCGCCGCTGTCGGCGTCTAGCGTCGGCGGCATGAGGGTTCTCGTCACCGGTTCCGCCGGGTTCATCGGGTCGCATGTCGTCGAGGCGCTGGAGGCCGCCGGGCACGAGGTCGTGCGATTGGACCTGGTGGACGGCGCCGACGTCCGGGACGCCGCGGACGTTCGCAGGGCCCTGCGAGGGGTGGACGCCGTCTGTCACCAGGCGGCGAAGGTCGGCCTGGACCGCACGGTCGCCGACGCGCCGGACTACGTGTCGCACAACGACTTCGGCACGTCGGTCCTGCTGGCGGAGATGGCCGGGGCGGGGGTGCGGGCGCTGGCCTTCGCCTCGTCGATGGTCGTCTACGGCGAGGGCCGGTACGAGTGTGCCGAGCACGGCTGGGTGCGTCCCGGTCCGCGACGCGAGCCGGACCTGATCTCAGGGTCCTTCGAACCCCCGTGCCCGATCTGCGCGGAGCCGTTGGCCCCGGGGCTGGTCGGCGAGGACGCGCCGCTGGATCCGCGCAACGTCTACGCCGCCTCGAAGCTGATGACCGAGCACCTGGCCGGCTCGTGGGCCCGGCTGGCCGACGGCGTCCGCGCCGTGGCCCTGCGCTACCACAACGTCTACGGCCCGCGGCTGCCGCGCGACACGCCCTACGCGGGCGTCGCGGCGCTGTTCAGGTCGGCGCTGATGCGCGGCGAGGCGCCGGCCGTGTTCGAGGACGGTGGCCAGCGGCGCGATTTCGTGCACGTGCGCGACATCGCGACCGCGAACGTCGCCGCGCTGGAGTGGGCCGCCGGTGCTACCGGTGCCGCCGGCGCTGCCAGTGCAACCGATGCCGCCAGTGCCGCCGGACGCGAGTCGGGCGAGCTGCGCGCCTACAACGTCGGCAGCGGAACCCCGCGCACCGTCGGCGAGATGGCCGCCGAACTGGCGCGCGCGATGGACGGCCCGCCGCCGGTGGTGACCGGCGGCTACCGCCTCGGGGACGTGCGGCACATCACCGCCTCCAGCGCCCGGATCCGCGACGAGCTCGGCTGGCGGCCGCGCGTGGAGTTCGCCGACGGGATGGCGGAGTTCGCGCTAACCCATTCGCTCACGTAGCGCGCCGATCGAGCTCGCGGTGCCCAAGCTGTCGGTATGAGCACTGACTACAGCGGCGGCCAGGATCCTGCGAACACCGTGATGGTGAGCACGATGAACGACCTGCCGGGGTTCCGCATCGAACGCGTGTTGGGCGAGTGCTTCGGACTGACGGTCCGCGCGCGCAACATCGGCAGCTCGTTCGGGTCGGCGATGAAGTCGCTGAAGGGCGGCGAGCTGAAGGGCCAGACGAAGATGCTCGTCGACAGCCGGATGGAGGCGATGGCCCGGCTGACCGAGGAGGCGACGCGGCGGGGCGGGAACGCGGTGCTGGCGATGCGGTTCGAGACGTCGCCCGGCGAGCTCGGCACGGAGATCTGCGCCTACGGGACGGCGTGCGTGGCGACGCCGCTTAATCAGAGTTAACCGAGGCGCTAGCGCCCGAGGAACTTGCCGAGCTTCTTCGGCTTGGGATACCGCACCGACACCTCGCCGAACAGCGCCATCCCGCGCACCACCACGACCGGCGAGTCCGGCGTGATCGGCACGTCCCCGGCGGCGTTCCGGTCCGAACCGCTGCGCGAGCCGAACACCGCGGTGCCCTCGTCGCGCACGATGACGCCGTGCGGCACCTTGATCTCGATCGAGCCGAACACCGCGTTGGCGATGATGACCACCTCGCGCTGGGTCAGCACGGCCTCGCGCAGGTCGATGACGACCGAGCCGAAGACAGCCGCGGCGGTGGTCTGCGACGGCACGACCCAGCGCCCGCCGCGCTTCTGTTCGGCGAAAACTGCTGTGATTTTCGATCCCGGCGCGTAGTCCGCGGGCATCGGCGGAATCGGGGAGGCCGGGGCGGCCAGGGTCGCGGCGTGCCGCTGCGGCAGGTCCGACAGCAACGGCGACAGCTCGCCGAGGGTCTTGGCCTTGTAGGCGAGATCGATGCGCTCGTTGTGCTCTTCGACGTCGAGGCGGCCCTCCGCGTAGGCCTCTCTCAGGGCGTCCGCCACACGGTCCCGGTCGGCGTCGGAAGCGCGCATGGTGCTGTGGGGGTCGTTGGCCGGAAAGGCTGCGGGCACGCTCACCTTGTGCACTATACGCGCGGCGATCGTGGGAGGGACTTACTCTTCCGCGCTGGTCTCCACGTTCAGCGAGGCCTCGCGTACCGCAGCCTCGGGGTCCCCGGCGCGCACCGCGTCCAGCAGGGTGCTGTGGCCGGCGACCAGGAACCGGTCGAAGTCGGTGCGCAGCGCGCGCTCTGTCAGCACGGTGCGCAGTGCGCTGCCGATCTCCAGGTAGAGGTCGAGCAGCAGCGGGTTGCCGGCGGCGGCGACCATCGCGGTGTGGAAGTGCGCGTCGGCCTCGACCCACTCGTCGACCCAGGACGTGTCGCTCGGATCGGCCTTCTCGACCTTGCGCGCCGCGACGTCCCGGGCGGCCAGCGCGGCGTCGCACGCTTCGAGGTCGGCGGGGGTGGCCCGGCGGGCGGCCAGCCGGGCCGCCTCGACCTCGATCGCGCGGCGGACCTCCTGGACGTGGTCGTGCGTCGTCGCCAGGATCTCGCGCCGCAGCGCGCCGGAGAGCTCACTGCGGGCCCGGACGTACGTCCCGTCGCCGCGCCGCACTTCCAGCAGGCCGGCGTGGGCCAGGGCCCGCACCGCCTCGCGGACCGTGCCGCGGCCCACGTTCAGAGCCTCGACGAGCTCCGGCTCGGTGGGGATGCGGGCGTCCACTGCCCACGCGCCGCTGCTGATCTGTTCGCGGAGCTTGTCGATGACTTCGTCGACCAGTGAGCCGCGCTGGATGCCGGTGAGTCCGTTCGCCACAGACGGCAGTCTTTCAGTTCGCGGCCGCGGTGGCCGAGCCGGAGTCCCCGCCAGACGCTGTCAACGTGCCGCGCTTGGGTGACCCCACGTAGGAAGCGACGACTCCCTGGGCCAGGACCACGGCGACCATGATGCCCAGCGGGATGGTCCAGCTGTGCAGGGCGTGGCCGAGGATGCCGAACATGATCGGGCCCGTCGCGGCGATCAGGTAGCCGGCGGACTGGGAGAACGCGGACAGGGCCGCGGTGCCCTCCGGCGTGCCGCCGCGCAGCCCGATCATCGTCAGGACCAGCGGGAAGGCGGCCATGCCGACGCCGATCAGGACCGCGGCCAGGTAGGCCAGCGAGACCGGGGCGATGATCAGGGTGACGAAGCCGAGCCCGAAGACCACGCCGAGGGCCATGGCCAGCAGGCGCTGGCTGCGCAGGCGCGCGGCGGTCAGCGGCACGACGAAGGACAGCGGCGCGTTGACCGCGAACGTCACGCTCAGCACGGTGCCGGCGGCCGCGGCGGACATGCCGTGGTCGTGCAGGACGGTCGGGATCCAGCCCATGACCACGTACCCGGACATGCTCTGCAGGCCGAAGGCGAAGGTCATGGCCCAGGCGAGCTTGTTCTTGGCCAGGGACTTCAGCGGGATGTGCGGCCGCTGCGCGACGCCGGAGGTGGCGGCCGCGGCCGCGACGCCGCGGTCGTGGCGGCGCCGGTGCGGGTGGCTGACCAGCCACAGCGCGAGGCCGGCCAGGGCCGGGATGGTCCAGAACTCCAGTCCGGCGGAGGGGCCGCCGAGGGTGTTGGACAGCGGGACCGCGATGCCCGCGGCGACCGTCGAGCCCAGGGCGATCATCGTGGAGTAGATGCCGGTGATGGCGCCGATGCGGTGCGGGAAGTAGGTGCGCACCACGACCGGCAGCAGGACGTTGCCCAGCGCGATGCCGATACCGGCCAGCACCGAGCCGGCCAGCAGGCCGGGGACGTCCGGGATGCCGCGCACCGCGGAGCCCGCGACCAGGACCGCCAGGCTCGCGGCCAGGACCGAGCCGGCGCCGTGCCGGCGCGCCAGCCAGGAGCCGGCCGGGCCGGCGAAGGCGAAGATCACGACCCAGAGCGTGGGCAGCAGGGTGACCACGCCGGCGCCGAGGTGCAGGCGGTCGCGCAGCTGGTCGAGCAGCGGGCCGGTGGAGGAGACGCCGAGCCGCAGGTTGGCCGCGACCAGGATGATGCCGGCCAGGATCAGGGCGCCGCCGGCGACCTGCTGCTGGCGGCGTTCCTCGGGCTCGGCCGGCGTGCTGGGTTCGGTGAGGCGCTCGACGCGTTCCAGGAGGTCCGTTTCCAGGAGGTCCGTTTCGCGGCTGCCGGGCCGGTCGAGCGATATCGTCATGCGTCCGATGGTAAGACGTATGATGTTTGAGTTTCAAGTGCCCGGGACCCGGTGTGGCACACCGCACAAGCAGGGCTTCCGGGGCCTCCGCGGCTCGCGAGTACGCTGGCGGCATGCCTGACTTCGAGTACGCCGACCTCCTCCCGACGGGGCCGGACGAGACCCCGAACCGCCTGCTCACCAGCGAGGGCGTCAGCACCGTGGAGGCCGGCGGGCGCACGTTCCTGCAGGTCGAGCCGGAGGCGCTGCGGCTGCTCACCGAGACCGCGATGCACGACATCGCGCACTACCTGCGTCCTGGGCACCTGCAGCAACTGCGCAACATCCTGGACGACCCGGAGGCCTCGCCGAACGACCGGTTCGTGGCGCTGGACCTGCTGAAGAACGTCAACATCTCGGCCGGCGGCATCCTGCCGATGTGCCAGGACACCGGCACCGCGATCGTGATGGGCAAGCGCGGCCAGCAGGTGCTGACCGCCGGCGGCGACGAGGCGCACATCGCGCGCGGCGTGTACGACGCCTACACCCGGCTGAACCTGCGCTACTCGCAGATGGCACCGCTGACGATGTGGGACGAGAAGAACACCGGCTCGAACCTGCCGGCGCAGGTGGAGCTGTATGCCACGGACGGGGACGCGTACAAGTTCCTGTTCATGGCCAAGGGCGGCGGGTCGGCGAACAAGTCGTACCTGTATCAGGAGACGAAGGCGATCCTGAACCCCAAGGCGATGCTGAAGTTCCTGGAGGAGAAGATCCGCTCCCTGGGCACCGCGGCCTGCCCGCCGTACCACCTGGCGATCGTGATCGGCGGCACCTCGGCGGAGTTCGCGCTCAAGACCGCCAAGTACGCCTCGGCGCGCTACCTGGACACGATGCCGAAGCAGGGCTCGATCACCGCCCACGGCTTCCGCGACCTGGAGCTGGAGGCCGAGGTCCTGGAGCTGACCCGCCGCATCGGCATCGGCGCGCAGTTCGGCGGCAAGTACTTCTGCCACGACGTCCGCGTGATCCGCCTGCCCCGGCACGGCGCCTCCCTCCCGGTGGCGATGGCCGTGTCCTGCTCGGCGGACCGCCAGGCCCTGGGCAAGATCACCCGCGACGGCGTCTTCCTGGAGCAGCTGGAGTTCGAACCCGGCCACTTCCTCCCAGAGACCACCGACGACCACCTGGACGACGACGTCGTGCGCGTCGACCTGTCGCGCCCGATGACCGAGATCCGCTCGGAACTGTCGAAGTACCCGGTGAAGACCCGCCTGGCCCTGACCGGCACCCTGGTCGTGGCCCGCGACATCGCGCACGCGAAGATCAAGGAGCGCCTCGACGCGGGCGAACCGATGCCGCAGTACATGAAGGACCACCCGGTCTACTACGCGGGCCCGGCCAAGACCCCCGAAGGCTACGCCTCCGGCTCCTTCGGCCCGACCACCGCCGGCCGCATGGACTCCTACGTCGCCCAGTTCCAGGCCGCCGGCGGCTCGATGGTGATGCTGGCCAAGGGCAACCGCTCGAAGCAGGTCACCGACGCCTGCGCGGAGCACGGCGGCTTCTACCTCGGCTCGATCGGCGGCCCCGCGGCGCGGCTGGCGCAGGACTGCATCAAGAAGGTCGAGGTGCTGGAGTACGCCGAGCTGGGGATGGAGGCCGTGTGGCGGATCGAGGTGGAGGACTTCCCGGCTTTCATCGTGGTGGATGACAAGGGGAATGACTTCTTCCAAGACACGACTGGTCCGGTGATGCGGATCGGGAGTAAGCCGCCGACGGCGTAGACGTTGAGACGACGTCTGAGGACGTGACGATGGAGCCGTTCGTTTTGGTGTTGCGGCGAGGGCAGCGAAGGAGGCTCCTGGCCTGCGCCTCAGGGTGTGTCCTCGCCGCGGCGGTGTGCGCCGTCCTCAGCTTTCTGCACGTCTTCAACGGTGGACGATCGCAATTCACCGTGCCGCTGCTGGGAGTGGTCGCGCTGGTGAACGCGGTCGTCCTCGGTGACAGCGCATTCGGCCGCACGGTCGTCAGCGATGTGGGCATCACTCTGTGGCGTCCGCTGCGCCGGCGAACCGTGGGCTGGGGCGACGTTGATTCGTTCGAGGACAGGGAGTCGGGAGACGGCGACGTCAGTCGAGTCGTGCTGGTCACTCGTTCCGGAAGCCGGCGGGCGCTTCCCGCGCCGATGAACGCGTCGTGGGGGCGGGACGACGACCTGGGTGCGCGAGTTCGCGACTTGCGGGCGCGCTTGGAATTTTCTCGTAGCGAGATTGTGGAGGGGAGGGGAATGGCTTCTTCCAGGACTCGACTGGTCCGGTGATGCGGATTGGGAGTAAGCCGCCGGCCGTGTAAGTCGTCGAGCTCTACGATCAAGCCATGAAGAGCCCGCCGGAGCATTGGGTCATCCGCCACTTTTCGCAGGCCAATGCTCTGGGCCCGGGTTGCGACAGCATGCCGGCGCTGTTGCGGAGCCTTCTGGTTGCCCGGAGACCGCTAAAGACGAGGCGCAGTAGGGGCAAGAGCGATCATGCCTGCCAGCCCCGGCACCCACGATCGAGCGCCGGGGCTTCAGCTCACGTACCGACTTTGGCCGTGTCGTGCCCGTAGACCTCGATCCGGGTCCTGATGGCATCGACCTTCGTCGGGAAGGCTTTGTCTCGGCTCGGGCGCCAAGCCAGGTAGCGCACGAGCGGCGAATGCGGGCGGACCGGGTTCTGCACCGTCACCAGAGGCGTCCTCGTTCCGTCCGCCAGAACCAGCACGGCGACTTCCCGCTCGTCGCGGCCCGTGCCGACCGTCCTGATCTCGACGTCGGCGATCTCGTGCCAGGCCAGCTGGGTCGTCTTGAAGTTGCGTGTCCGGATGGCGATTCCCTGCGGTGTCAGGGTCGCGCTGGGTGCCAGGCACATCCGCACCGCCGTCGTGGTGCCGATCAGTCCCATCAGAACGAAGTACCAGGCCGGATAGTGCTTGATCGCGTGATGGGTGACGGTGAGTACCAGGCCCGTCGCCAGAATGAGGGCGGCAGCTGCTGTGTACCCGTATCGCAGCCTGGCGGAGTAGTGGAACCGGATCACGTCGTTCACGGATGTGGCCTTCGTACTAGGGGGCGGTCAGTTTACGGCTCCGCCGGAGCGGTCCCGTACGCCTGAAACGCCTGTGACCAGTGCGAATGGTGTTACCAGTCCCCCTGTCTGCCGCCCCCGTTACTCCGTCACCACCCGCGCGTCACCGGCTGGCTCTTCGCCAGCGCGTCAGCCGTCTGATTCGCCTGCGTCTGGAACCCGAGCGGGCCGCTGACCAGCGTCCCGAGCTGGTCCAGCGCCCCCGTTGCGAGCTTGCCGGAGGTGTCGATGACGTCCAGCTCGTTGATGTCGGCCGACCGGGCCTGCAGTAGTGCCTTGAGCGTCGGCGAGATGCCCTGCGCGGGGTCGATCGTCACCGTCGACGTGGTGTAGTCGAAGTAGCCCTGCTGCGGGCTGCTGAGGTCGGCGAGCAGGACGTCGGCCGGGCTGTTGCCCGCGACCAGGGTCAGGGTGTTCGTCGCCGTGCCCATGGCGGTGGCCGCGAGCCAGTCCGCGTGGGTCGTGCCCAGCGCCTCCGTGGGCACCGGGAGGCGCTTGTACGTCAGCGCCGTCGCGGCCGCGAACGCCTGGTCGCCGAAGGCCACGATCTGCGGGGCGGCGACTTCGTAGTTCGCGTCCAGGCCGGTCAGGTAGGCGGCGTCCGCGGTCGAGAGCTTGCCGCCGGTCAGCCGTAGCACGTGCGTGCCTTCCGCCTGTGCCTCGGCCAGGGCCGCGGTGTCGGTGGGGTCGACGACCGCGATCGTCGGGTGCGCCGCCATGGCGGCGTCGGCCGGGTTCGGCTTCGGGGCTTCGGTGATGTGGACCACCTTGTAGCCGAGCCTGGTGAACGCCGCGTCGGTGCCGGCCGGGATCGCGCCGGGGGCGCCGACCAGGTTGACGGTGTCCATGCCGTCGAAGGGGTCGCGGGTGTTCGGCGTGCCCAGGACCCGCTTGGCCTCGGCGACCAGGCGCGGGTCGAGGTTGTCGCCGGTGGTGAGCAGCGTCGGGCCGTACAGCCCGGCCCACCCGAGCTCCTTCTGCGCGGTCGCCGGGTCGTCGGCCGCGACGATCGTCACCGACATCGCGAACGGGCCGTGCGGGCCGCCGCCGGCGGGGGCCGGCGTGCTGCCGGTCTGCGTCTCCCAGCGGTGCCGCGAGACCGCGACGGACGCGCCGACCAGGTCGTTTGGCGTGTTTCCGGCCAGCGTCACGACCTGGTCCGCGGACTTCGGCAGGAAGGACACGACGCCGGGCTTCGCAGAAAGCTGAGTCGGGCCGGCCCCCGGCTTGCCGACCGCCACCTCCATGATGCCGTTCGGCGTCGAGTAGGCGAGCGACGCGCCGTCGGGCGTCCACGCCAGGTGCGTGGCGCCGCTCGCGTCGGCGACCTTCGTCGCCTCCTGCGTGGTCGCGGCGTTCTTGAACGGCGTGTGCGCGGGGATGACGTCGATCCCGCCGTTGCTCCCCACGAACGCCAGCTGCTCGCTCGGGCTCAACGCCGGCCAGCTGCCCGGGCCCATCGGTGTGGCGGGGTCGGCGCCGCCGCGCGCGTTGCTGTCCAGCCAGTGGATCCACAGGTCCGGGCCGTTGGCGTCGTGCGACTGGAAGACCAGCTCCGACGAGGTCCCGGACAGGGTCTGGTTCTCGACGCTGACCGGGTTCGAGGTGTCCGCCACGTCGTGCGTGCCGCTCGGGCCCATCAGGTACAGCTCGCTGCTGGCGTGGTTGTGCTGCCCCGCGACCGACGCCTGCTCCACGACGTGTGTCCCGGCCGCGTTCAGCTCCGTGTACAGCACGGTCCCGCCCTGCCATGACGGCGCGGACAACTTCGACCCCTGACTCGGCTGCACCAGTACGATCACGTCGCTGCCGTCCGGCCGCGCGGTGGCCAGGTTCCCGGAGCCGTCGATGAACGCGATCCGGCTGCCGTCCGGCGACCAGGACGCCTCGGAGACCGTCGTCGGGAACCGCACTTGCGCCCCGCCGATGTTCACCGTCGCGGAGCCGTCGGAGATCAGCGGCGTGCCGACGGCGTACTGCGGACCCGCCCCGGACGGCGCCGAGCCGGTCGAACCCTGTGCGGACGAGGATGAGGCCGACGGCGTGGCGGACGTCGAAGGCTGCGAAGGCTGCGAAGGCTGCGAAGCCGGCGGCGCCGAAGCCGTCCGGGTCGCCCCCGCGGCGACCGGCGCGACCTTCGGATGTTCCGTCGAGCCGCCGCAGGCCGAAGCCAGCAGCGCGACCGAGGTCGCAGCAGCGGCACTCACGAGCAGGCGGCGTGAAGAAGAGCGACTCACGATGAGGTCCTTTCCCCGAAACGGTGTCGCCCTGTAGACGTCCCATCGGCCCCGGGGTTTGCCGCCGATTATCACGCTTCGGTAACGCCGGATCCCCGGCTCCGCGCCATCGCCTCCTCCAGCAGCGCGCGGGCGTACGCCGTCGCGGCTTCCTCGTCGTCGAGCAGGTACGGCGGGCACGTCCCGACAGGCGGTTCGGCGTCAGTCAGTGCATTGATGAGCTCGGGAATCTGGTCCGCGCCAAGCTGATGCGTCCGGAGCTCGGTCAGACCGCTGAAGACGAACGCCACCTGGTTGGCGCCCGGCGTGTACCGGAATTCGTAGTCTGCGAAGCCCGCGACCGCGCCGCCGATCTCGGTTCCGGACTCGGTCGAACTGCCCCGCGCCGTGCCGCGGGTCAGCGCCGAGCCCATCACGTCCGCGTCTTGGCCCCGGCGCGCGTTGGGGCGGGCCAGGAAGGGGCAGGTGAAGGCGGCGAAGAGCATGCAGGCGCGGTGCCCCGGCGGCTCGGGGGACGGCGCCTTGTTGGTCGCGGTCCGTCCGGCCTTGTGTGCCGCGGTCAGCGCCTCCGTCTCGGCCGCCGCGATGACGCGGTAGACCGGCCCTTCGGCCATCGGCGTCCCGCAGATCGAGCAGCGGCGCTCGATCGCGCAGATCAGCGTGCGGGCCGCGCCGGTGATCGCGAACGCCGGGTGTCCCTCGGCGTCACGCGGCGTGATCGCGGGGATGGGGTAGCCGCGCGGATCGTGCGGCAGGGCGGCTACTGCGGGCGGCACGGGAGTCTCACGGGGCGTCATGGCGCTATTGAAGCAGGGCGGCCGGGACTGCGGAGCGGATGATCAACTGTGCGGTACGTGGCGGTAGCATCACGAATCGGTCATCACCGAGCAAAAGTTGATAACCGATCGGCAACAACTCTTGGCGTTTCACTCAATTCTCAGCATGATTTGCTGGTGGGCCGGAGCTGCCGCTTCACCTGCGGCGGGGACAGATGAAGAGTCAGCTCCGGTCACCGGCCTGCGCCGTGACCAGCGGGGCCAGTGGGACCGGCGCGGCCAACGGGACCGCCGGGACCTGCGGGACCTGTGGGGCCTGAGAGACCAGCCGCACCGGCAGCCGGGCCGCCGCGACCGCCTCGCGCATCGCCGCCGCCAGGCCGCCGAACTCTTCGGCCCGCGCCGACGACGACCGGTACACCAGCCCGATCCGCCGCGACGGCGCCGTCCCGTCGAACCTGCGAGCCTCCAGGCCCGACCCGGCGCGCGCGTCAACGGCGACCGCCGTCTCTGGCAGCAACGTCACCCCTATGCCGCCGGCGACCAGCTGGACCAGCGTCGACAGCGACGCGGCGCGCGTCGCCCCGGAGCCGGCGGCACCCACCTCGGCGCAGACGTCCAGCGCCTGGTCCCGCAGGCAGTGGCCCTCTTCCAGCAGCAGGATGTCGTGCTGCTTGAGCACCTTCCGGGAGACCGGGCCGGTCCCGACCGGGAGCGTGTGCTCGGGTGCCACGACCAGGAAGTCCTCGTCATACAGCGCCAGCTCGTCGACGCCCGGGGCGCCGGCCGGCAACGCGAGCAGCCCGAGGTCGAGCCGTCCGGACGCTATGCCCTCCAGCAGCACCGCGGTCTGTTCCTCGTGGACGAACAGGTCCAGGTCCGGGAACCGCTTCTTCAACGGCCGCAGCAACGCCGGCAGCAGGTACGGGGCCAGCGTCGGGATCACGCCGACCTTCACCGTCCCGGTGAACGGCTGCCGCGCCGCCGCGGCCTCCTGGACCAGGTCGTCCATCGCCGCCAGGACGCGCTGTGCGTGCCGCGCCACCCGCTCGCCGGACGACGTCAGCAGCACCTTGCGCGTGGTGCGCTCGACCAGCCGCGTCCCGAGGCTCTCCTCCAGGGCCGCGATCGCCCCGGACAGCGCCGGCTGACTCATCCCGAGCACCGCCGCCGAGTCCCGGAAGTGCAGATGTTCGGCGACCGTGGCGAAGGCTTTGAGCTGCGCGATGGTCGGGGTACGGAGGGACGTGGCGATGGTGGTGCTCCCGGCGTGCGCGCTCGCTAGTGATAGATCCAGTTTATCGCCGTATGGGAGACGCCGGGTGCCACGTGCTACCAGGTGATGCCAGGTGATCGATCTCTCGGGTGTCAGGCCGATGGCTTGAAGGCCGCCATGAACACCCGGGCGCGCCGGGTGATCTCGGGCCAGTCTCCCGCCGCCACGACATCCGGCGGCACCACATCAGTGCCCGCACACACCGCGAGCGCTCCCTGCGCCAGGAAGTCCGCGGCGTTGCCGGCGTTGACGCCGCCGGAGGCGACCAGCGGCAGACCCGGGTACGGGCCGTTGAGGTCCTTGAAGTAGCCGGGGCCGAAAGCCTTGGCGGGGAAGATCTTCACGGCCGCCGTGCCGAGATCCACCGCCTGCGCGACCTCGGTCGGCGTCAGCGCTCCCAGCACGATCGGGACGCCCGCCTCGTGCGCGGCCGCGGCGACCTCGGGCCGCAGCCCGGGGGTGACGAGGAACGAGACCCCGGCGTCGATCGCGTCCTTCGCCTGCTGCGCGTTCATCACCGTCCCGGCGCCGATGCGGTGCCCGGCGGCGACGGCGGCCCGCAGGTGCGGCACCACGTCGGGCGTGCTGAACGTGAGCTCGGTGCAGGTGATGCCGCCGGCGGCCAGCGCCGCGCACAGCGCCGCCGAATCAGGGATCGAAGGTGCGCGCACCACGGCTATCACCGGTTCGGCGGCCAGTGCCGCGCGGAAGTCCGGATGCGGAAGGTCGAACGTCATAAGGCTGATACCCCCTGCTCTGTACGTCGCAGCGCCCGGCCCGGGAGGGCCCCGGTGGGCGTACCGTCGGTTAGTACCGAAACGCCGTTGACCAGCACTTCGACGATGCCGTCGGCGGCCTGGCGGGGCTGCTCGAAGGTCGCGGTGTCGGTGACGGTCCGCGGATCGAACAGCACCAGATCGGCGTGGTGGCCGACGCGGACCAGGCCGCGCCGGTCCAGGCGCAGGCGCCGGGCCGGCCGTCCGGTCATCCGCGCGACCGTCTCCTCCAGCGTCAGGACTTTGAGATCCCGGCTGTAGTGGCCGAGATAGCGCGGGAACGTGCCCCAGGCGCGTGGATGCGGACGCGCGCCGACCAGCAGCCCGTCGCTGCCGACGGTGTGCGCGCGGTGCCGCATGATGGCGCGCACGTTCTCCTCGTTGCCGACGTGGTGCAGGATCGTGGTCCCCAGGCGGTCGGTGCGCAGCAGGTCGACGAACGCCTCGGTGCCGGTCACGGCGCGCGCGGCGGCGATCTCGGCGACGGTGCGGCCGACGGCGTCGGCCAGCGACGGATCCTGGACGCCGGAGATCTGGATGGTCTGCCAGTCGACGACCATGCCGTGGTTGCCGTCGCTGCCGCGGTCCTCGACGTCGCGCCGGATCCGTTCCCGGGACGCCGGATCCGCGAGCCGGGCCAGCGTCGCGTCCGGGCCGCCCTCGGCCGACCAGCTCGGCAGCAGGGCGGCCAGGGTCGTGGAGCCCGGCAGGTAGGGGTAGGTGTCCAGGCTGATGTCGCAGCCCTCTGCCAGGCCGGCGTCGACCAGCTCCAGGAGCTCGGCGGCCCGGCCGGCGTTGACACCGAAGTTCATCGTGGCGTGCGCGAGGTGCAGCGGGCAGCCGGAGCGGCGCGAGATCTCGATCATCTCGGCGTAGCCGCCGAGGGCGCCGGCGCCGTAGGAGCGCTGGTGCGGGGAGTGGTAGCCGCCGAACGCGGCGACGACTTCGCAGAGTTCGATCAGCTCGTCGGTGCCGGCGTACATGCCCGGCGTGTAGGACAGTCCGCTGGACATGCCGACGGCGCCTTCGCGCATGCCCTGCGCGACCAGCTCGCGCATGCGGTTCAGCTCGGCGCGGTCCGGTTCGCGGTTGTCCCAGCCCATCGCGAGCATGCGGACCGAGCCGTGCGGGACGAGGTAGCAGGCGTTGACGGCAATACCCTGATCCAGCCGGTCGAGGTATTCGCCGACGGTGCGCCAGGACCAGTCGAAGCCGTCGGGGTCGCCGTTCCAGCCGGCGATCTGGCGGCGCAGGGCCGGCAGCGTGGTGTCGTCCACCGGGGCGTAGGACAGGCCGTCCTGGCCGAGGACTTCGCAGGTCACGCCCTGGGTGACGCGCGAGGGGTGGTCGCGTTCGACGAGGGTGCGCAGGTCGGAGTGCGCGTGCATGTCGATGAAGCCGGGGGCCAGGACGAGGCCGTCGGCGTCGATGGTGCGGGCGGCGGTCGTGCGGGCGGCGGGCGGTCGTCCCGGCTCGCTGTCCACGGCGGCGATCACCCCGTCCGTGACGGTGACATCGGCGCGGAAGCGGTCGGCCCCGGTGCCGTCGATGATCGTGGCGCCACGGAAAACCAGGTCTGCCATCAGAAGAACGTCCTCACCAGATCGACGATCAGCGGGTCGGCGCTGTCGGCGTCGTCCAGGACGGGGATGAGCGTCCATTTGTCGAACGCCGTGCACGGATGCGAGAGGCCGAAGCGGAGCACGGTGCCGACGGGAGCGGTCTCGCCGGCGTCGCGCAGGAACGTGTGCTGGTCGTTCAGCGCGGTGACGGTGCCGACGGCCGGCATCGGCAGGCCTTCGTCGAAGGGGAAGTCGCGCTTGCCGGCGTCCAGCAGCGAGAGCTGCGGCTCGGGGTGGGAGACGACGCGGGCCCAGCCGTGCATCGCTGCTCGGAAGGAGGTCTTTGAGGCGTCGCGAGAGAGCGGAGAGATCTCTCGGTAGTGCCCGTCGTCATGGATGACGTAGGCACCGGAACGCAGGACGACTTCGGCCCCTGATTCGACGGCTGCCGGCTTCAGGATCTCGGCGACGTCGTCGAAGTAGGCGCTGCCGCCCGCGGTGACGATCGGGTGCTCGCTCTCGTAGGCGGCGGCGAGGCGGAGGTGCAGCTCGGCGAGGTCGCGAAGGTAGCTGCGGACTGTCTTCAGGCTTTCGAGCGAGGCGTCGTGAGCCAGACAGCCTTCGTACCCTGCGATACCCGCGAGCCTCAGCGTCGGTGCCGCTCGGACGGCGTTCGCGATGTCTTCGGCCTCTGTGATGCTGCGCGCCCCGGTCCGGCCGCCGGTGCCGCCGAGCTCGACGAGCACCTCGACCGGGCGGTCCGTCTCGGGATCGGCGCCGCTGCCGACGCCCGCGGCGCGCAGGGCGGCGTCCATCTGGGCCACGGAGGCCACGGAGTCGACCCACGAGACGAACGCGAAGTCCGGGTCGGCGGCCAGTTCGGCGGCGATCCACGCCAGGCCGGCCGGGTCGAGCAGGGCGTTGGCGAGCATCAGGCGCTGGACGCCGAAGGCCCGGGCGACGTGCAGCTGCGGGAGGTTGGCGAGCGTGATGCCGACCGCGCCGGCGTCCAGTTGGGCCTGCCACAGCTCCGGGGCCATCGTGGTCTTGCCGTGCGGGGCGAGGGCGACGCCGGCATCGCGGCACCAGGCGGCCATCGTGAGCAGGTTGTGGTCCAGCGCGCCGGCGTCGAGAGTGAGGAGCGGGGTGCCGAGGTCGGACAGGTGCGGGGCCGAGGCGAGCCAGGCGTGCGCGGTCCGTCCCCAGGCCTGCGGGGGCAGGGCCTTGAACCGCCAGTCCAGGCGCTCCTCGGCGAGCGCGGCGACCGCCGCCCGGTCGATGCCGGTGGACGCGGTGCGGCTGCCGAACGTCTGGTGGACCATGCGGCACCTCCGCTTCCTGGAGCGTTGCACTATGTGCAACGCTCGTTGCATATGCTGTGCTTCGGTTCTAGCATTCGAGCCGAAGGGCGGTCAACGCTGCGGCACTCGTGGCGGGCCTGGCGAAGCGGTGAGGACGGGAACGACGGATGGCTGGGGAGGCCGCATGGTGACGCCGTGGGCGGTGTGTGTCGGCGAGTCGATGGCGGCGCTGCTGCCGGACCGGCCCGGGCCGCTGGACGGGGTCGAGTCGTTCGCGGTGTCGACCGGCGGCGCGGAGTCGAACGTGGCGTGCGCGCTGCGGGCGCTGGGGGTGCCGAGCGCTTGGGTGAGCCGCGTCGGGGACGACGGGTTCGGACGCCGGCTGGTCGGCGAGGTGGCGCGGCGGGGCGTGGACACCTCGGGCGTGGCCGTCGATTCCGTGCGGCCGACGGGGTTGTACCTGAAGGAGACCGGCGGATCCGATCGCGACGGCGATCTCGGCGCGGGTCGCAGCAGGCTGCATTACTACCGCGCGGGTTCGGCCGCGTCGGCGATGTCGCCGGCGACGTTGAGCGAGCCGGCGGTCGCGGGTTTGGTCGAGGGCGCGAGGCTGGTGCATCTCACGGGGATCACGCCGGCGTTGTCGGAGACGTGCCTGGCGATGGTGCGGGCGTTGCTGGACGCGCCGCGCGGGCAGCGGCTGGTCAGCTTCGATCTGAACTGGCGGCCGGTGCTGTGGCGGGACCGCGACGCGGAAGTGCTGCAGGAGTTCGTGAACGCGGCGGACATCGCACTGCTGGGTGCCGACGAGGCCGAGGCCGCATTCGGTACCGGCGTTCCGGCCGAACTCAGGGAACTGTTTCCCGGGCCGTCGACGATCGTGGTTAAGGACGCCGAGCGGGTGGTCACGGCGCTGACGGCGGACGGTGCCGTGTCCGAGCCGGCGCTGACGGTGGACGTGGTCGAGCCGACTGGCGCCGGCGACGCGTTCGCGGCCGGCTACCTGGCCGGGACGCTGCACGGGTTCGATCAGCGGCGGCGGTTGCGGCTCGGGCATTTGGCGGCTGCTTCGGCGTTGGTGGCGCACGGGGATGTGGGGGAGTTGGGCGACTTGAGTCGGCTGGCTGCCGATCGTGGCGATGGTGCTGGCCGTTCTGTCGCTGTTGAGCACGACGGTCAGTGGTCGGCGGCGACGATCGCCGCGCTGCTGGACGCTTCGGCGGAGGAGTGGCGGGCGACGCGGATTTCGGCTGGCGGCGTCGTGGTCGGTGGTATCGCGGTCGGCGGACCGGAGACTGTGCGTCCGTGATCCGTCGTCAGCCATCATCCGTTCACCGCAGCGTGGGTCGCGCCGGCGGCGTCGTCCGCGAGAAAGTGAGGGTGCCATGAGCCAGACCGTCACCCGCGCCCTGCGCCTGCTCGCCGAGCTCGGCGACGGCGAGCGCTCGCTCGACCAGCTGGCCGAGGTGGTCGGCGTGCACAAGACCACCGTGCTGCGGCTGCTCCAGTCGCTGGAGGAGGACCGGTTCGTCTACCGGGACGCCGACTACCGCTACCACCTCGGGGCCGGGCTGTTCGCGTTGGCGAACCTGGCGATGGAGCAGCGCGGCGTCCGCCGGATCGCGGCACCGCATCTGGCCGCGCTGAACGCCGCGACCGGGCAGACCGTGCACCTGGCCGCGTACGAGGGCGGCGAGGTCGTCTACATCGACAAGTACGACTCGCGGCACAAGGTGCGCATGTACTCGCGCGTCGGGCTGCGCGCCGGACTGCACAACACGGCGGTGGCGAAGGTGCTGCTCGCGGACCTGCCGGTGGCGGAGCGGCGGCGGGTGGTGGCGGGGATCGAGTTCGTGCCGCACACGCCGAACACCATCACCTCCGCGCCCCAGCTGCTCGCGGAGCTCGACGCGGTGGCCGCGCAGGGGTGGGCGCAGGACCACGCCGAGCACGAGACGTTCATCAACTGCGTCGGGGCGCCGGTGCGGGACGCGTCCGGGCGGGCGGTGGCCGCGGTGTCGATCTCCGTGCCGGACGTGGTGCTTCCGTACGAGCAGGTGCTGGAGCTGTTGCCGCAGCTGCTGGATACCGTGCGTGCGATTTCGGCGGACGCCGGCGCGCCGTGAAATTCGGATCCTGATTCGTTTGTCTCTCCTTGACATCCCCGAAAGAAAGTGAGCCCTCTGATGACCTCCGCCAAGACTGAGATCCGTACCGACGGCGCCCCGGCCCCGATGCCGATGTTCTCCCAGGGTGTGCGGAAGGGCCCCATCCTGCAGGTGTCCGGTCAGGGCGGGGAGGACCCGGCGACCGGTGAGTACGTGGCGCCAGGCGACGTGAAGGCGCAGACCGCGCGGACGCTGGAGAACGTGAAGGCGATCGTCGAGGCCGGCGGCGGCACCGTCGACGACGTCGTGATGTTCCGCGTCTACCTCACGACGCGGGACCACTTCGCGGCGATGAACGAGGCGTACGCGGAGTTCATCGAGGCGAACATCGGCGCGGACGGTGTGAAGCCGGGCCGGACGACCATCTTCGTGGAGCTGCCGAAGGCGTCGATGCTGGTGGAGATCGACGCGCTGGCTGTCGTCGGCTGACCTGCGGGTCGGCGTCGCTCATGACAGGGGCTTCATCCTGCGGGATGAGGCCCCTGGATCTGGGGGATGACCTGCGCGGAAGTACCATCTGTGGGCTGATCCACGATGAGGGGCGTGGCTCATAACGTCGAGGTATGGAAATCAACCGACGCCGTCTGGCGGCCTCCGCGATCGTTGCCCTGTCTGTCTCCGCTATCACTTTTGTCGGGTCCGGTGCCGCTTCGGCTTCGGTTCCGGCTTCGGCTCTGGCTGCGCGACCGTCCTCGGTTTCTGCGTCTGCGGGCTCTGCCGCTCTTCCGGCCGCCGTGCATCTCGCGCTGCCGGCGCCGACCGGTCGCTACGCGGTCGGCGAGGACGTTCTGCACCTGACCGACACCAGCCGCCTCGACCCGTGGAACCCCTCGGCCGGCCATCGCCAACTGACTGTCTCAATGTTCTACCCTGCGCGTCAGGGCACCGGTCGGCCCGCGGCCTATATGAGCGCTGGCGAGGCGCAGAACTTCGTGGCTCAGCGGGTGCCGCCGGGGTTCGGCATCACCGCTGATGCTGTCGCGGCGTTGCAGACTCACGCTTTCACCGGCGCTTCCGCTGCGCACGGCAAGTTCCCGCTGGTCGTGCTGTCGCCCGGGTTGGAGAACCCGCGGGCGACTCTGACCTCGGTGGCGACCGATCTGGCCAGCCGCGGCTACGTCGTGGCGCTGGTCGGGCATCCGTACGAGGACAGCGGCGAGCAGTTGGCGGACGGGAGTATCGCACCGTGCTTGTGGTGCAGCCAGAACGGGAGCGATCCGGCCAGTGACGATCAGTTGGTCGCCAGCCGTGGCGTGGACGTGAAGTTCGTCGTCGACCAGCTGACCCGGGGTCACGCCTGGGATCTCAGCCACCTGATAGACAAGCACAGCATCGGCATGGCCGGGCACTCGGCCGGCGGCGCGGCGGCTGCGGCGGCGATGGAGGCCGACCCGCGGATCAAGGCCGGCGTGAACCTGGACGGCACCTTCCTGCCCGCGGTTCCGGCCGGGGCGCTCGGCGACCGGGCGTTCATGCTGTTCGGCAAGCAGAGCGACCACGTCGAGGGGGACGCGCCGTACCTGGATCCCACCTGGGGCGCCACCTGGGCCGATCTGACCGGCTACAAGCGGTGGTTCGCGGTTTCGGGCGAGGCGCACGCGTCGTTCACCGACATCGCGGTGCTGGCGGAGGAGGTGGGGATGCCGGTCCCGGGGCAGACCCTGGACGGCATCCGCGGCATTCAGATCACTCGGGACTACGTCGCAGCGTTCTTCGACAAGACTCTGAAGGGCGAGTCGTCGCCGCTGATGGCAGGCAACTCGGCGGCGTATCCGGAGGTGGCGGAACAGCCGTAGACGGGCCGTTGATCGGAGAATGGCCTTATGACGGTTCGTGATTCTGTGGCTGATGGCAGGTACTTGGTGCTCGGCGGTTCGGGCCGGACCGGCTCGCTCGTGACGTCGCTGCTGCTGGAGCGGGGTGCGCGGGTGACGGTCGCGGGGCGGCGTCCGCGTGGCGTCGCGGGCGCCGCTGGCACCGTTAGCACTGCCGACACCGTCGTGGTCGACCTGGCGTCCGGCTTCGACGCGGCGCAGCTCGACGGCTACGACGGAGTGGTGATCTCGGTCGAACCGCCGACGGACGACCACGGCGCCGAGGCGGTGATGCACCACGGCGTGGCGGCGGTCGCCAAGGCCGCCGCCCGAAGCGGCGCACGGGTGGTGCTGGTCTCGCAGATCTACATCACCCGGGCCGCGGAGCACCCGGACATGTCAGGGATCGTCACCGCCCGCGGCCGGGGTGAGGAGGCGCTGCGGGCCAGCAGGGCGGCGTACACGATCGTGCGGCCGGCGTGGCTGACATCGGGGCCGGCGTCCGGGGTGCGGCTGGAGCAGGGCGACGCCGGAGACGGACGGATCAGCCGGGCTTCGGTGGCGGCGGCTGCCGTCGCGGCGCTGGTGTCGCAGGATGCGGCGGGGAAGACGTTCGAGATTTACGACGCGGGCGATGCGGTGCCGGATTGGTCGGCGGAGTTCGCGGCGTTGGCTGCTGACTCAGGGGCTTGATGCGCTCGGGGGTGCGTAGAAACACGTAATTCGTTACTGCTGTTTGGGTTCGGGGCGGTTGCGAGGGGCTTTTGTCCGGGTCGGGCTGGCTACGGTGTGGGGCCAAAGACACGTAGCTTTGTACCGGTCGTCGACTCGACGGAGGACTTTCATGGCCGACCCGACCGTCCCGAATCCTGTGGATCCGTCGATGGGTTCGACGCCGCCCGTACCGCCTGTGCCGCCCTCCAAGCCTGCGCTTTCGTCCCGCTCTCTAGCGGTCGGCGTCGTCGGGCTGGTGGTCGGCGCACTGGCGGTGGGCATCCCGTGGGCGACGTCCGGCTCCGGAACGGCCTTCGGCGCGGAGAGCGGCGCTCTGAAGGCACCGGCATCCATCGGCGCGTACGTCCCCCTAGCGCAAAACCCCAAGACCGACGCGGCGACCGCCAAGCGCATCCAGACCTCGGACCCGATCAGCGCCAAGAACCTCTCGGCCGCCTACGGCGGAGCCGCGACGACAGTGCAGCAGTACTCCGACGCCGGCCTCGAGAACTTCGTCGAGTTGGAAGCGGTCCGCGCGCAGAGCCCCACGCCGTTCCTGCCGTACGTGGACGCCGCATCGATCGGCATGGACAAGCCCACGCAGGAGGTCGACACCTTCGGCCACGTCAACTGCCTCGTCGCGAACACCCCCGTCCCCGCAGGACAACAGGAGCAGCCAGGCAGCAGCAGCGCCGTCACCTGCGAGCGCACCTCCGCCCACCTGACCATCCGCCTCCGCTTCGGCGGCGACGGCGACCTGATGCACTCGCCGCAGCAGGCGGCGGCTTTGGTGGACACGGCTTGGAACTCGATGAGCTAGGCGGTATCGGTCGTACGTGTGTCCTGAGCCTGGGAGCGGATGCGTCGGGTGGATCGAGTGTGCAGCTCAGCAGGTGGCTGTAGAACCAAACTGCACCCTTCGGAATGCATCCCCAATTGACTACGCTCTGACAAGATCTGGCTTGCGTCGGCGAAGCACAGCCTCTTGGGCTCTCGGTCAATTTCAAGCACAGGTTAGGGTGCTCTCTATGTCTACGGCGGTCGAATAATAGCAAGGTTTTGTCAGGTAGTTTATTCAAGCTGGCGCGTCATCACAGGACCCTGATTTTTTGCCAAGAGTCCCCGATTCCATGGACGGGCGCGGTTTTGCCCACTTACACTCTGTGCGTAGCCGCAGCGTAACCGTGCACGATCAGAGCGCAGCTTTGTGCGCTTTGATCACCATGGCTTTGCGTTCCGGGGACAGGCGGCGAGCCGCGTCTTGGTCGCGCCTGTTGCAGGAGCCGGCAGGGGGAGGGACAGATGTCGGATCATGATCCTGTGCTCACGTGGCGAACCGCCTCGTTCTGTGGTGAGGACAGCTGCGTAGAGGTCGCGATTGGCGCTGGGCGGGTATACGTCCGCAACTCCAGAAGACGCGCTCAAGAGCCGATGGTGTTTGACTTCAATGAGTGGGAAGCCTTCGTGCTGGGAGTTCGCAACCACGAGTTCGACGCCCCACCGCTTTCAGGCGGGGCAGACGCATGAGCTGTGCCGTCATAGGCAGATGCAGAACATGGCAAACTAAAACGGACACGTTCGGAGTGGTTGTCTCGATATGAGTGGCATAACGCGCAAGGTTGACTACGCTGGGTCGCATGCACACACAGTGCATCGTGTCGGTTACCGCGGCGACCAGGTTGAGAGACTTCCTGTGGCTCACAGCACCACTGGCGACGAACCGTCGTCGACGGTTGAAGTCCCTGCTTCGAGGGTCGATTTTCCGACGTCGCTGAGCCCGGCGAACAGGCTGCGGATTTTGCTGGCCACGACGGAGGTCCCCGGTCGGGAACGCTGGCCGTCGCTCTCGTTGCCGGTCTACGCCGCGACAGGCGGATCGCTGGCGGTCTTGGTCAGTGCCTTTGCGGCGTTCATCGTTCCGGATTCGTGGTCGGTTCCGGTCTGGATCGGTCTTGCTTTCGTGCTGTGCACTGTTGTCGGCCTGTCGGCGGACAGATTTGTCGACTGATCGAGTCAAAGATCGGCTGTCGAGTTGTCATCGGACGGCGCGGCGGACACCTTGCGGCGAGAAGATTTGATCTTCTTCGCGGCGGTCAGTCCGGTCCAGAGGATCAGGCCGCTGGTGGCGATGAAACCTACGGCGAGGCCTTTTCCGCTTTCCAGGCCGTGCAGCCCGTGGTGGCCGACCACTATGGTTGACGCCAGCCCGGCGAAGACTGTCACGGTCGGTACGAAGTACGGACCCAGCCATTCGAAGCACGCGATGACCATCAGGTATCGGCGAACTCGCGGCCCTTGGATCGTCACGTCTTCGCCAGGGTTGATCCTTTCGATTCCCGCGATCAGCCTTGCCTTGATGTTCAAGCTGACAGGGTCGTGGGTCTCGGGACGTTCGGCCGCGTCGACCGTCGTCGGGCGGCGAAATCCATTGGCATGTCGCTCGGTCTTTTTGGTCGGCGGCGCCGACTTGACCCTGTTCGAGCCCTGCTTGGGGGCAGGCGTACCCGGCCTTTCGGCGGACGTGGGTTGCGAAGGAGCGCCTTCCGTCCGACGTCCAGTTTGGGAGTTGCCTGACACCGGGATGACCTCTTACCTGTGGTAACGAGACAGGGATGATGCGCGGGTGAAGCTGGTACCTATGCTGAGCCAGTCGCCGGATCGGCCGTCGCCTTAACGGGCGGTGTTCCGTATCAGTCCCTTGATAAGATCCGTTGCTTCATTGCCGTATGTCGCGATTCGCTTCAGGTCGCTGAAGGTCCTCCGGTACTTCGAGACGATGCCGGCTTCTTCGCGGATGAGCGTGAGGCCGAGCGGTGTCTCAAAGGACACGACATCACCGTCGCCGTCGTCGTAGGCCATGACGTCGAAGGGGCCGATCATCCCTGGGTGAGACCCCATCTCGAACCGGATGATCCCGAGGTTGACGTGATCACGGTCTGCGACTTCAAGTAGGCGCTCCAGCTGAGCCCGCATGACCTGCCGGCCACCGACCTGAATGTGGAGCGCGGCCTCGCCCACCACGAAGTTGGCCTGGGGCGGTTCGGTGCGCTCGAAAATACTCTGACGCCGCATGCGGAGCTCGGTTCGCCGGTCGACGTCGTCCTGGAAGAAGCTGGTGATGACGCTCCTTGCGTAGTCCGGGGTCTGAAGCAGCGCTGGGACCACCGCAGGATGGGCGATGAACAGTTCCGCAGCGGAGGCTTCATACCCAAGGCGTTGTGCGAAGTTGGGACTCACGAAGTCGCTGTACTCGCTCCACCACGGCGGGCGTCGGCTGGCGCGAGACGCGGCGAGGATCTCGTCGACCTTTGATGCGGCGGTGACCCCGTAGAGGTTCATCAGCGCCTTCAGGTCGTTCGTCGAGATGTTGACGGCTCCGGACTCGATACGGATCACCTTGGTGGGGGACCAGTCCATCGCGTCCGCCACTTCGCGCTGGAGCAACCCGGCTTCCTCGCGCATGCGCTTCAGTTCACGGCGCAGCTTGCGCTTGTCGTAGTTCGGGTTGACCGCCGTGCTGCTCACGTGACCCCTTCCGTGGCGCTGTGATTCTTCGATTCGGCTTGGCGCAGCCGTTGTGCGCACAGGCACTCGTGTTGTCAGCCTAACATCAGCGGCGTCAGGTGCCGTCTGCTATGTGACCGAGCGAATAGCACCTGCCGATCCGCAACCTAGCAAAACGCCATGTGGCGGAACTGACGGATCGTCAGCAAGGCTTCGATTTTCCGCAGTGGGTGGTCTGCGAAGCCGATCGCACCTGTCGCTTTGTTTGCCAAATGCAAGAAGCCGACCGCACCCCTTGGTCGGGTATGGCCGCGTCCACCACCACAACGAATCGGCGCCGACGTGTGTTCCCGGTCGCATCAAGATCCTGAATGCGGTGCCTGGTAGCCCACGTCGTTGTGAGCCTATCGACGTCTACCGACATATCTCGATGGCGGACGGCTCCGCCGCACAACACCGGCCTGATCAGACGTCAGCGCACGCGTCAGAAGCTCGTGCCTCGAAAGGCAAACCTTCATAAGAAACGCTGATGGAGGCGGTGGCACGCGCCTGGCGCGCCACCGATCTCGCGGCGGAGATCGTTTCAGCGGGGTCGAGTATCCGTCCTGGTGTTGACGGCGACGGAAGCGACTCGGCCGACGGTGCTATGCGAGTTCGTGTACGGATCGGTCGACCGCCGCCGAGGACTCCTCAATCAGCGCCGGCGGCTGCAAAAAGCTGGTTCCCCAAGCGACCGCGCTCGTCACCAACGCGAAAAGCAGGCCGGTGAGCACGGTGGCGGAGGCGCTGTGGTTGGTGATGGCGATGCCGCCGGCGAAGGAGCCGAAGGCGATGCCGATGTTGGCTGCGGAGACTGGCAGGGATTGGGCCAACTCGCCGCCGGGGCCTGCCAGGGCGATGACTCGCACCTGTAGTGAGGGTACGCAGCTGTAGAAGGACAGGCCCAGGGCGAGTAGTGCGATCGGGACCAGCCAGGGGATCGAGCCGACGATGGAGAGTGCCAGCAGGGAGGCTGCTATGCCGGCGGATCCGATGATCAGGGTGCGGCTGGCGTTCCGGTCGGCGAATGTGCCGCCGCCGAATGAGCCGACTGCGGTGGCCGCGCCGTAGGCCAGGAGGAAGACGCTCAGCATTGCTCCGGAGATGCCGGTGACGTGTTGCAGGAAGGGCACGAGGTAGGTCAGCGGTGCGAAAACCGCGGAGAACACGATGAAGTTCAGGAACAGCACGGCGAGGACTCTGGGCGCGAAGGCGTGTCTGGCCTGGTGTGCGGCGCCGGCGGTGGTGGGGGGAGTGGTCGGGATCAGTGCCACCGTGCCGATCAGCACCACCGCGGCCCCGACCACGATCGCCAGGAATGAGCCGCGCCAGCCGAGGGTCTGGCCGACCAGGGTGCCCAGCGGCAGGCCGAGTGCGCCCGACAGTGCGACGCCGGAGATGACGATCCCGATCGCCTGACCGATGCGCTCCGGGGGGACGACAGTCATGACCGCCGTGAACGCAGCCGCGATGAACAGGCCCTGCAGTGCGCCGATGCCGAAGCGCAGCACCAGGAACAGGCCGTAGGCGTGGGTCAGTACCGCGAGCAGGTTGCACGCGATGAACACCGTGACCGCGGCGACGAGGACGAGCTTCTTCTCCAGCCTGATCGTCGCCGCGGTCAGGAGCGGGCCGCCGATGGCGAGTCCGAGTGCGTACACGGTGACCATGTGGCCGGCTGACGAGATGGACACGTGGAAGTCCGTGGCGATCCGGTTCAGCACACCGACCACGAGTAGTTCGCCGCTGCCGAGCACGAACATCCCCAAGAACAGTGTGGCCAGGGCCAGGTTGGTTCTGCCTGGACTCAGTGCGGTCTTTTGGGCACTCATGGGCGTTCTTCCCCTTTTGCTACGCTGCGACGAGTTGTCGCAGGGCCCTGTTGGACGCCGCCTGGTGCGGCCGTCGAGCGCACACGCTAGTCCTGTCTAGTTGTTAAAAACAAGTGATATGAGTTTTGAATAGCAAGCTGAGGTCGTGGTGGTTTAAGATCGAGCGGAACAAGGAGGGTCGCCATGCCAACCAGCCGTAGCTACCGGGACTCATGCGGGATCGCGCGTGCCCTCGACGTGGTCGGGGAGCGATGGTCCCTGCTCGTCGTCCGCGAACTGCTCCTGACGCCGCAGCGCTTCTCAGAGCTGCGGCATGCGCTGCCCAACGTCAGCTCGAACGTGCTCGCCGACAGACTCCGCGAACTTGAGCAGAACGGCGTGATCCGCCGCGCACCCGCACCGGCGGCAGGGCAGCAGGCGTACGAGCTGACCGAACGGGGTCGGAAGCTGGAGCCGATCCTGCGAGATCTGGGCGTCTGGGGCATCGACGCCCCGCAACCCCCGGAGCCCAGCGCGCTCAGCGCGACGTCCGTGCTGATCTTCCTGCAGGACGCTGCTCGCGCCGACCCTACGGCGGCGCCCACGACGTGCCGGCTCGAACTCGACGGACGCGTCTGGACCGTTCGCTTCGTGTCCGGGCGGGTTCAGGTGCAACCCGGTGAGACGGCGACGGCAGACGTCTCGCTCCGCGTCATGCCGCAGACCTTCAGCGGCCTTCTGGCCGATCCTGCAACGCTCGATGCGGTGTGTGCGGAAGGCGAAGCCGCGATCGTGGGAGATCGCTCGGCCATCGGCAGGCTGCTGTACGCGGTCGCCGATCCGTGGCCGTCCGACGAACTGGCTGTGCGATGAACTGAGCGAAATCTCCTGAGCCGCACTGCTCAGAGGGCGGAATCCAGCCGCTCACGTGCCTGCGCCATGCCCGCCTGATCGTCGAGCTCGGTGAAGACGGCCAACGCGCGCTGCCAGCTTTCGCGAGCCAGGGCGCGCCGATCGGTCTGCAGGTATGTCTCGCCCAGATCCAGGAGCGCGGAGGCGACGCCGCGCCGGTAGCCGATCGTCGTCCGGATCTCGATGGCCCGGCGAAGCGCGGCTTCGGCCTCCGCCGGTTCGCCGGCGCGCAGGTGGATCGGGCCGAGGGCCGCGTAGGTGCTGGCGGCGAGGTACTGGTCGTCCTTGGCGAGGAACCATTCTTCGGCCTCGTGCAGGCTTCGGACCGCTTCCTCCGTGCGGCCCAACAGGCCGAGCGTCTCGCCGATGTTCATGGCGAGGAGGCTGTCCATGTCGTCGTCGGCCTTCATGGCTCGGGCGCGGGTGAAGTGGTCCAGAGCCGTCTCGTACTGCTCCAGGTGGAAGTACAGGCTGCCGATGTTGTTGAGGGCGACGGCCAGGCTCCTGGGGTTGCCGCGCTCGATGTTGACGCCGTACTCCATCTGGAAGTGCCGCAGCGCCTGCTCGAAGTCCCCGAGCTGCATGCACCGGGTCCCGAGGCCCTCGTACATGGTGGACTGGCCCGCCAGGTCGTGCGACGCCTCGGCCGCCGCCAGCCCGGCGGTGTAGGCGTCCAGCCAGGCGTCCCAGTCCGTCGCGACCCGGAAGTAGGCCCAGAAGCCGGTCACGGTCTGCCAGGCGAGCTTCGGCCATCCGCTCTGCCCCGCCACCGTGACGCAGGCGAGCATGTTCGCCAGCTCCTGCCGGCACCATTGCATGGCCTCGTCGCGGGAGCGGAAGGTGCGGCTGTGCGACGTCGGGTCCAGCGGCGGACGGGCGGCCGACGGCGAGATGGCCGCGAGGGAGTTGTTCGCCGAGTGCGCGAACCACAGCATCAGGCGCCCGAACGCCGCGTCGCGTTCGGCGGCGGGTTCGTCGCGCAGCCCGCGCTGCCGGGCGAAGGCGCGGATCAGGTCGTGGAACTCGTAACGGCCCGCGGTCCGCTGTTGCAGAAGGTTCTCGTCGAGCAGGGACTCCAGGATCGACGCCGCCTCGGCCTCCGCGACGTCCATCAGCGCGGCCAGTGCGGGAGCCGTGAAATCCAGGCCGGGCTGCACGCCGAGGAGGCGGAACGCGCGCGCGGCGCTCTCCGTCAGGCCGCGGTAGGAGAGCTCGAACACGCCGCTCAGGCTGCGTCCGCCGACACCGGTGGCGGTCAGGGTGTCCTCGAGGCGGGCGGCGAGGTCGACGAGCGTCCAGGCCGGGCGGGCGCGCAGCCGGCTGGCTGCGAGGGACACCGCCAGGGGCAGGTAGCCGCAGGCCTGGACGATGTCGGCGGCGACGTCGGGCTCGGCGGCGACGCGGTCGCGGCCGGCGATGCGGGCCAGCAGCTCGACGGCCTCGGCGGGGTCGAAGACGTCCAGCAGGTGCAGTTCGGCGCCGTCCAGGCCGGCCAGGGTCCGGCGGCTGGTGAGCAGGACCAGGCACTGGGACTCGGCCGGTATCAGGCTTCGGACTTGCTCCTCGTCGACGGCGTTGTCCAGCAGGATCAGCGAGCGCCGGCCGTGCAGCCGGTCGCGGAACATCGCGGCGCGCTCTTCCAGGGACAGCGGGATCTGCTGGGCTGGTACTTCGAGCTGGCGGAGGAAGGAGTCCAGGACGGCGGAGGGGTCGGCCGGGGGACGGTCCGGGTGGAAGCCGTGCAGGTTGGCGTAGAGCTGGATCTCGTCGAAGCGGCCTGTTCGGACCAGGCGGTGCGCTGTGTGGACGGCGAGGCGGGTTTTGCCGACGCCGGCCATTCCGCCGATCGCCGAGACGATGACGGTCGGGGAGAGGGGGCCGTTCGTTGCCGCTTCGTGTGCTCCGGTGGCGGCGTCGATCAGGCGCTCGACTTCTTTGTCTCGGCCGGTGAAGGTGGAGAGGTCGGCTGGGAGTTGGCGGAAGACTCCTGGGACGGGTACGGGTACGGGTGCTGGGGTGGTTGGGGGCGCGGCTGTGGTTGTGGGCGTGGCTGTGGGTGGGGGCGCGGCTGTCGTCGCGGTGGTGGTGGTCCCGGTTGCGGGCGCGGTCGGGCTTGCGGGCGTGGTCGCGGTCGTGGTCGTGGAAGCGGTCGTGGTCGCGGCCGTGATCGTGGCCGTGCCGGGATCGGCTGGTTCGAGGTCGAGTGCGGGATCGACATCGAGCATCCGCTGCTGGAGGCGCCGAACGTCGCCGGACGGCTCGACACCCAGCTCGTGGATCAGGATCCGGCGCAGCGTCCGGTAGGCCTCCAGGGCGTCCGCGCGCCGTCCCGACCGGTAGAGCGCGAGCATCAGCTGCCGGTGGAAGGTCTCGTGGAGCGGGTGCGCGGATGTCAGCTCTCGCAGTTCGGTGGTGAGGCTCCGGTGCCGGCCCAGGTGCAGGTCCGCTTCGATCCGTCCCTCGTAGGCGAGCAGCCGGTCTTCGCTGAGCTTGCGGACATGGGCTTCCAGGCCGCTGAGCGCGGGGAGGTCGGCCAGCGGCTCGCCGCGCCACAACTCCAGCGCGCGGGCCAGCGAAGCCGCGGCGTCCGGCCACCGGCGCTCGCCGACGGCCCGGTGCCCCTCGGCGCACCACCGGGCGAAGTCGTCGGCGTCGAGCTCGCCGGGCTCCACGCGGATGCGGTAGGCGGCGGCGTCGGTCTGGACGCGGAGGGCGTCGGGGTCCTGCAGAGCCTTGCGCAGCCGCAGGACGTGGTTGCGAAGCGTCGCCACCACGGAGTTCGGCGGCCGGTCGCCCCACAGCAGATGGCTCAACCGGTCGACGGACACCGGCTGGTTGGCGTTCAGGAGCAGCACCGCGAGCACGCCGCGCGGGTACGCGCCGGTCACCTGGAGCGGACGACCGGCGTCGTCGGTGACGGCCAGCGGTCCCAGCACGTCGAAGCGCATGAACGTGTCCCGTCGAAGACCCGGGCGGCGGGGGCGGTCGGAGCCCGGCCGCCGATGGCATCCAGGGCCGTGCGCGACCGCGATCTGGCTCACGTCGGCGCACCCTGGATCCGGTTGTGGACCTTGCGGAAATCTACCAGACCGTTGAGCTGGAGGAGCTGGGCTGGGGATGATGCTCGGTTGGGGCTCTTATCCTTTCCTTGACCGTCGGGATCTTGGGTGCGGCGCGCTGACGCGTCCATGCGACCCGGGAGACTGGGTCCGTGGGGATCTCGGAGGCCGCGCGAACTGCCTCAAGCGGTGCGCGTATTCGGCGGCTGGCTGAAGCTGGCGGCGACTTCACCGATAGCGCCCCAGACGAGGTGTGATCAGCGCGTCGGCTGGCGGGATGAATTCTCGATCGCTTCTTTTCGTACGCTCCCGAAGCCCCTTCGTGGGTCGCGGTAGTAGAGCCATGGGTATCCCATGCAGACGTCTGCGCCGACTGCTTGGAAGACGTCGCAGGCTTCGTCGTAGCGTTCAGCCATTGTCAGTGCCCAGGCCAGCAGATTCCGGTCCACTATCTCCAGCGCGCCGCCGGTCGGCATTGTGCCGTCCCATTGGCCGAGGGCTTCATCGAGCAGCGGGCGGCCGGCCCCGCGGTAGAAGTCAGCAGCGGAACCAGGGCTTGGAGTCGCATCTCGCACGGTCAGCCAGGCTTCTTGGAGGCGGTGGATCTTGAGCTCGAAGGCGAGGGCTGTGCGTGGCGCACGAGCCACCGCGTCTTCGACGAATTGTGCGGACCACTCTTCAGAGCCGAACCACTTGGCCAGCCAGTAGGTGTGGGCGTACGAATGCGCGCGCCGGTGCATCGGTGCGCGGGCGAAAGCCTCGTTCCACAGGACGGTGAACTCGTCGTTCGGTATTTGCCGACCGAGAGCGGCCTGCATGCGGAAGACCCAGGGTGTCGGGTCCTCGGGCGACAGATCGATGGCCCTTAGCGCTTCCTCGTCGCTCTGTCGCGCGAGCTTGAAGAAGCCTTCGAACTGTTCGCGCGACGTTGCCTTGGCGCGCGCGGTTCCTCGGGCCCTGCCTGCCTGCCCCATCAGCGATGCGGCATGGACGGCGGCGGCGTGCGGTGAATCGGGCTCGGCGGAGAGCCATGATTCGAGCCATGCGTCAGTCTGGAGGGAAACCGTGGACAAGACGGCGACGCGCAGCATCCGGCGGTCCCAGTCGGTGCCGGTGCCGGCCAAGGCCTCAGCCGCCGGCTTCCAGTCGCCGCACCGCGCAGCGTATGCCGCTCCGGCCAGTGCTACGTCGCCCAGGGACTCGTTGACCGCGACGTCCCGGTAGTCAACCATTCCGTAGCGGGTCGCGTCGAACGGTTCGGCCGGGCTGGCAACTGCCGTCGGCTTGGCTCTGCGGAAAATGGACACGGCGCTCCTTGTTCGGCGTGCTCGTTGTGAGCGGCCAGCAGACTAGCGTGGAACGTGGCGCGATCGGAGGCTCATTCAATGGAGCGGATTCGTCGCGCGCCGGACTTTGAGTGACACGGCTGGCGTTCCGCAGGACACCGGCCCCCTGCCGTGCGGCCAGCGCACTGTGATTGATCGGGTCTGCCTATCGCGACTTGCGCTCGCGCCTATTTCACTGATCAATCCCGGTCTGACAGCCTTGATCACGACGTGCCGCGCCGGCTCATGAAGCCAGGCCTGCGGCGCGCCCCGAAAGGCAACCCCTCACCGCTAGGAGATCCCCCGTGGCCGTGCTGACCATCGGTGACCAGTTCCCGTCCTACGACCTGACGTCGGTCGTGGACATCGACCAGGCCAATCCCGAGGACGCGTTCGTTCAGATCACGGACAAGTCCTACGAGGGGAAGTGGCGGGTCGTCTTCTTCTGGCCCAAGGACTTCACCTTCGTCTGTCCGACCGAGATCGCCGCCTTCGGCAAGCTCAACGGCGAGTTCCAGGACCGGGACACGCAGGTGTTGGGGGTTTCGGTGGACAACGAGTTCGTGCATCGGGCTTGGCGGCTGGACCACAAGGATCTGCGGGAGCTGCCCTTTCCGATGATGGCCGACGTGAAGCGGGAACTGTCCGCTGCGTGTGGTGTGCTGAACGCCGATGGCGTCGCGGACCGGGCCACGTTCATCGTTGACCCGAACAATGAGGTTCAGTTCGTCATGGTGACCGCAGGCTCGGTCGGTCGGAACGTGGACGAGGTGCTGCGGGTGCTTGATGCGCTGCAGACTGATGAGCTGTGCCCGTGCAACTGGAAGGCCGGCGATGAGACGCTGGTTGTTCGTGAGCTGTTGAACGCCTGATGGGGTACGAGGTTCTGAAGGAGCAGCTGCCCGAGTATGCGAAGGACATCAAGCTGAACCTCAGCTCGATGGTCAATACCTCAAAACTGACTGAGCAGCAGTTGTGGGGTGCGATTCTCGGGACGGCTATCGCCTCGCGGAACGCCAAGGTCATCGCTGAGCTGTCGGCGGAGGCCAAGGGGCACCTGTCGGACGTCGCTTATGTCGCGGCTAAGGGTGCTGCGGCGATCATGGCCATGAACAACGTCTACTACCGGGGTATGCACCTGTTGGGCGATCCGGAGTACCAGAATCTGCGTGCTGGTTTGCGGATGAACTTCATGGCGAACCATGGGGTCGACAAGCTCGACTTCGAGCTGTGGTCGCTCGCCGTCTCCGCCATCAACGGGTGCCAGCGGTGTCTGGAGTCGCATGAGCAAGTTCTTGTGAAGGCCGGTGCCTCCCGCGAGACGGTCCAGGAAGCCGTTAAGATTGCTGCCATCGTCAACAGTGTCTCCGTGACGCTGGAGGCGGAAGACTCGCTGGCTTAAGCAGCACCCTGGTTTTGCCGGCGTCTGACCGCCGCTTTCCACTTCGTGACGATCTCCGAAGCCAGGAAGGCGGCGGTCGCGACGCATACGGCCAGCAGCGTCGCCATCGCGCCCCACGCGGCGCCCGCGGCGGTGCCGATCGCGAGGATGGCTGCGGCGGCCAGGAGCCAGCGGGTGCAGTTGGCCCATTCGCTCACTGTGCGGAGGAAGGCGATGGTGGCCAGGAAGCCCGCCACCGGGGCCGCCAGCATCAGGGCCATGACGGTGCGGCCCAGTGCGCCGTCGTCGCGTGCCACCTGCTCCAGCAGGGCGGCCATCGCGCCGCCGATGGCGGTCAGGGTTCCGTAGATGAAGTAGTGGCCGTAGCCCCAGATGAACGATGTGCGCAGGCGGGTCAGGTCGTACTCGCCGAGGAAGCCGAAGTAGAGCCACCAGAGGCAGAACGCCAGGATTCCGGCGCTGATCGCGCCGACCATCAGGGTCGCCAGGTGCTTGTGGTCCGTCAGCGCCGTGTTGAAGGCCTCTGAGGCGACCAGGACCATCTCGCCGAGGATGATGAGCGTGAACAGCCCGTAGCGCTCCTCGACGTGCTCGGAGTGCGGGACGGCCGGTTCCTCGGCACGCTGGGCCCACCAGGGGATCAGGAGTTCGACGGCCCCGCCCAGGATGAAGAACGGGATCGTCTGCACCGGGGTCAGGTGGCGCAGGCCGAAGCCGAATGCGATCCAGCCGATCTGGACCAGGAGGATGCCGTAGGCCCAGCGGTTACAGAACTGGCGCAGCGGCGGGTTGGCGTGGGCGGCGCGGAACCACTGGGCCGACATCACCAGGCGGATCACGACGTAGCAGCCCACGAGGATGCGGAAGTCGTCGTGCTGGAACACGTACGGGATGCCGGTCGCCAGCCCCAGCGAGGCCAGCAGCTGGACCAGCACCATCAGGCGGTACGGCACGTCGTCGGGGTCGAAGAAGTTCGCGAACCAGGTGAAGCCCATCCACGCCCACCAGACGCCGAACATCATCTCGACGAACGAGATGGCGCCGTGCTCCAGGTGCCCGGTGGTCACGGCGTGGTGCCACTGCTGCGCGATGGCGCTGATCGTGACCACGAAGACCAGGTCGAAGAACAGCTCCAGGGTGGTGGAGGTGCGGCCCTCCTCGTTGGGGTCGCGGAGCCGGATCGGGCGGATGATGGCGACGGGGGTGGACGGCATAGGTGCATTAAAGAACACCGGAGCCCCGTCCAGTCGCAATTGTCCTGCGACATGGACGGGGCCCGGTGTTTTTGGGCGTGCCGGATCAGCGCTGCATCAGCGCCGCGTTGTCAAACGAGTGCCGGTCGGCCTAGAAGGCCGATGAAAATCATGCGTTCTGACCTCGTCGTTTGGTCGGCGGGGTCAGACTGCTGTTATGCAGGGTGAGTGGACTGGTGAGC
>NZ_JBGCCU010000039.1 GCF_041261445.1 Catenulispora sp. EB89
GCTGCACCGGCCTGGGTAGCCGCGCCAGCCTGGGCAGCTGCACCGGCCTGGGTAGCCGCGCCAGCCTGGGCAGCTGCACCGGCCTGGGTAGCCGCACCAACCTGGCCAGCTGCACCAGCCTGGCCAGCCGCGCCAACCTGGGTAGCCGCGCCAACCTGGGTAGCCGCGCCGGCCTGGGCAGCCGCACCAGCCTGGCCAGCCCTACCAACCCGGCCAACCCGACCGGCCCGGCCGGGGCGCCAGCACTCCCACGTCGGGCTCGTGGGCAGCGCACCGATCGCCTCGGTCCCGGTCAGCAGCCTGAAGTAGAGCTGCTCGAGTTCCGCCTGGCGCGCCGCATCCGCCGACCGCCAGTGTCCGCCGAAGCCCGGGACGGCCATGTCGGCGTGGAATCCGACCAGACCCGTGCGCGCGTACAGCGCCAAGTGCAGCAGCGAGACGTCGCTGTAGCCGAGGATCGGTTTGGGGTCGGCCCTGATCGCGTCGAGGTCGATCAGGTCGAGGTAGCCGAACACCGTCTGGCCGCCGTCGCTGGCGACGATCGCGCGTACCTCGGGATCCCGCAGCAGGCCGTTGAGTTCTTCGGCGATCTCCGCCGGCGAGGCCGCGCTCCACCAGTGGTTCCGTCCCACTTCGTTGAGCGGAGCTCGGCGCACGCGGAATCCCATCCGCTCGAACACCGCTACCGTCTGCTCGACGTTGGGCTCGTACTCGGCCGGTAGCGGACCGGACAACGCTGCGATGACGACCAGGTCTCCGGGTCTCAGGGCACGTGGTCGAAGCAGGCGGGGCAGTGCGGAGACGGTCATCGCGCCAGTGTTGCCGGTGTGATCTGTGGGGTCACCTGACTTTCGCCGGTGTTGATGCCCGGGCTGACACGGGACTTGACACCAGAGTTAAGACTGGAGCTAAGAACAAGCCGAAAAGCCGAGGCCACCGCGAGAAAATCCCCGCGGCGGCCTCGGCTCTGAGCCGCTGTCGACTAGCTCAGCGTCCACTGCTGGAGCGCGGAGCCGGTGTCCGTCTCCTGCGTCACCGGCGCGCTGGCGGCGGTCGACGCCGTCGTCAGCAGCAGTCCGGTGTGGTTGTTCTTCAACGTCCACGAGCCTGACGGCAGCTGCGTCGCCGTCCAGCGCTGATTCACCGCCCCGGAGCACGACCACTGGATCACCGCGGTCCCCGGCGCCGTGTTCCCGCCGTTGTCGTCCGCGCACAGGCCCGAGTCGCCGTTCGTCAGCGTGTAGCTGCCGTCGGTCTGGCGTGCGAACGTCCACTGGCTCGTGGTGCCCGAAGCGGCGCCGGTCACCAGCTGGTCGCCGCCGTTCTTCGAACCGTTCGGCGTTTCCAGTGCCTGCCCCGAATTCGTCAGCGTGTGCACGCCTGACAGGTCCACCGGCTTCGGGCTCACCGCGTAGGTGAACGTGGTGCTCGCCGAGGCGTGGCCGGAGGAGGCGGTCACGGTAACCGGGGACGTCCCCGGTTCCGTCGGCGTGCCGCTGACCAGGCCGCTGCGGGCGTCGATCGTCAGGCCCGCGGGCAGGCCGGTCGCCGAGTAGCGCAGCTGCCGGCCCTTGGAGTCGCTGCCGTTGACCTGCACGCTCGTCGCGGTCCCGACCACGCCGCTCTGGTTCCCCGGCGTCGCCACGTGCACGACCTCAGGCCCCTGCCCCGGGTGCGCCGGCGTGAACGTCAGCGTCTGCTCCGAGGGCTGACGCCCGCCGCCGACCGCGCTGCCGGAGGTGTCCGTCCACGTCCGCACCGGCGTGGTCTCCGCCGAGCGCGACGCGTCCCACGCCATCCCCAGCGCCAGCCCGCTGTCCCGGTTCACCAGCCGGAACGAGCCCGGCGAGCCGGCGTTCGGCACCGCGAACCACTCCTGGCCCACGCTCGGGCCGGACGCGCCGATCGCCGTCGCCGACGGATCCGTGCCCCAGGCGCGCGCCGCGGTCTTGGCGGAGTCCACCCCGAGCGCGTCCCCGGTCGCGGCGTTCACCACGGTGTACGACCCGTCGCCGGTCGGCGCGATCGACCACGCCGCCTGGGCCCAGCCGTAGTACGCGTCCAGCGACGTCACCTGCGAGCTGCCTGCGGTCTGCGCCAACACCCGGCCGTTGCCGCTGTTGATGACCACGTTCTGGCCCTGCGGCACCACCGGACGCGCCGGGGCCGAGCTGCCGATCGTGACGTCCGCGTACTCCCCGTCCGAGGTCGCGCAGGCGATCGAGCAGTACGAGCGGAACGTCTTGCCGACGATCGTCGGGCTCCACTGGTTCGCGCTGTCCGCGAACCACCGGTACCAGGACCCGGACACGTAGCTGCCCGAGTCGCCGATCAGGCGCCACTTCTGGGTGGCGAGGTTGTCGGTGGCGTAGAACTGTTGCGGCTCTTTGCCGGTCTGGCCGACCGTCTCCGGCTCGCCGATGTAGAGGCCCAGGTAGGCGTCGTAGGTGATGTTCATGATGAACAGCGGCGACTTGGTCGGCAGCTTCCCGGCGGCCATCTGCTGGTCGGCGGTGCCGGTGTTGGCCGGGTTGTAGTCGTGCGCCGGGTCGGTGTAGCCGGTCGGGTTCGCGGCGTCCGCCGGCTCCATGTTGCTCTCCAGCCCGCCGATGCCGGGCTGCGACCAGCTGCCGTTGTACCACTTCTGCCAGGTCCCGGCCGCCATCTTGCCGCTGATCGGGGCGCGCGCGACGTGCGCCAGGCCGCCGTTCTGCTTGCCGCCGGTGCCCGGCTTGTTGACGATGCGAGAGCCGTAGAACACGTAGAAGTAGCCGGACGCCGGGTCCACGAACAGGCGCTGGTCGCCGTCGCCGTAGTCGTACGTCTGGTTCGGGAAGGCCTTGGTGTCGTTGCGGGCGGTGCTGTACGGCGAGGTGATCGCGTGCCCGAGGATCGACCAGGTCTTGCCGTGGTCGTGCGAGACCGCGTAGTCGATGGCGTCGTAGTGCAGGCCGTCGCCGAAGGGCTGCGGGGTGAACTCGTTGTGCACCAGGCCGTACCAGTCGCCGGTGTCCGGGTCGACCCACGTCCCGGACAGGTCGCAGTAGTTGCGCTGCGAGTAGTAGCCGGTGCCGTTGTTCATGTAGGTCGACTCAAGCCCGGTCGGGCTGTTGTTGCAGCGCCAGGTGGTGTCCTTGTTCGAGTCCTGGGCGTTGGCCGGGTTCACCGCGTTGCTCAGGCCGGTGTCCAGCGTCGCGTCGTCGAAGCTCGTGCCGCTGTAGAACTCCCACGAGCGCGGGTCGGTCTTGGCGTACAGCGAGTACGACTCCTGGAAGTGGAACGAGCCGTCGGCGTCGAGGTAGGCCGACGCCGGGGTGTCGTCCGGGTACGCGAAGCTGTTCACGGCACCGATCGAGATCTGGTACGTGGGCTTGGCGCCGGACGCCGCCGACGCCGCCGACGCTTGGCCCGAAGGCAGCAACGCCATGGCGGCGACCGCTGCCACAGCGGTCGTCACGGCGAGGGATTTGCGCGGGTGTCGCACAGGTACTCCGTTCAGTCCCCTACCAACCCCCGGTACGGGTCCTGCGGACCCTTGATCCGGGGGCGCGGCGTGGGCCCATGAGTTCATCCGATTGTCCAGATGGTTATCTCGCAAGATCGAGCAGACAGTCGAGCATTCTCAAGCAGAATCCAAGTCGGCGCGGAGAAAAGTGCAGGCGCCCGGACCGTTGTCGATCCGGGCGCCTGACGCGTTTCGTAACTACTTCACCGTTAGTTGACGGTCCACTGCTGAAGCGCCGACCCGCTGTTCGTCTGCTGCGTGACCAGCGCCCCGTTCGACGTCGAAGCCGTCGTCACCAGCAGCCCGCTGTTCACGTTCGTCAACGTGTACGCACCGCTGCTCAGACGCGTCGCCGTCCAGTGCTGGTTGGCGTTCCCGGTGCAGGTCCACTGGATCACCGACGTCCCCGGCGTCGTGAACCCGCCGTTGTCGTCCATGCACAGCTGCGACTGCTGGTTCTGGATCTGGTACGAGCCGTCCGACTGCTGTGTGAACACCCACTTCTGGTTCGATCCGCCGTTCGGCGACCAGGTGATCAGCTGCGTGCCGGCGGTCGTGGAGTGGTTCGGGTCGTCCAGCGCCTGGCCCGACGCGGTCAGCGTGTGCGTGCCGGTCAGGTTCGGCGGCGCCGACCCGACGGTCCAGGTGAACGTCGTCGATCCGCTCGCGGTCCCCGACGAGGCGGTCACCGTCACGTTCGACGAACCGGCCGTGGTCGCCGTGCCGGAGATCAGTCCGGAGGAGCTGATCGACAGCCCGGCCGGCAGCCCGGTCGCGGAGTACGTCAGGGCGTTGTTCTTGCTGTCCGAGGCGGTGATCTGCAGCGAGGCCGTGGTGTTCACGGTCGTGGTCTGCGTTCCCGGGTTCGCCACCGTCACCGTCTCGGCGCCCGACGACGTCACCGGCGTGAGCGCCAGCGCCTGCTCCGCCGCGGTCCGGCCGCCGCCGACGCTGCTGCCCGAGGTGTCGGTCCAGGCGCGCGTCGGGGTGGTCTCGGCGAGCCGCGAGGTGTTCGACGACAGTGCCAGCACCAGGCCGCTGTACCTGTTGACCAGCTTGTAGCTGCCGCTCGCGCCGGTCACCGGCACGATCCACCACTGCTGCCCGACGCTGCCGGTCCCGCCGGACAGCGTCGTCGCGGTCGGCGCGGTGCCCCAGGCCCGGCTGGAGGTCGTCGACGAGTCGACGCCGAGGGCCTGGCCGGTCGAGGAGTTGGTGATGCGGTAGGAGCCGTCGCCGTTGGCGGTGAACTGCCACGCCTCCAGCGTCGAGCCGGTCGCGGCGGCGTCGGAGGTGGTCGCCGTACTGCTCGCGACCTGCGCCAGCACGCGGCCCGCGGAGGTGCCGATCGTGTAGGACTTGGTGGTGTCCACCGGCGGCTGCGCCGGCGCGGTGGAGCCGATCGTCTCGTTGGTGTACAGCGAGCCGGCGTTGTTCACGCAGGCCACCGAGCAGTACGCGCGGAACGACTTGCCGACGATGGTCGGGTTCCACTTGTCGCCGCTGTCGGCGAACCACCGGTACCAGGACCCCTGGGTGTAGGAGGACCCCGAGTCGCCGACGTAGTACCACTTCTGTGTCGACAGGTCGTCGGTGACGTAGTACTGCTGCGGCTGCGTGCCGGACACGACCTCGGGCGTGCCGAGGTACAGGCCCAGGTAGGCGTTGTAGGTGATGTTCATGATGAACAGCGGCGACTTCGAGGGCAGCTGCCCGGCCGACACCTGCTGGTCCACGGTCCCGGTGTTGGCCGGGTCGTAGTCGTTGGCCGGGGCGGTGTAGCCGGTCGGGTTGCTGGAGTCGACCGGCTCCATGTTGCTCTCCAGGCCGCCGACACCGGGCTGCGTCCAGGCGCCGTTGTACCACTTCTGCCAGGTCCCGGTCGCCATCTTGCCGCTGATCGGGGCGCGCGCGACGTGCGCCAGCCCGCCGGTGCTGCCGCCGACGCCGCCCTTGGGGACCACGCGGGAGCCGTAGTAGACGTAGAAGTAGCCGGACGCGGTGTCCACGTACAGCCGCTGGTCGCCGTCGCCGTAGTAGTACGTCTGGTTCGGGAACGCCGTCGTGTCGTTGCGGGTGGTGCTGTACGGCGAGGTGATCGCGTGGCCCTCGATCTTCCAGGTCATACCCCGGTCGGTGGACACGGCGTAGTCGATGGCGTCGTAGTGCAGGCCGTCGCCGAAGGGCTGCGGCGTGAACTCGTTGTGCACCAGACCGACCCAGTTGCCGGTGTCGGGGTCGACCCACATCCCGATCAGGTCGCAGAAGTTCGGCTGGGTGTAGCCCGAGCCGGACCCGGCGCTGGTGCTGGACAGGCCGGTCGGGCTGTTGTCGCAGCGCCAGGTGGTGTTGTTGTTCGCGTCCTGGGAGTTGGCCGGGTTGACCGAGTTGCTGATCGTCGTGTTCAGGCCGGCGCTGTCGAAGTCGGTGCCGGAGTAGAACTGCCAGACCCGGCTGTCGGTCGACCCGTAGCCCGAGTAGGACTCCTGGAAGTAGAACGTGCCGTCGCGGTCGACGAACGCCCCGGCCGGGGAGTCGGACTGCGCCGAGAAGGTGCCGTTCGAGCCGATGGTGACGGTGTACGTGGCGTTCGGCGGCGTCGCCGAGGCGCTGCCCGGCGTCAGCGCGCCGACGCCGGCCAACGCGCCGGCGGCGAGGGACGCCAGGAGGGTTTTGCGGAGTCTCACAGGTACTCCTTCCGAGGGGTGGGGATTGCCCGAGAGTTATCTCTCACCGGCGGGCGCGAGTCGAGCTTTTCCGAGCAGAATCCAAGGCCGCGCGGAGAAAAACACAGCGGTGCGACGCTCGAAATGTAAGGTGTGAGACGTGACTTTGGATGTGACGATTCGCCAGGCCCGACCCGAGGAAGCCGCCGTGCTGACCGAGCTGGTCATGCGCTCCAAGGCCCATTGGGGCTACAGCGAGGAGTTCATGGAGAGCTGCCGGGAGGAGCTCAGGGTCCACGCTGACGAGATGGTTCCGGCGCGCATGACGGTCGCCGAGACCGCCGGCCGCGTCGTGGCCGTCTCGACGCTGGAAGGGGAGCCGCCGGAGGCTGAGCTCGGGAGCCTGTTCGTCGATCCGGACATGATCGGCAAGGGCGTGGGACGCCGGTTGCTCCAGCACATGCTCGAAACCGCGCGCGGCATCGGGGTCCGCACTGTCGTTCTCGATGCGGACCCCAACGCCGAGCCGTTCTACGAGGCGAGGGGCTTCATCCGGGTGGGAGTCGTGCCTTCAGGCTCGATTCCCGGGCGGACGCTCAACCGGTACGCCCTCGACCTCTGATCCGAGTGATCCAAGTGGTCCGAGTGGTCCGAGTGGTCCGAGTGGTCCGAGTGCTGCGTCGCCCGCTCAGATGATCGACCAGTGCTGCAACGCGCTGCCGCTGTCGTTCTGCTGCGTCACCAGCGCGTTGTTCGCCGTGGAAGCCGTGGTCAGCAGCAGGCCGCTGTTCACCGAGGCGATCGTGTAGCCGCCGCCGGTCAGTGGTTTGACACTCCAGTGCTGATTCGCGTTCCCGGTGCAGGTCCACTGGATCACGGCCGCGCCGGCCGCCGCGGAGCTGCCGGTCACGTCCAGGCACAGCCCGGACGCGCCGTTGGTGAGCTGGTAGGAGCCGTCGGGCTGCTCGGCGAACGTCCACTGCTGGTTGCTGCCGCCGTGCAGGACCCAGGTGATGAGCTGGGTGCCGGTCGCGGTGGAGGATCCGGGGTCGTCCAGGGCCTGGCCGCCGGTGGTGATGGTGTGGGTGCCGTTCAGTGACGCGCTCGTGTCGTCGAAGACCTCGAACTCCCACAGCGAGTAGCCCCACTGCGTGCCGCGCGCTGTGCCGTCCATGCGGATGTAGCGGCCGGTGGCGTTCGGGAAGGTGAGGGTCTCCGTGCCGCCGGTGCCTTTGGTGCGGGTGGCGACGGTGGTCCAGGTCGTACCGTCGTTCGACAGCTGGATCTGGTAGTTCTTGCCGTACGCGGCCTCCCAGGCCAGCACCACGCGGTTCACGGTCTGCACCGAGCCCAGGTCCACCTGCAGCCACGTCGGGTCGACGTACTGGCTGGACCAGCGGGTGCTCAGGTCGGCGTCGGTGGCGTCGGACGCCGGGAAGTTCGGCGTCTCGATGCTGGAGGCGGTGGTCGGCTTGCCCTGCGCCAGGTCGCCGGCGATGGAGGGCTTCGGGTAGAGCGGGTTGCGGCCGACGGCGTCCATGATCGGGACGAAGGCGGCATAGGTGGCGACCAGCTTGGGGGAGTTCCACGTCATCTGCGCGAGGTCGCGCATCGGGTACTTGATGCCGTCGGCGGTCTGGTCCTCGGTCTCGGAGCCCGGGTTGTCACACCAGACGTGGATCAGGGACCCGAGGTTGGCGGCGGCGTTGCTGATGGTGGTCGAGCCGTCGAACAGGTCCGGGTTCCAGGACTCGTACATGAACGTGGTGTCCGGCTTCGGGCCGCCGTAGACGTAGTACGTCGGGGTGTACGCCTCGTTGGCGATGCTGTGGCCGGCGTCGACGACCTGCTGCGGGGACAGGCCGGTGTTGCTCCAGTACTCGACGACGACGTCCGGGTTCACGGTGATCGTGCCGTCGCCGGACTTCAGGCCGTCGTTCCACATCCGCATCGTCTTGCCGCCGGCCCGGACGATGCCGTCGGCCCAGTTCACGAAGCCGTAGAAGGTGTCCTTCGCGGTGGCGTTGGCGCCGTAGTTCTGCTGGGCGTACGTGAGCAGCTGCGGGTAGGAGCTGTAGTTCGTGACGTACTCGTCGGCGCCCAGGTGCCAGTACGGGCTGTTGGTGAACAAGGGTTCGTACTCGGTGATCAGGTCGCTGATCAGCTGCCGGGCGCCGGGGATGGTCAGGTCGATGAAGCTGCTGCTGGCGTTGCCGCTGCTGTCCTTGAGCCGGTAGTCGTGGCCGATGCCCAGCTCGGCGGACAGGATCGCGTCCATGTGGCCCGGCATGTCGATCTCCGGGACGACGGTCACGTGGTACTGGTTCGCCAACGCGATGATGTTCGCGATGTCCTGCTTGGAGTAGTGCTGCGCGGAGGTGATCTCCGGGTGCGTGGTGCTCTCCAGCCGGAAGCCGTAGGTGTCGGACAGATGCAGGTGCAGGTAGTTCATCTTGAGGTAGGACATCTCGCGGATCTGGTTCTCCACGAACGCCACGTCGAAGAAGCGGCGGCCGGTGTCCAGCATCAGCCCGCGCTCGGACTTGTCGGGAGAGTCGGTCGCGGTGCCGGCCGCGATCGTCGGGCCCTGGTGCAGGAGCTGCAGCACGGTGCGGGTGCCCCAGAACTCGCCGGTGGTGGTGCTGCCCTGGATCGAGATGCCGGCGCCGACGGTCATGGTGTAGCCCTCGGAGGGCTGGCTGCCGCCGAGGGTCAGGGCGATGTCGCCCGGGCCTGCGGTGCCCTGTGCGACGCCGACGGTGCGGCCTTCCAGGGCGGACAGGTCGGCGGCGAAGGTACTGGCGTCGCCTTGGAGCTGCGCGGCGTACGCGGGGTCGATGACGACGCGGCTCGCCGAGGTCCACGTGTAGGAGGTGGAGCCGGAGCCTGCGGACCAGGCGCGGACCGCCGGGATGGTCTGCGGCGGGCCGGAGGCGGTGGCGGCGCGCGCGGTGTGCGGCGCGGTGACCAGGGAGACGGGGACGACGGCGGCGATGAGGGCGGCCGCCGGGAGGATACGGAGGGATCGCATGGGTCGCATGGACCTGCCAGGTTCACTAGGTGGGAGCGGTGCATGGTTTTGAGCGAAAGGTGCGTGGTCTAGACCGCTGGCGCGCGCTAGTGCGCAGTATTGAACAGGGATCAGCGCTTGGCAAGCGTCTCCACGAACTCCGACAAGAAGTCGGCGACCGGTTCGGGCCCGGTGAAGACGGCGAGGTGGTCGGCGTCCAGGCGGGTCGTGGGCCAGCCGAGGGCTGCGGCGCGGTCGGCCTGCTCGCGGTAGCCCTCGCTGAGTTGGAGGTACGTGCACTGCGTTGCGGACCAGGACTCGGTGGGCGGAGCCGGCTCCTGGAAGTACGCGAGCGCGATGGGATGGAGCTCGGCCAGGAAGGCTTTTCGTTGCTCCGTATGCGGAATCAGCTCTGTCATGAGCTCCGGTGCGAACCACTGGTTCCAGGGCGGGAGCATGCCGTCGTCGGCCATCGCGGTCAGGGCTTCGCGGAAGTCCGGCGGGGAGGCGTCGAAGTCGCTCAGGCCGGGGCGGGGGAGCTGGGCGTCGACGAAGGCGATGCCGGTCACGCGACCGTCTACGGCGTCGACGATCGCGGGCAGGTAGGCGCCGGCGCCGCTGTGGCCGACGAGGACGATCTCGTCGAAGTGCGCGTTTCGCGCCACCTCCCTGGCGATTCGGCGCGCGTACGGCCCGGGACCGGTGGCGATGCCGTGCAGACTCGGCACAAGTACGTCGTAGCGGTCGCGCAGCAGTCGTGCGACCGGCTGCCAGGTCGCGGGTCCCACCAACGGGCTGTGAACCAGGATCAGGAGTGGCGCGTGTGACATGAGGCGATTCTCGCCGAGCCCGCTTCCGCGGACCTTCCGGTGCTTGTCAGAGGCGCCGCGTAATCTCTAAACCATGCGCCCTCTGTCCGAACTCACCCGCACCGTCGCGCCGATCGAGGTCGTCAGCGACTACCAGCCCGCCGGCGACCAGCCGGCGGCCATCGCCGAGCTGGCCCGGCGGATCGAGGCCGGGGAGAAGGACGTGGTGCTGCTGGGTGCCACCGGCACCGGCAAGTCGGCCACCACCGCGTGGCTGATCGAGAAGGTCCAGCGCCCGACCCTGGTCATGGCGCCGAACAAGACGCTGGCCGCGCAGCTGGCGAACGAGTTCCGCGAGCTGCTGCCGAACAACGCGGTCGAGTACTTCGTCTCCTACTACGACTACTACCAGCCCGAGGCGTACGTCCCGCAGACCGACACCTACATCGAGAAGGACTCCTCGATCAACGAGGAGGTCGAGCGGCTGCGGCACTCCACCACCAACTCGCTGCTGACCCGGCGCGACGTGGTCGTGGTCTCGACCGTGTCCTGCATCTACGGCCTGGGCACGCCGGAGGAGTACCTGAAGGCCTCGGTGCGGCTGCGGGTCGGCGAGGAGCACGACCGCGACAAGATGCTGCGCCGCTTCGTGGACATGCAGTACGCGCGCAACGACCTGGCCTTCACCCGCGGCACGTTCCGGGTGCGCGGCGACACCGTCGAGATCTTCCCGGTCTACGAGGAGCACCCGGTCCGCATCGAGATGTTCGGCGACGAGGTCGAGCGCCTGATGACGCTGCACCCGGTCACCGGCGAGATCCTGACCGTCGACGAGGAGCTGCGGGTCTTCCCGGCCACGCACTACGTCGCGGGGTCGGACCGGATGGAGCGCGCGCTGGGCAACATCGAGATCGAACTCGCCGACCGGCTGGCCGAGCTGGAGAAGCAGGGCAAGCTGCTGGAGGCGCAGCGGCTGCGCATGCGCACCACTTACGACCTGGAGATGATGCGCCAGGTCGGCTTCACCTCCGGCATCGAGAACTACTCCCGGCACATCGACGGCCGCGAGTCCGGATCCCCGCCGTCCACCCTGATCGACTTCTTCCCCGAGGACTTCCTGCTGGTCATCGACGAGTCGCATGTCACCGTCCCGCAGATCGGCGCGATGCACGAGGGTGACGCCTCCCGCAAGCGCACGCTGGTCGAGCACGGCTTCCGGCTGCCCTCGGCGATCGACAACCGCCCCCTGCGCTGGGAGGAGTTCGAGGAGCGGGTCGGGCAGACGGTGTACCTGTCGGCGACGCCGGGCCCGTACGAGTTGGCCAAGCAGGCCGACGAGCTCTCCAAGACCCCGGTCGAGCAGATCATCCGGCCCACCGGCCTGGTCGACCCGCAGGTGGTGCTCAAGCCGACGCACGGCCAGATCGACGACCTGGTCGCCGAGGTCCAGGCGCGGGCGGCGCGCGACGAGCGCTCGCTCGTCACGACGCTGACGAAGAAGATGTCCGAGGACCTGACCGACTACCTCCTGGAACGCGGCGTCCGCACCCGCTACCTGCACTCCGAGGTCGACACGCTGCGCCGCGTCGAGCTGCTGCGCGAGCTGCGGATGGGCGAGTACGACGTCCTGGTCGGCATCAACCTGCTGCGGGAGGGCCTGGACCTGCCCGAGGTGTCCCTGGTGGCGATCCTCGACGCGGACAAGGAAGGCTTCCTGCGCAGCGGGCGCTCGCTGATCCAGACCATCGGCCGCGCGGCCCGCAACGTCTCCGGCGAAGTGCACATGTACGCGGACACGATCACCCCGTCGATGCGGCTGGCGATCGACGAGACCAACCGCCGCCGGGACAAGCAGATCGCGTACAACGAGGCCCACGGCGTCGACCCGCAGCCGCTGCGCAAGCGCATCGCGGACATCACCGACCTGCTGGCCCGCGAGGACGCCGACACCGCCGAGCTGCTGGGCGGCTCCGGTCGGCAGCAGTCGCGGGGCAAGGCCCCGGTGCCGGGCGTCGCGTCGAAGGGGACCATGCGGTCCCTGGACGTGGCCGGGAAGCCGGCGGAGGAGCTGCTGGGGCTGATCGAGGACCTGTCGCAGCAGATGCACGCGGCGGCGGCGGAGCTGCAGTTCGAGCTGGCGGCTCGGTTCCGGGACGAGATCGGGGAGCTGAAGAAGGAGCTGCGGGCCATGCAGGCGGCTATGGGGTAGGGGCCGGCGGTTGGGCTCTGGGAGCTGGACGGCATGTCGGCGCGCTGGGGCGGTCTGCGGCGGGAGGTTGCTGCGGGCCGCCTTTGGCGTGTCGGGCGGGTGGTTGGGGCTGGGCTGGGCTGCTTCGGTGTGGCGATGCTCGAGGGAGACCGGCAAGGTCGCCAGGCGGTGCGGCGGTGCGGCGGTGCGGCGGTGGCGGTGCCTGATGCTCGGCTTTGAGCAGCGGCTCGGCGTGGCTGATGGGGTGGTGGTTGCGGTGAGCGACCATGGCGACCGCGGCGACGGCGACCGCGGCGGCCAGGTGTGTCGGTGATATCCCCGCCTCTCCACCGGGCATTACTCTGGAAGAGAGGAGCGAAACATCGCGATGGCCAAGTTCGATCCGCACCGGATCCGCAGCGGCGACGAGCCCATGCACGCGCGCAGCCCGCTGCGCATGCGGCTGGCGATGGCTCTGATCGGGCTGGCCAGTGCGATCGGCGGGGTGGTCTTCTTCATCACCCAGCACGCCGTCGGCTTCGTCGTCTTCTGTGCCGTCGTCGGGCTCGCCGCGCTGGTCGACGCGGTGGTCGTGGCACGCCACATCCGGCAGGGGCCGCACTGGCAGCCGGGGCGCGACATCCCGCCGTACCGTCCCGTCGAGGAGCCCGAGGACTGGCCGGAGGACCGCTCGCCGCTGTCACAGCGGACGCGTGAGCAGGTCTACCTGATCATGATGGGGACCTGCCTGGTGCTCGTCATCCTCGCGTGGACCGTCGTCCGGCTGTTCTCGCCGGGGCTGGCGATCGCGATGAGCGTCGTGGCGGCGTTCATCCCGCCGTTCGCGGTGATGGTGGCGAACGCGCGGGGGCGCAATTGGTGAGCTTGGCGGCGCTGGGGATGGCCGGCGTCCCGGCCCTGGACCCGCTCAGCTATCCCGGCCGGACGATCGGCGGGCCCGCGTTGCTCAGCGGTTCGCAGTTGTTTGCGATGACGCCGGTGGCACGGCAGTACCTCGGCAACTGGTTCGTTGACGGCGGCGCGACTCTCGACGACACACTCGACCAGGCCGGCAGACCGTCGACCGGCAAACGCCATCCGGTGATCGCGGTCGGCTCCAACGCCGCACCCGGCCAGCTGCACCACAAGCTGAGCCGCCTGGGCCTGCCCGCAGTCGTCCCGATGACGACGCTGCGCGTATCAGGGCTCGGCGTCGGCGTCTCAGCACATGTCGCGCGGAACGGCTATGTGGCCAACTCCCCGTTCGTCGACCCCGCCGGTCCCGGCAGCGAGGCGGAAGTGGTCCTGACCCTCCTGGACGCCGACCAGCTCCAAGCCGTGGACGCCACCGAGCTGCCCCGCTACCGCAGGGTCCTGCTGTCCGGCGCGGACGCGGACTTCCCGATGACGCTGCCGTCGGGGGAGCGGCTGGACGCTGCGTACCTGTACGCCAACGCCACAGGCGTGCTCGCCGACGCGGCCGGAAAGCCGCGCCTCCCCGGCGCCCAGACCGCGCTGCTTGCCGAGCTCCTGCAACGCTCAGCGCGTCTACGCCGGCTGTTCGACTCCCCGCAGGACTGGGTCACCAAGGCGCGCGCCGACTCCGGCCTTCGCGATGCCGTGAAGCGGATCTTCCACGAGTCCGGCTGGGTCCTCCCGCAGGACGCCTTCATCCGCGACGTCCACGAAGGCAGCGCTCCTCCCGTGTTCACCTACGACGAGCTCTCGCCTCTGGCAAGCAGCAGCGAGCGCACGTAGGCTGCACTCTGCTGCCCCATTACTGTAACGTGTTCTAGTTCCGTCCCAGCCCCCGGCGAGGAGCCCCCATGACCGCGGACCTCAAGCTCGGCCTCCAACTCGGCTACTGGGCCTCCACCCCGCCCACGTACGACTGGGTCGGCCTAGCGCGCCAGGCCGAGGACCTCGGCTACGACTCCGTCTGGACCGCGGAGTCGTGGGGCTCCGACGTGTTCACCCCCCTGGCGTACCTGGCGGCCAGCACCAGCCGCATCCGCCTGGGCACCGGCATCGCGCAGATGGCGGCCCGCACGCCCACCGCCACGGCCATGCACGCCATCACGCTCGACCACCTCTCCGGCGGCCGCGTGATCCTCGGCCTGGGCCTGAGCGGCCCGCAGGTGGTCGAGGGCTGGTACGGCCGGCCGTACCCGAAGCCGCTGGCGCGCACCCGCGAATACGTCGAGGTGATCCGCAAGGTCCTGCGCCGCGAGACGGTCGCCAACGACGGCGAGTACTACCCCCTGCCGTATCAGGGCCCGGACTCGATGGGCCTGGGCAAGCCCCTGCGCACCAACCTGCGCCCGCTGCGCAAGGACCTCCCCCTCTTCCTCGGCGCCGAAGGCCCCAAGAACGTCGCGCTGACCGCCGAGATCGCCGACGGCTGGCTGCCCCTGTACTACGTCCCGGAACGCCCCGAGGTCTACGCCGACCAGATCGCCGGCGCCAAGGCCGGCTTCGAGATCACCGCCATGGTCCACCTGGCCTTCACCGGCGCCGCCGCCGACGACATCGAGCAGGCCCTGTGGCCCATCAAGGGCGCCCTGGCCTTCTACATCGGCGGCATGGGCGCCAAGGGCGCGAACTTCCACAAGAACCTGATGGTCCGCATGGGCTACGAAGCCGAGGCGGACCGCATCCAGGAACTGTTCCTCGACGGCAAGCGCGACGAGGCCGTGATGGCGGTCCCGAGCGCCTTCGCCGACGAGATCTCGCTGGTCGGGCCGCCCGAGCGCATCAAGGAGCGGCTGGTGGCGTGGCGGGAGTCTCCGGTGACGACGCTGCTGGTGACGGCTCGGGAGGGGGAGACGCTGCGGGGGTTGGCGGAGCTGGTTTTTTAGCCTTAAGGGCGGCGAGGCGGCTGTAGAGCTTGCGGATTCGTCGCGAGTCACCCCACGTCTTGTACATCTCGATCGCCAGCGCCTCCAGCCGATCACGGGTGTCGGCCGACACCCTGTTCAGCTCAACCGCGTTGATGAACAGGCCGAGGCAGAGTGCGTTGAAGGTGAACGCCTCGTTCTGCGGCAGCCGCAACGGGACGTCCGGAAGCGCGTTCGCGAGATCGAGGAGCGCGTCGTCGGCGGGTTTGGAGGTGTACGGCGCCACGAGCGCTGCGGTCAACAGCGCGCTCGCTGTCACGAGCCGGCCGTCCGCTGTGTTGTAGAGGGTGTTCGCCAGAGTCGGCAGTGCGTCGGCTATCGGCATCATGTTGTGCATCGCCATGTCCAGGCGCCGGTCCGCGAGGAAGTTCGCCCGCAGCGTCAATGCGCCGTGGGAGTGCGAATTCCATCGTCCGCCGTTCTGCCACTGTGATCCCGCGAAGTGGTACGGCCACTTCATGTCGGGCCTGCCCCCGACGACGCCGGGAAGTCCGAAGCGGATGACGATGTCCTGGTGCTCGTCGATCCATGCACGCTCCACGGTCAGGCAGTCGGCGAGGCCGTTCCACCCCTCGCCGCGTACGCAGCTTCGCCACAGGTTCACGAACCGGCGCCATTGGTTGACCGCGCCGTAGCCCTGGTCGGGATACATCTCGCGCATGCTGATGCGGCCCCGGGTCATGGCCATGAGGAGGAACAGGTTCGCGTGCCAGCTTCCGGCGCGCGTCACCACTTCCGTGACGACCGGCTGGTAGCCGGCAAAGGTGTGGTCGGTCCGCTCCATGAGGCTGTTGTGGAACAGTGTCGTGACCACCTCGGCCATGGCCTGGCGGACCTCCGGGTCGCGCTGGGCCGTCAGCTCGGCCAGGAAGTCGACGATCGGCGCCCGGGCCGCCAGGGCGTCGAATGATAACAACGTGTAGAGCAGCGTGTCGTTGATCGTGGCGGACATCGCGTAGGCCGAGGCGAGGTGCTGCGCGGCGAGCTCGTCGAGCAGGAGGACGACGAGCCGCGCGATGAGGTATTCGCTGAAGGTCGCGTGCAGGAACTCATACGTCTGCATCTCCTCGCCGTCACGCGTCGCGCGCACGTCGTGGATGAAGAAGAACCTGCCGATCATCTGCTGGCCCGCGGTGAGCGTCGAACGTATGGTGTTCGGGGTGCGCTCGGCCTTCCAGATGTTCAGACTGCCCAGGTCCGCGGTGACGCTTTCCGCGTCGATCCACTGGGTGCCCCGGTTGAACATCGCGAAGGCGACGATCGACAGCCGCAGCAGCTCCTGCTCGACCCGGCGGTCCAGGTCGGTCACGTCCGGGTCCTTCATCAGCTCGCGGCGGGCGAAGTCCTTGAGCAGCTGTTCGTAGACCGTGCTCAGGCTGACGCCGGGATCCAGTGCGCTCAACGCGTTGTCCGAGGCGTCGTACAGAGCCAGCATCAGCAGCAGGAGCGGCTGCTCGGCGAGCGTGCGGTAGCGGAGTACCGTTGTGAGGGACAACGGCTGCACGCCGCGGTCCATGAGTGAGGGCTCGTTCGACCGATTCCAGACGTCGACCCACGCGGCGATCTGCTCGTCGTCGAAGGGCTCCAGGCGGATGATCGGAGTGTGGGCCGGAATCGTCGCCCGATCGGCGACTGCCGTCCGGCTGGTGACGATCACCGCGACCGAGCGGCCCTGGTCGCGTTCGCGTTCCTGGAAACGCTCGATCCGGAACAGGAAGTCGGTCTGGGCGACGCCAGTGGCCTGGAGGAGTTCGTCGAAGCCGTCCAGGATCACCACCGGGGTCAGGTTCGGGTCGGCGGCCGCGAACCGGGGCCACTGCACGCGCTCACCGGTCTGTTCGCGGATCGCGGACTCGATGTAGTCCTGCAGATCGCCTTCGGCGTCGACACGCCGCAGCTCGACCCGGATCGGCAGGAAGTACTCGGTCGGCAGGCGGGCCGCGAGGATGCGCGAGAGGACGGACTTGCCGGAGCCCGGTTGGCCGAGGATCAGCATCGGCGTGCTCAGGGCGTCCTCGGACATCAGGTAAGAACTCAGCAGCGAGGGCAGGTCTTGGCGGAGCTTGTGCTCGTGCCAGCTCCGGCCCTTGGGAAGGCCGGCGAACGCGAGTCGGAAGCTGTGGTCGATGTACCCCTCGCCGAGCGATGGTAGCGTGAGGTGGGAGTCCGGACCGTCGGTGACGATGATCGGCTTGGCAAGAGCCGCGCGGTAGCTGCGGGCGACGGACTCCTGGTGGTGTGCCGCGGATTCGGCGGCGAGCGGTGCCAGCAGTGCTTCCAGATCGGCCAGACCGGCGCCCAGCTGTTCGCGGGTCGTGGCGTGGGCTTGGAGGTTGACCCAGACTCCGAACTCGGGGCAGTCCGTCGACAGGCGCCTCAAGCTCTCCTCATAGCGCGCCGCCGCCTCGCGAGGCACTCGATCCGCCAGGAGCCCGGCGAGACGGTCTTGCTCGGTTTCGTCGAGCGCGTCCCAGAACGCCAATCCCACCAGGTGCTTGTGTAAGTATTCGGAGAGGTTCGCGAAGATCCTCACCGAGGTGTTGTCCCACAGCGGTAATGAGAAGAGATTCCGTTCGCTCAGTTCCACATAGAGATCGCGCCAGCCGAGGTTGGCATCGGTGGTGAGAGCCAGCGATGTCTGCTCGGCGGCTGAGAACCGCGGCGCTTCAGCCCGCTGGAACTCGCCCATCGCCTCGCCGAGGGCATCAAAGTACGCAGTAGTCCGTATGATCTCGTGCGCCGCGTGAATCCGCTCGGTCCGCGTCAGCCGATCGACCCCGCGCAGCTTCTCCCCGAACTTGTCGAGCACCTTCGCCAGCAGCCGCAGCGCCTGCTCACGCGCCTCGAAGAGGTCGAAGACCCCGGCGCCGAGCAGCATCGTGGCGCTCGCCTCGTCGAGCAGCTTGACCAGCTGGTTCTCGCCGCCGGCCAAGAGCTTGACCGCGTCCATGTACCGCAAAGACCGCCGCATCCGACCATCATGTCGGGCGCGGCGGCCTCTCATCCACTTGAATCAGGGTTCTGGCTGCTGCCTGAAGCCCACCGCCTCACGGGCTCGGCGGCGGCCCGTCCTGGTCGGCCAGGAACCGCTCGAACTCCGCCGCCAGCTCATCGGCGGTCGGCATCTTGCCGTCGTTGTCGCTCAGCAGGTTCTTGCGATCCGTCACGTTGAACGCGTCGTACTGCCGCTCCAGTGCTCGCACCACGTCCTCGACCTCCGAGGACTCCTGGACCTGGCGGTCGATGTCCTCCGAGGCGCGGCGGGCCGCGTCGCGGAGTTCGACGTCCGGCAGGACCAGGCCGGTCGCCTCCGAGACCGCGCGCAGGAGGCGGATCGCAGCCTGCGGATACAGGGACGAGGCCAGGTAGTGCGGGACGTGGACCGCGAAGCCGGCGGCGTCGTGGCCCCACTCGCCGAGGCGGTACTCCAGCAGGGATGCCGCGCTGCTGGGGACCTGGAGGCGGTCCAGGACCGGCTGGTCCGTGGTGTCGACCAGGCCGGGGTTGGTGGCGTGCGCGGTGATGCCCAGGGGGCGGGTATGGGGGATGCCCATGGGGATGCCGTGCATGCCGACGGTGATGCTCACGTCGAAGTGCTCGACCAGGCTGCGGACCGCCAGCGCGAACAGCTCCCACTCGCGGTCCGGTTCCAGGCCGTCCAGGAGCAGGAAGCGCTTGCCCGCCCCGTCGGTGAGCAGGTGCAGGTCCAGGGCCGGGTCTTCGTAGTGGTCGTAGTGGTCCTTGTCGAAGGTCATCGTGGGGCGCCGGCTGCGGTAGTCGATGAGCCGGTCCACGTCGAAGGACGCCACCAGGCGGTGGTCGAACTGGTCCAGCAGGTGCTCGGAGGCCAGGCGGCCGGCGCCGCCGGCGTCCATGAAGCCCTCCATCTGGTGCAGCAACACGACGCCGGCCAGGCCCGGAGTGCCGGGCGCCAGCTCGTAGAGAGCCTTCGGATCCTTGCGCGCGACCACTGTGAAGCACCCCATCCGTCTTGTCGTGGCTGTCCGGCGGTTCACGTCCAGCCTAACGAAGAGCGGCGAACCGGTGGTGATCTATTCCATCCCAATGCGATTGTGACGCGAAGCGTCTCCATAACGGGTGGTGGTGGGAGACGGGTGGGCGCACAAAGTTGCGGCTATTGGTGCGATGCCAGTGGTGCGTCGCTGCCGCTTTCAGGACGCCGAGCGCCGGATCCGCCCCGCGTACCGAGCCTCCAAGGCGTCGTTGTGGCCGTCGCTGCCGGTGGCGTTCGCCGAAAGGTACATCGGCGCCTCGACACCGCGCTCGGCCAGCAGGCGCACCGATTCGGCGATCACCATCTGCGCCAGCACCGCGTTGCCCACCGAGGAGATCCCGCACACGTTCGCGCCGAACGACGGCAGCGGCAGCACCGCGTCCCCGTACGGCGCGCCGTTGTCCAGCACCACGTCCGCGAAGTCCTTGAGCACCTTGCCGGAGGAGTGGCGCGACGTGATGCGCGACGTGTGCTCCAGGGAGGTGATGGCGATCAGCTTGTGACCCAGGGAGGTGACGTGCTCGGCCATCTCCACGATCACCCCGTTGCCGCCGGAGTTCGACGCGATCACGAACACGTCCTGCGGCTCGACCGGCGCCAGCTCGTAGATCCGCTTCGCCAGCCCCTCCCGCCGCTCGACCTTGGGGTCGTCGAGCAGGTCCACCGGCTCCCCGCCGAACAGGATCAGGTCGCGCAGCGCCAGCTTGTTGCTCGGCACGAACCCGCCCGCACGCCCGGAGACCTCCATCGCCAGCGCCTCGGAGTGCCCGGTCCCGAAGGCCTGCAGCACGCCCTCGGCGGCGATCGAGTCCGCGATCAGGGCTCCGGCCGCCACCACCGCGTCGGCCTGGGTCTTCTCGATGTGCTCCAGGACCCGGCGCACCTCGGCGAGGTATCCGGTCGGCGACAGCTCCGGCGGCAGGGACTCCATGGGCTTCTCCCTCGATGCGGTGCGGCGTGGTGCAGTTCGGCCATGTGGTCTACACCACAAAGATCCGGCTCCATCAAAGCAGATCGGCGCCCGCCGGACGAGGGGTCGGGCCGTCGGTTTGCACGATCGGCCCGCCAGCTGGGAGCATGGAAGCATCGAAGGGGAGTACTCCTCAATCGGACGGGTCGTCATCACGGAGCCCCCGGCTCCCGGCCCCCCGGCCTGACCTGCGGTTTCGCGGGTTCCAGGTGGAGAAGACTTTCGGCGCTTGTGCACGCCCTGACAACGCCGGAGGAGTCCCGCCATGCACGTCACCCTGACCGTCTGGATCGCCACGATCGCCGTCCTGGCCGTGGCCGTCGGCCTGGACCTGTGGCACGGCATCCGGTACCCGCACGCCATCAAGACCCGCGAGGCCGCGGTCTGGGTCGCCGGCATCGTCGCGGCCAGCATCCTGTTCGGCGTCGGAGTCTGGTACTTCACCGGCCACCGCTACGGCAGCGAGTTCTTCGCCGGCTGGATCACCGAGTACAGCCTCAGCGTCGACAACCTGTTCGTCTTCGTCATCATCCTGACCAAACTCCGCGTCCCGCGCGCCTACCAGTCCCAGGTGCTGCTGTGGGGCGTGGTGATGGCGCTGGTGCTGCGCGGCATCTTCATCGGCGTCGGCAGCGCCGTGATCAACCAGTTCAGCTGGATCTTCTACGTCTTCGGCGCCTTCCTGGTCTACACCGCGGTGAAGCTGGCCACCGGGCACGGCGGCGAGGAGGAGTTCAAGGAGAACCGGCTGCTGCGCCGGGTCCGCACCGCCGTGCGCACCACCGACGACTACGACGGCGCGCGGCTGGTCAGCCACGTCGACGGCCACCGCCGCTTCACCCCGATGCTGATCGTCATGGTCGCCATCGGCTCCACCGACCTGCTCTTCGCCCTGGACTCGATCCCGGCCATCTTCGGTCTGACCAAGGAGCCGTACATCGTCTTCACCGCCAACGCCTTCGCGCTGCTGGGCCTGCGCCAGCTGTACTTCCTGCTCGGCGCGCTGATGGACCGGCTGGTGCACCTGTCCTACGGCCTGTCGGTGATCCTGGGCTTCATCGGCGTGAAGATGGTCTTCGAGGCGCTGCACGGCTCCGGGGTCGAGCACGTCGGACCGGTCACCGTGCCGACCATCGGCATCGCCACCTCGCTCGGCGTCATCATCGGCGTGCTGGCGATCACCACGGTGACCAGCCTGTGGAGCACGCGGCGCGCGCAGGACGCGGAAGGGGCCGCGGAGGAGCCCGAGGCAGGCACTGTGGCGGCGTCCATGGAGGGGCCCGCGGCGGAGTCCGAGGAGCTGCCCGAGCAGCAGTCGGAGCAGCAGTCGGAGCAGCGGCCGGAGCAGCAGCCGCAGGGGTGAAAACCCCTGCTGGCGTCCCGGTTTTCACAGGTGTCCACTGAATGTGGCATGCTGCCGCGCGCACGTTTCGTCAGGATCCTGTCCAGACCCAGGGGGGTCAATGAACGGCTTCGTGAAATTCGTCGTGCGCGGCAACGTCGTCGGGCTCGCCGTCGGCGTGGTCATCGGCGCCGCGTTCGCGACACTGGTCACCGCGTTCACCGGCGCGTTCCTCACACCGCTGATCGGCTGGGCGACCGGCGGCATCGGCGACTACAGCAAGAAGGTGTTCACGCTCGGCAAGACGACGTTCCCCTACGGGACGTTCATCAACGCCGGCATCAGCTTCCTGCTCACCGCCGCGACGCTGTACTTCCTCATCGTGCTGCCGGTCAACAAGATCACCGAGGAGCTGAACCCGCACCACGACCTGTCGCATGCCAAGCGCGCCTGCCCGGAGTGCCTGCAGCAGATACCGGCGCGGGCCCGGCGTTGCAGCTTCTGCACCTCGGCTGTCTCCCCGATCCTCGACGAGGACTCCCCGGCGCTCACCGATGAGATCCCCGGTGAGATCCCGTTGCACACCGACCTGCCGGAGATGAAGCTGCCGGAAGCCGCCCCGGCGTCGTCCTCGGCCGCCGGATCCTCCGGGGGCACCGGGACGAGCGGGACGAGCGACGCCAAGCCGGCCTCCGGCGCCGTGGCCGCCGGGGCGTAAAGAGCCCCTCCCTCATGCGGCGACCAATAAGGTCGCCGCATGAGCTACTTGCAGGGGCCGCTGTTCGTCCTCACGTGGATCCTGACGGTGGTCGTGCTGGCCTCGGTCGTGCGCCGCCTGCTCGGCGTCCGGTTCTCGGCCACCCGGCTGGTCCTGGCCGCCGGGATCTCCTGGGCCATGTCGGGGCCGATCCTGACCGCGATGCTCGGGCCCAAGCTGCCCGACGGCAGCCTCGCGGACTCCAAGAAGCCGCTGCTGCTGGTCCTGTCGCTGCTGGTGATCCTGTTGCCCAGCATGGTGTTCCTGGTGGTCGCCGAGGCGCTGGCGCCCAGCGGCAGCCTGCCGACGCCGCTGGAGTGGATCAGCGGCCTGCGACAGCGGGTGGCGCGCTCGCGCCGCTACTGGCGCTTCACCATGATCCTGATGCGGCACGGCCTCGGGCCGTACCTGCGGGGCCGACGTCCGCAGGCGAACATCGGCCGGTCGTTGCGCGGCGCGCTGAACGAGGGCGGGCTGACGTTCATCAAGTTCGGGCAGATCCTGTCCACCCGGCGCGACCTGCTGCCGGCTGAGGTGGTCGAGGAGCTGTCGCTGTTGCAGCACGAGGCCGCATTCGTGCCCTGGCCGGAGATAGAGGCCGTCCTGGTCGCCGAGTACGGCACGGTCGCGTCGGTCTTCGCCCGCTTCGACCGGGAGCCGATGGCGGCGGCGTCGGTGGCGCAGGTGCACTCGGCGCGGCTGGTCTCCGGCGAGGAGGTGGTGGTCAAGGTGCGCCGGCCCGGCGTGACCACCGTCGTGGAGCGGGACCTGGACATCATCCGGCGGCTGGCCCGGACGCTGGAGCGGCGCACGTCGTGGGCCCGGTCGCTGGGCGCGGTGGCGCTCGCCTCGGGGTTCGCGGCCGCGCTGCGCGAGGAGTTGGACTTCCGCATCGAGGCGCGGAACCTGGCGGCCGTCGCGGTGACGCGGGTCGAGGGCGTGGCGGTGCCGAAGGCGTTCACGGAGCATTCGTCCAAGCGGGTGCTGGTGATGGAGCGGTTCGAGGGCGTGCCGCTGCGGCGCGCGATGCCGCAGCTGGCCGAGCGCGGGATCTCGTCGCGGGAGCTGGCCGAGCGGCTGCTGGACTACCTGCTGCGGCAGGTGATGATCGACGGCGTCTTCCACGCCGATCCGCACCCCGGCAACATCCTGCTGCTGACCGACGGCCGGCTCGGGATGCTCGACTTCGGCTCCGTGGGGCGGCTGGACTCCTCGCTGCGGTCGTCGATGCAGCGGCTGCTGGCCGCCGTCGACGCCGGGGACCCGCTGTATCTGTGCGATGCGGTGCTGGAGGTCATGACGGCGCCGGAGGAGATCGACGAGGCCGCGCTGGAGCGGGACCTGGGGCGGTTCACCGCGCGGCATCTGCGCGGCGACTCAGGGTTCGACGTCGCGATGTTCACCGATCTGTTCCGGATCGTCAGCTCATATGGTTTGGCGGTCCCGGCCGAGGTCGCGGCGGTGTTCCGGGCGCTGGGGACGTTGGAGGGGACGCTCACCGAGCTGGCGCGCGACTTCGACATCGTCACCGAGGCGCGCAAGCTGGCCGGCGGGTACGCGGCCGAGCGGCTGACGCCGTCGGCGCTGAAGCGGGAGGCGGTCACCGAGCTGGCGGCGCTGGTGCCGATGCTGCGGCGGTTTCCGCGCCGGATGGACCGGCTGGTCGGGGCGCTGGAGAGCGGGAAGCTGAGTGTGAACGTGCGGTTGTTCGCCGATCGGCGGGACCGGGATGTGGTGACCGGGCTGGTGCACCAGGTGCTGATCACGGTGATCGCGGCGACGTCGGGGTTGATGGGGGTGTTGTTGGTCGGGCGGCAGAACGGGCCGATGGTGGGGAAGGCGGTGAGCCTGTACCAGTTCCTTGGGTACAGCTTCCTGGCAGTGGCGAGCGTGTTGGCTTTGCGGGTGCTGGTGGTGGTTTTCCGGCGTCCGGAGGAGTGAGGGGATTCTCTTCCTTATCGCTGACAGTTGATGTCAGCGATGCTGCCGACACTGGTCGGTATGGAACTCGCAAGCGCCACGCGGCGGGCCGAGCGGCTGCTCGTGCCCGCCGCTTTCGTGACCGCCCTGGGGAACAACGTGCAGTTGATCGCCGGGGCGCTGCTGATGATCCGTAGCGACAGGACGATGCTGTCGGTCGGGCTGCTGTTCGTCGCGGTCGCGGTGCCGCAGGCGGTGCTTTCGCCGTACTTCGGGCGGCTGGCGGACCGGTACGACCGGCGTCGGCTGTGGATCGGGTGCGACGCGACGTCGGCGGTGCTGGCGTTGGCGCTGCCGGTGTGGCTGACGTTCGGGGGTGCGAAGGGGCCGGGGGTGTACGCGGCGAACTTCGCGCTGGCGGTGGTGGCGGCGCTGTTCTTTCCGGTGAGCAACGCGATGGTCAAGGAGCGGGTGCGGGCTTCGCAGGTGCGGCGCTTCAACGCGAACTACGAGATGGCGACGCAGGCCGGGATGTTGTTGTCGGCGACGGTCGGTGGGTTGTTGGTGCAGCGGTTGGGGGCTTCGCCGTTGTTGGTGTTCAACGCTGGAACGTTCGTGGTGTCGGCGGGGTTGGTGGCTGCTGTGGGGCGGCGTCCTGTGCTCGGGCTGGAGGTAGAGACAGGCGCTGATTCGGTTGTGGGCGCTCGGATTCCTGTCGGGTCGGGTGGCTCGGGATCGGTCTCGCACCCTCCGCTCGTTCGGCTGATCGTGCTGTACGCGCAGGGCAGCGTGGTGGTGACGGTGTTCAACGCGCTGCTGCCGAAGCTGGTCATGGGGGAGTGGGGGCGCGGGGCGGGGTTGTTCGGGCTCGTCGATGCCGTCGGGAGTCTGGGGTTTCTGGCGGCGACGGTGTTCTACAAGGCTGTGGGGCGGCGGTTCGGGGATCTGCCGATCGCGGTCGGCGGGTTCTTGGCGTGCAACACGGTGTTCGTGCTGGAGCCGCAGTTCGGGCCGGGGTTTTTGGCGGCGGGGGTGACGATCGGGGCGTTCACGTTCGGGACGGCGCGGATCGCTTCGCGGTCGTTGGTGCTGACGAGCGTGGACGAGGCGCACGTCGGGCGGGCGTTCGGGCTGGCGAACGGCGGCGGGTTGGCGGCCACGGTGGTGGTGATGCTCGGGGTCGCGGAGCTCACCGATCACACCGACAGCCGGTGGGGGTTCGCGGCGACGGCTGCGGTGAGCGTGGTGGCGGCGGTCGTGGCGGGGGTGCTGCTGCGGGGGACGGGGGTCGGCGGGGTGCATGGGTCTGATGGGGCTCCTGCCTCTGAGGGTGTCTGTGAGCCTGATCGGGCTTCTGAGCCTGGCATGGTTGATGATGTTGGTGGTATCAGTGACCCGGAACCCTCCGACGGCTGTCACATTCCCGCGAACGCTGACGTCAGAGTGGTGACCGCCTGAACCTGACCGCAGAATGTGGAGCCATGACCGACGCCGATCAGCTCGCTCAGTTCTTCCAGTCGCAGCGTCCGCACCTGAAGGCGGTGGCGTACCGCATGCTCGGGTCGCTGGCCGAGGCGGACGACGCCGTGCAGGAGGCGTACCTGCGGCTGAACCGTTCGGACGTGGCGGAGGTGGAGAACCTGGCCGGGTGGCTCACCACGGTGACCGGCCGGGTGTGCCTGGACGTGCTGCGGGCACGCCGCAACCACGGCGAGGAGGACCTGGAGGGGCCGGCCGGCGCCGAGGCGGTCGAGGCGTCGGAGCGTGACGCGCTGGCCGACCCGGAGCTGGCCGCGGAGCTGTCGGACTCGGTCGGGCTGGCCCTGCTGGTGGTGATGGACACGCTGAGCCCGGCGGAGCGGCTGGCATTCGTACTGCACGACATGTTCGCGGTCCCGTTCGAGGAGATCGCCCCGATCGTCGGCAAGTCCACGGCCGCGGTACGCCAACTCGCGAGCCGAGCCCGCCGCCGCGTCCAAGGCCAGGCCGAAGAGGAATCGGAAGCCGACCGCGCCCGCCAGCGCGAAGTGGTGAGCGCCTTCCTGGCGGCCTCCCGCGGCGGCAACTTCGCCGGCCTACTGAAGCTCCTCGACCCGGACGTGGTCCTCCGCACCGACCTGACCGCCGCCGGCTTCGGCGCAACCGACGCCCGCGGCGCCCGCGACGTCGCCGAGGTCTTCTCCGGCCGCGCCCAAGCCGCCCAGCTGGCCCTCCTCGACGGCAGCGCGGGCCTGGTGTGGGCGGTGGCCGGAACGCCGCGCGTGGTCTTCGACTTCACGATCATCGGCGGCCGCATCGCCGGCATCGAGATGCTCGCGGACGCCGGCTTGCTGGGGGAGATGGTGGTGGAGGTCGTGGGCGCGGTGGGGGAGTAGATAACTGGCCCCATGAGACTGGGCGCGGAACCGCTTCAGCTGCCGATAGGCGACCGCTGCTGTCTAGCGAAGGCAACGACCGGATGGCAGTAGTGCCGGGTTGGCGAGTGCTGCGGAGGTGAAGGAAACGACCGCATGGTGCTAGTGCCGGATTGGTCGGTACGACGGTCGCAGAGCCCGAGTGCCTAGTCGCGGTGCCGTTGCGGTGCTTGAGCACATAGTGCCGGACCGTTTGGCAGCCGTGCCGAGCGATTGCGGTGCTCGAGCGCTGGGCGGCAGTGCCGGGCATGCCCGACTGTTCGACACTGGTATTGCGGCGGCTGCCGGGCCCGCCGTGGTGTCTCGCTGCCGGGCGTTTGCGGCGCCTGACCGCTGGGCGGCAGTGCCCGGCCTACCGCATGCCCGACTGTTTGGCGCAGGTACCGCCCGATCGTTTAGCCGTGATGGCGGGTCGGTCGCTGTGCCTCGCTGCTTGGCAGAGGTGCCGGGTGATTGCGGTGCCTGACCGCTTGGTGGCAGTGCCCGGCCGACGGTATGCCCGGCTGTTCGGCACTGGTATTGCGGCGGTGCCGGGCCCGCCGTGGTGTCTCGCTGCCCGGCAGCGGTGCCGCGCGATTGCGGCGCCTGACCGCTGGGCGGCAGTGCCCGGCCTACCGCATGCCCGACTGTTTGGCGCAGGTACTGCCCGATCGCTCAGCGGTAGTGGCGGGTCGGTCGCTGTGCCGTGCCTGATAGCGCGGCGGCGGGTGCCGGGCCCGCCGTGGTGTCTCGCTGCCTGGCAGCGGTGCCGAGCGATTGCGGTGCTCGACCGCCGCGCGGCGGTGCCGAGCTGTTTGGCGCAAATGCTGCGCGATCGTTTAGTGGCGGGGGGTTGGTCGCCGTGCTCGAACCGTTGGTGGCCGCGCCGAGTGGTCTCGGTGCTAGGTGCTGGCGCTGCTGCCGTGCCGGCGGTGGCCCCAAACCAGCCCCCTAACTCCCTAACTCCCGTCCGCGCCGTCCACCGACACCACCACCGTCCGCGACCATCCGCTGGCGCTGTCTGGCGGGCACGGCCGCAGCAGCGTCGCGCCCGATACCGCCAGGAGCGCGACCGGTAACACTGTGGCCACTGTTGTTGTGGCGATGACCAGGGCGTGGCCGCGGCGGGTGAGGGGGTGGTCCAGGCGGAGGAGGCGGCGGATGCGGCGGAGGGTGGGGGAGGAGTCGATTGCCAGGGCTGTCTCTGGGACCGGGTCGTAGTGCGGCGCCGGGTCGGTGCCTTGGGCTGTGCCGATGACGGCGAGGGCTGCGGCGACGGTGGGTGCTCCGGTGTGGGCGACGGCGGCGTCGTCGGCGATGAGTTCGACCAGGCGGCGGGTTTCGCGTTCGGCGTAGGCCAGGAGTCTGATGTGGGGGATGGTGCGGCGGATGGCGGTGGCCAGGGCGATGATCAGGTGGTGGCGGCCTGACAGGTGGGCGCGTTCGTGCAGGAGGACGGCTTCGACCTGCTTGGCGCTCAGGCGCTCCAGTGCTCCGGTGGTGATCACCACGTCGCCGGGGAGGCAGTAGCAGGCCGGGGCGGGGTGGTCCAGGATCAGGACGCCGAGTTCGTCGTCGCGGGTGGCGAGTATGCGGAGCATTTCGCTGTGTGTTCGGCGGCGACGGCGGGCTGTGCCGAAGGTGGCGGCCAGGCAGTAGAGCAGCCGGGCGGAGAGCAGGACCGCTGAGATCCAGCCGAGGTGGCCTAGGACCGTGCCGACGGAGCCGTGGTCGGTCACCGGGAGTTGGTCGGCGCACGAGTCCAGGGCCGGCGACAGCTCCGACAGCCCCTCGACCAGCGTGAACGCCAGCGCCAGGCCGACCGCGACCGCTGCCACCAGGAACGAGCACGTCAGGATCTGCAGCAGCGCCACCGTCAGCCGGGGAGCGCGGTCCGACGGCCAGTGCCGGGCGAGGAGCGGCGGTGCGAATACCGCCACGGAGAGCGCGTAGACGACCAGGATGAGCGCGGCCGTCACTGCGTCTGCTCTTCCTCCGGGGCCGGGGGGGACGACGCCGGGGGACAGATCTCCAGCGCCGCGCGCAGCGCCTTGGCTTCCTCGTCGGACAGCTGCTCCAGGAAGTGGACGAACGCCACCGCCTGGTTGTCGCTCGTCGCCCACGCGTCCCGCATCAGCCGCGCCGTGTACGACTCGCGCGAGGCGACCGCTTCGTAGACGTACGCCCGCCCCTGTGGCTGGCGGCGCAGCCAGCCCTTGCGGTGCAGCTTGTCCATGACGGTCATGACCGTGGTGTAGGCGAGGGACCGGTCGGTGTTCAGGTCGTCGAGGATGTCCCTGACCAGCACCGGGCGGTTGCGCCGCCATATGCGGTCCATGACCGCCGCTTCGAGGTCCCCGAGTTGTCGCATCGCCACGGCCGTCAGCCTAGACGTTCTTCAGGGGTACAGACCAGCAGAGACGCTGCCGGAATCAGTGCTTCGGCGGGTGGGCCGGTGGAGGTGCGGGTTCCGGCGGCAGCACCGAAACCACATGCCGGCCATGCGACCGCGGCTTCGAATGGGTCTTGGCTCCGACACCCGGCACGCCGGCCGGAACCGGCACCGGCACCGGCATCGGAACCCGAGGCGCGAAGCGCACCAACGGCGCCGCCGGAACCGTACCGCCCGCACCGCCCGCCGCCCCGCTGCTCCCGCCGCTCCCGCTCACCACACTGTCCGCGGTCCGTCCCAGCACCGGCGCCGTCCGCGCCGCGCTCCGTTCCCCGGAGTTCCCCGCCGCGATGAGGATGACGCCGGTCACGGTCATCCCCACCGACAGCGCGAGGTGCACGCGGCGCGTGGGCCGTGCCCACGCCATGTACGAGCCGTCGACGGTCATGCGGCCACCATCGCCGACGCCGGTGCGGATTCCTGCCCTCCGCACCGTGGGGTGCGGCGTGGCGTCATGCATTCGGCGTATTCGTCCGATCTTCCGCGCTCTCGGAGTGTTGGGTCGGAGCGTGCTGAGATGTCGGTCTTGACAAGGGTCCGGCACGGGGCGGCCGATGCTCAGTGAGCCGTTTCTTCCGCCCCTGGTGGGGAGGGTCGACTTGAGGATGCGTTGAGAAAATCCACACGCGCGGTATTGCCTTCCGGCACGCTGGGTGAGCAGAATGGCAGGACCCTGGTAAACATTGTTAATAAATTGCCGGATTTTTGCTGGTTTTTGGTCGTAACGGGCGCACTTCGGCGCTGTGAGGTGACGGGCGAATGAGGCTAGTGGTGGCCGGCCGCAGGGACGACCGGGTGCAACCGGCGTTGGACAACGCACTGCGCCTGGACGGGTTCGCGGTCCGGCGGCTGCGCGCCGACGACCTGCCGGGCATGGCGGCGTTCTCGCCGCACGCGGTGCTGCTGGATCTGGGCCTGCTCGACGAGGAGGCGCTGGCGCTGTGCGAGCGCATCCGCCGCCAGACCGAGGCCGCGCTGGTGGCGATCACCGCGCGCGCCGACCGCGGGCTGTGGATCGAGGGCCGGCGGATCGGCGTGGACGACTTCGTGGTGAAGCCGTACGGCCTGACGGAGCTCTCGACGCGAATACGCGCGGCGGTGCGCACCCCGACGGAACGCCCGGACCACCTGGGCGTCGGCCCGGTGGTGGTGGACGCCGACGAGCGCCGGGTGAACGTGCACGGCCAGCCGGTGGTGCTCACGCGCAAGGAGTTCGACCTGCTGCACCTGCTGGCGAGCACGCCGGGCGCGGTGCTGTGCAGGGAGCTGATACTGCGCAAGGTCTGGCACACGACGGAGAAGTCGGCGAACCGCACGCTGGAGGTGCACATCGCGACGCTGCGCGCGAAGCTCGGCGTGCCGGATCTGATCCGGACGGTGCGGGGGATCGGCTACGTGGCGGACGCGGAGCTGCCGCGGAGTATTCGCGTGTGAGGCGTCCGCCGTGTTCTCAGCCGCCCGTGCTCTCAGCCGCCCGTGAGGCGGGTCGCCATCCGTTGTGCCACGGTGTCGATCCACGTCGTGCCGGCCTGGCCGGCAGGGATGAGGCTGACGACGGCCGAAGCCACTCGATCGCCGCTCCGGACCAGGATGTTGCGCGAGTCTCCGCCCACGGTGAACACGATCGCCTCGTCGGCGACGGTCGGTGGGGAGTCGAGCAGCTTGATCTCCTGAGGCCGTCCGCAGCCGGTCTTGAGCGCTGTGCGTGCGTCCGCCATCATCGTCGGCGCGTTGCCCGGGGCGTAGGTGTATACGGCTTCGAGCATCGAGTTCCCGGACGCGGTGTACGAGTAGTTCGGGGCGGGCTTGATGGGCATCGGCGGCTTGAAGGCACCTGAGAGCCCGCATTGGGAGCTGCCGAGAATCGGCGCGGGCCGAGTCCCGGCGCCGACCGGAGCGTGCCATCCGGGTCCCAGGTCCGAGGCCTGCAGGTAGTTGGCGATCGAGGTAGTGGGCGCCGATGTGGTGGGTGCCGACGTGTGCGTCGGTGCGGGCGTGAACGAAGTCGCCGGCCCGGGGCTGCTGTCGGCACCCCGGCTCGGCGACAGGGCGATGACTCCGGCGACCACCGCACAGGTGGCCGTCACACCGGACAGGCCCTGGACCAACCGGCGCCGCTTCCGGCGCTTTTGCGCTCCCTGCCGCACTTCGGCGATCGGCGGCCGAGAGATGGTGACGAGGTCGGCGCGGGCGTGCAGTCCCGCCTGGAGTGCGTCGGTCTGGTATCCGGTGGTGTCGTCGATGGTCATGCCACTCCCTCCCGCGTTCCCGATGTTTTCGCCGGCGTCGGTGCGAAATCCGTGATCTGGCCGTGCCGCCGGAGTCGGGCCAGGGCCTTGGCCGTCTGGCTCTTGACGTTCCCGACCGAGCAGCCGAGGACGTCCGCCGCCTGTGCCTCGGTCAGGTCTTCGAAGTACCGCAGGACGATGACGGCCCGCTGGCCGGGCGCGAGGTCGGCCAGCGCCGTCAGCAGCGCGTCGCGCCGGCCGTGCGCCTCGGCGTGGTCGCCGACCAGCCGGAGCCCCTCCGGGACGACGGCGACCGGGTGCTCGGCCACCCGGCGCTTGCGGAACCGTCCGCGATGGCAGTTCACGAGCACGCGCTGCAGGTAGGCCTCCGGGTTGTCCGCGCGCCGGACCTTGTTCCACGCGGCGCACGCTCGCTCGAACGTGGCTTGGGCGAGGTCCTCGGCGTCGTGCCGGTCGCCGGTGAGCAGGAACGCCGAGCGCAGGATGTGCGGCCAGCGTTCGGCCATGAAGCGATCGAAGCCGTCGTCGGACGGTTTCTGTCTTTGAAGCATGCCAACCCCCTTCACCCCCGCACGATGCGGGTGGCGGGCGGATGGTTGCCGTCCGGGCGATCCGGTGCCGTCACATCGGCGCTACCGGCCGCGATGCCGCCTAGTTCGCTCCCGCGCCCGACCCTGATTCCGACTCAGCCCTTGGCCCTGATTCCGGCTCGGCCCTTGACCCTGATTCCGACTCGGCCCCCGACCCCAGCGCCCGAGCCACCGCCGCAGCTCGATCCCCCTCGGCGCGCAGCTCCGCGCGCCGCACCTGCCACCGCTCCAGCATCCCCGAGAGCTCCCCGCGCAGGAACTGGAACATCATCACCGACTCGGTCAGCCGCCGCCCGGCCGGCGTCTCCGCGCCGACCACCGCGACCCCCTCGGCCAGGCTGCCTTCCCACCGCGCCATGATCGTGTCCCGTTCGAACAGCGCGTCCTGCCACACCTCGTCCAGGACGCGGTAGCGGTCGCGGCGGGTTCCGGGCTGACGTTCGCGGGTGGCCAGGTTGATCTGTGTCAGGTAGCGGATGGCGCCGGAGACGGCGGCCGGGGAGATGTCGAGCATCTCGGACAGTTCCTGGGAGGTCAGACGGCCGTCGTCCTGGGTGATCAGCGCGGCGAAGACGCGGGAGGGCATGCGCGGGATGCCGCTGTCGGTCAGGACGCTGGCGAGGCGGTCGATGTAGACCAGCAGCGGGTCCGGGGCTCGCCGGGCGTCGTGGTCGGCGTCGGGCCCGGCGGGGCGGTCGTCCTTGCGCATCTGTCCACGGTAGCGGTTCCGCTTGCACTTTCATAACATTCACAAAACTCTGAAAGTTCGGAGTAGGATCGACCCCATGACGACTGCGATCAGCGCGTCCGGCCTGGTGAAGACCTTCGGCCGGACCCGCGCGCTCGACGGGCTGGACCTCACCGTCGCCGAGGGCGAGGTCCTGGGGTTCCTCGGGCCCAACGGGGCCGGCAAGTCGACGACCATCCGGGTGCTGCTGGGCCTGATCCGGGCCGACGCCGGCGCCGCGACCCTGCTCGGCGGCGACCCCTGGCGCGACCGGGTGGCCCTGCACAAGCGCCTGGCCTACGTGCCCGGCGACGTCACGCTGTGGCGGAACCTGTCCGGCGGGGAGGTGATCGACCTGCTCGGCGGCCTGCACGGCGGGGTCGACGCCCGGCGCCGCGCCGATCTGCTGGAGCGCTTCGAGCTGGACCCGACCAAGAAGGGCGGCCAGTACTCCAAGGGCAACCGCCAGAAGGTGGCGCTGATCGCCGCCCTGGCCTCCGACGTGGAACTGCTGGTCTTCGACGAGCCGACCTCCGGCCTGGACCCGCTGATGGAGGACGTCTTCCGCCAGTGCGTGGCCGACGAGCGCGAACGCGGCCGCACCATCCTGCTCTCCAGCCACATCCTGTCCGAGGTCGAGGCGCTGTGCGACCGGGTGAACATCATCCGCGCCGGCAAGACCGTGGAGACCGGCTCGCTGGCCGAGCTGCGGCACCTGACCCGTACCACCGTCGAGGCCGAACTCGCCGGACCCCCGACCGGCCTGGCCGACCTGCCCGGCGTGCACGACCCCAAGGTCGAGGCCAGGGCCGGCGCCGAGAAGTTCACCGCCCAGGTCGACACCGACCACCTCGACGGCGTGCTCAAGGCGCTCAGCGCGATCGGTGTGAAGACGCTCGTCAGCCGGCCGCCGACGCTGGAGGAGCTGTTCCTGCGGCACTACGAGCCCGAAGGGGCGCAGCAGTGAGCACCGCGACGACCTCGGAGGCCTCGAAGAACGCTCCGAAGAAGAACTCGAAGAAAAACCCGAACAAGACCTCGAAGTTCGCCACCGAACCCGGCACCCAGAAGAACTCCGACGACGGTCTCCGCACCCTGATCAAACTCGCGTCCCACCGCGACCGCATCATGCTCCCGGTGTGGATCTACGCGCTCCTGGCGACCGTCGGCAGCACCGCGTACTCGCTCAAGAAGCTCTACCCGGCGCAGTCCGATCGCGACAAACTCGCCAGCAGCATCGGCACCAACCCCTCGCTGCGCGCCCTCTACGGCCCGCTCTACGACACCCACAGCCTCGGCGCCCTGACCGCCTGGCGCACGCTCGGCTTCGGCGGCCTGCTGATCGGCATCATGGTGGTCCTGCTGATCACCCGCCACACCCGGGCCGAGGAGGAGTCCGGGCGGCTGGAGCTGCTGGGATCGGGCGCCGTGGGACGCAACGCGCCGTTGACCGCGGCGCTGTCGATCGCCGTCGGCGCGTGCTTCGGCATCGGGCTGCTCTCGGCCGTGGTGATGCTGGCGCTGGGCCAGAGCGTGGGCGGCGCGCTGGCGTTCGGCGCGTGCCTGTTCGCCGTCGGCGTGGCGTTCGCCGGGACGCAGGCGGTCGCGGTGCAGCTGACCGAGACCGGCCGCGCGGCCAACGGGATCGGCGCGCTGATCCTCGGCGTGGCGTACCTGCTGCGGACGGTCGGGGACGCGGCCGGGAACAGCGGCGGCGCCGGGTGGGTGGCGTGGCTGTCGCCGTTCGGCTGGATCGAGCGCGTGCACCCGTGGGCCGGGAACCGGTGGTGGGTCGTCGGCGTGGCGCTGGCCGCCGGGGTGGTGGCCGCCGCCGTCGGCTACCGCGTGCAGAACGCCCGAGACCTGGGCAGCGGGCTGTTGCCGCAGCGTCCGGGGCCGGCGAGCGCGGGGCCGGGGCTGCGCGGCGTGTTCGGCCTGGGACGGCGGCTGCAGCAGCCGACGCTGCTGGGCTGGATGGCCGGGATGTTCGTGTTCGGGATCGTCATGGGCTCCATCGCCAAGGGCATCGACCAGCTGCTCAACGACAACCAGCAGGTCGAGAAGATCATCGGCCGGTACGGCGGGGCCAAGGGCCTGACCGACTCCTATCTGGCGACCGCGGTGAGCTTCCTCGGGATGGCCGCCGCCCTCTACGCGGTGCAGGCGGTGCTGCGGCTGCGCGGGGAGGAGACCTCCGGACGTGCCGAGCCGGTGCTGTCGGGGTCCGTCGGGCGGGTGGCGTGGGCCGGCAGCCATCTGGTGTTCCCGGCGGTCGGCAGCGCGCTGGTGATGGCCGCCGGCGGGCTCGGGGTGGGGGTCGGCGCCGGGGCGGTGCTGGGCGACTTCTGGGGCTACGTCGGGCAGATGGTGAAGGCCGGGCTGGTCACCACGCCGGCGCTGTGGATCATCGCGGCGGCCGCGGTGGCGCTGTTCGGGCTGGTGCCGAAGTGGACGTCGGCGGCGTACGGGGTGTTCGGCGCGCTGGTGTTCATCGCGTATCTGGGGCCGTTGATCGACGCCGGGCAGTGGTTCCTGGACCTGACGCCGTACACGCACATCCCGAAGGTGCCCGGCGGGGTGTTCCACTGGGCGCCGCTGGTGTGGATGACGGCGGTGGCCGCGGTGCTGACCGTCGCGGGGCTGGTCGGCGTGCGACGCAGGGATGTGTCGTCGGCGTGAGATCTGCTACCGTTGATCACATGAAGCGCGCCATGCAGACGACGACGCCGGACACCGTCCCGGCGCGCTGATTCCTGAACCAGCTACGAAGCCCCGGGGCGAGTGCCCCGGGGCTTCGTCGTTCTCCCGGGACCCTCGCCCCTCCCTGATCCGATGCGAGCGAGGAGAGGTCCCATGAACGAGGTCCAGCACGAGATCCAGCACGACCACCGCAGGCTCGGCCGCGAGCTCGAACTGTTCGACACCGACCCGCTGATCGGGGCCGGGCTGCCGTACTGGCTCCCGGACGGCGCGGTCGTGCGCCACACCGTCGAGGAGTACATCCGCTCCGTCGAGCGCCGCGCCGGATATCAGCACGTGTACTCCCCGGTGCTCGGCAAGCGCGAGCTCTACGAGATCTCCGGCCACTGGCAGCACTACAGCGACGACATGTTCCCGCCGATGGACCTGGGCGCCGAGCAGGTGGTGCTGCGGCCGAGCCTGTGCCCGACCCACGCGCTGATCTACCGCTCCCGCGCGCACAGCTACCGCGAACTGCCGTTGCGGATGGCCGAGATCGGCGGCATGTACCGCTCGGAGATGTCCGGGGCGCTCGGCGGGCTGACCCGGGTGCGGGCCATCACTCTGAACGACGCACACATCTTCTGCACCCTGGACCAGGTCCCGGCCGAGGCACAGGCCGCGTTGCAGCTGATCCGGGACGCCTACGCGGCGCTGGGGATCGAGGCCGCGCGGTTCCGGCTGTCGCTGCCGGGGCCGGGCGGGAAGTACGTCGACAAGCCCGAGATGTGGGAGCGGGCCACCCGCATGCTGCGCGAGGTGCTGGACGCCTCGGGGCTGGAGTACGAGGAGGCCGAGGGCGAGGCGGCGTTCTACGGGCCGAAGATCGACGTGCAGATCGCCGACCCGGCCGGGCGCGAGTCGACCCTGTCGACCGTGCAGATCGACTTCCACCAGCCCGAGCAGTTCGGGCTGGAGTACATCGGCGCCGACGGGGCCCGGCACCGGCCGGTGATGGTGCACCGGAGCATCGTGGGCAGCCTGGAGCGGGTGATGGCGCACCTGATCGAGCAGCACGGCGGGGCGTTCCCGGCGTGGCTGGCCCCGGTGCAGGTGGCGGTGCTGCCGGTCGGGGAGGACGAGGCGGGCGCGGCGCGGGCGTTCCACGAGCTGTGCCTGGACCTCGGGCTGCGCTCGGAGGTGCGCGACCCGGAGCGCGGCAGCCTCGGGGCGCGGATCCGGGAGGCGCGGCTGGTGCCGTACCAGGCGGTGATCGGGGGCCGGGAGGCGGCCGCGGGGGCGGTCGCGATCCGGCTGCGGGACGGCCGGAAGCTGGAGCCGATGTCGGTCGCCGAGGCCGGGAAGCGGATCGGGGAGCGGGTGGCGGCTCGGGGGAGGGGGCTGTGGGACGAGTAGGCGGGGCGGCTTTTCGCGCGCTAAGAAACCTGCGCGGCCGGGGTCGGCGCCTCGTCGGGCTCCTCCAGGGTGCTGCCCCCGGTGTCGTTCTGAGCCTCGACCTGAGCTTCGACCTGAGCTCCGACCCGGGCCTCGACCCCCGCCGCGATCAGCACCTGGTCCGGCAGCACGATCACCAGCGACGCCGGGTCGGCGTCCGCGGCGGCCAGCGCGGCCTCCCGCCACAGGTCGGCGGCCGGCAGCACCTGATGCGTGGTCAGGGTCAGGGCGCTGCCGTCCCAGCCGAGGTAGCGCGCGCCGTCCACCCAGGGCAGCGCCGCCTCCTCGCCGAGGACCACCAGGTACTCGGGGTCGGCCACCAGGCGCAGCGCCGCGCCGTCGGCCACGAGCGCCCGCGCCGCCTCGGCCAGCGCGTCCGCCGCCGGGCCTATGCCCAGCACCGCGACCGCCGGGAGCGCCGGCTCGCGCCGCTGCCAGGACTCGACCGTGTGCCGGTCCGCCGCCTGCCGCACTTCGCAGATCGTCATCGTCCCGCCCCCGTCGCTCGGTTGTTCACCGCAAAAGGATACGCAGCGCGGCGGCGCCGCGGCGGTGTCCGACCGGCATGCGAGCATGGTCACATGCTGCTGCGCATCGAAGCACGCGACCTGCCCGGGACGCCGGGCGTCGTGGTCGCGGTCCAGGCCAGGGCCAAGCCGTACGCGATGCTGGACCCGGTGCCGGCCGACGCCGCCGAGGCGTCCTGGGACCTGGCGGTCGAGCTGTTCACGAACAAGCGCGGCGAGCGCACGTTGCGTGGCCGCCACGTGCAGGACGGCATCGGCGGACGCTTCGTGTACCTGTCGTGGTACCGGCTCGGTGAGGACGGCGGGTACGCGATGTACTGCCGGTCGAAGCTGATGCTGTTCGGGATCCCGCAGGACGTGTTCGAGGCCGGCGTCGCCTCCGGCCGGCTGCTGGCCCGGTTCGGGCTGACCGACGCCAAGGGGAACCCGGTCGTGGCCCGGCTGCTGCCACCGGCGGTGGAGTGGACCGCGGGCTGACCGGCGCCGGTATTAGACTCCTGACACGTTGTTGCCGCGCGGCGGACTGGCGGACTGGGAGTGGGTTGTGACGGACGAGCCGATCGAGTCGATACCGCCGCCGCGACCTGGGACGGTACCGGGCTCGGGGCACGCCGCCGGGTTGTCGATGAGCGGCAGTCCGTTCGTCACGCCGATGCGGTCGATCCCGCCGGAGATCCGGGCGATCCCCGCGCGCACGCCCGGCTTCGCGCCGCGTCAGCGATCCGCGGTGGCCGAGCCGGCCGCTCTGCGACCGGCCGAGGCGCCGACGCCGACGCCGCCGCCGACGCAGTGGATCGCGGCGGAGGTCCCGGAAATCTCCTGGGAACCGGCGTGGGAGGGCCCTGAGATACCCGACGGCGGCCGGCGGCGGAACAACCTCATCATCGGAGCCAGCGCCGCCGCGGCGGTGGCAGTGGCGATCGGCGCGATATCCCTGACCCACGGATCCTCCCCGCCGACCTCCGCCGCCGCCGACGGGAAGTCCAACGCGGCCTTCGGGCCCGGCGCCGGCGATCCCACCGCGGGTGCGCAGAACGGTGGCCGGCCGTTGGACGGTGTCACCTCGGCGCCCGGCGGTCAGAGCGCCACCAGCAGCGGCATGCAGGGCAGCGCCTTCGGGAATCAGGATGCGAATCCACCCGCCACGTCCGCGCCGCCGCCGAAGCCGAGCTCCTCGGCGCCGAAGCCGCCGCCGCCCGCCAAGCCTCCCGCGGTCTGCACCGGCTGGCACACCACGCACGTTCCGGCCCAGGACGGCAAGGGCTACGCGGCCGGCGCGTCCGTACTGCGTGCGGGCCCTTACGACACCTGCGGCAGCCTCGGAGCGTTCCGCAGCGGTCAGCACATGTACATCTGGTGCCACGCCGTGAACGCCTACGGCGCCACGTGGGTCTACGGCCGCATCGACAACGCCAGTCCCCCCGGATGGCAGGCGCTCACCACGTTCAAGCCCGGCGCCAAGCCCGGCCCGGTCTGCTGACGCTCAGAAACCCCGAGGTCCCGCCCCGCGCTGGAGCACCACCCGAGCACCACCCGAGCAGCCTCCAAGCGGCGGCCGGCCGGCCCGGCGGACGGGCGGCCGACCGCCACGGCCGACGCCGGCGGCCGCGCAAACCTGCGCCCCGCCCGCATCGACGCCGCCGGACAGTACCTGCAGGACACCCGGCGGCAGTCCATCCTCTTCGAATATACGCGCGAATGAGGCCTCTTCGGCGGATGTCCCCCCGGCATATTGCGTACCGTTCTGGCCTCCGTCCCCCATCCGGTGGCAGGAGTTCCCCCCGTGCGGAAAAATGCCCCATATGTACGACTGGGACGAAGTCCTGCGCGACGCCGAGCGCCAGCCCGGGGCCGGCCCCGGCGGCGAGGACCGGATCATCGTCAACATGGGCCCGCAGCACCCCTCGACCCACGGCGTGCTGCGGCTGATCCTGGAGATCGAGGGCGAGAGCGTGGTCGAGGCCCGCTGCGGCATCGGCTACCTGCACACCGGGATCGAGAAGAACCTGGAGTACCGGAACTGGACCCAGGCGGTGACGTTCCTGACCCGCGCCGACTACCTGATGCCGCTGTTCAACGAGACCGTGTACTGCCGCGCGGTCGAGGCGCTGCTCGGGGTCGAGGACGAGGTGCCGCCGCGCGCCAACGTCATCAGGGTCCTGCTGATGGAGCTGAACCGCATCTCCTCGCACCTGGTGGCGCTGGCCACCGGCGGCATGGAGCTCGGCGCGATGACCGTGATGACCAACGGTTTCCGGGACCGCGAGCCGATCCTGGACATCCTGGAGGCGGTCACCGGCAACCGGATGAACCACGCCTACGTCCGGCCCGGCGGTCTGGCGCAGGACCTGCCCGACGGGGTCGTCGACGACATCAGGACGCTGATAGCCGAGTTCCCGAAGCGGCTGCTGGACTACGAGCGCCTGCTGAACGCCAACCCGATCTTCATGGGCCGGACCAAGGGCGTCGGGTACCTCGATCTGGCCGGGTGCATGGCCCTGGGCGCCACCGGCCCGGTCCTACGAGCCACCGGCCTGCCGCACGACCTGCGCAAGTCCGAGCCGTATCTGGGCTATGACACGTACGACTTCGAGGTGCCGACCGAGACCGGTTGCGACGCCTACGGCCGCTACCTGGTCCGCCTGCACGAGATGGCCGAGTCGCTGCGCATCGTCGAGCAGGCCCTGGACCGCCTGGAACCGGGCCCGGTGATGCTCGCCGACCCGAAGATCGCCTGGCCGGCCCGGCTGGCGCTCGGCGCCGACGGCCTGGGCAACTCCGAGCAGTGGATCCAGCACATCATGGCGCAGTCGATGGAGGCGCTGATCCACCACTTCAAGCTGGTCACCGAGGGCTTCGCGGTGCCCGCCGGGCAGGTGTACTCCTGCGTGGAGTCCCCGCGCGGCGAACTCGGCGCGCACGTGGTCAGCGACGGCGGCACCCGGCCGTTCCGCGTACACCTGCGCGACCCGTCCTTCACACACCTGCAGGCGGTGTCGGCGATGGCCGAGGGCGGGATGCTGGCCGACGTCGTGGCGGTGGTGGCGTCGGTGGATCCGGTGCTGGGCGGGGCCGACCGCTGACCGGCTCCCGCGACGACTTCACACAGGTATTGACTGCGCACGTCCCGTGACTAGGTTCGAACCAATCGGACTCTGCAAAGGGGACGCACATGAACCAGAAGCACAAGTTGCGGCGACGCCACGGCAAAATCCGCCGCCATCGTACGATCGCCCACATCCGCCACCACCACCTGCAGGGCAGGCACCTCGGTTAGCGACGCGCCGGAATCTTCTTTACACAAACCCTTGTCGCGTAAAGCATCGTCGGCCACACTGAGGGACATGGAGCATTTCGACGTGGTCGTAGTCGGCGCGGGCCTTTCCGGGATCGGCGCCGGGTACCGGCTGCAGACCGAATGCCCGGAGCGCAGCTACGTGATCCTGGAGGCGCGCGCCGCGATCGGCGGTACCTGGGACCTGTTCCGGTACCCCGGCGTGCGGTCCGACTCGGACATGTTCACGCTGGGATACCCGTTCCAGCCCTGGCGCGGCGCCGATTCGCTGGCCGACGGCGCCGTGGTGCTGGACTACGTCCGGGAAACCGCGCGGCGGTACCGGATCGAGGAGAAGATCCGGTTCCGGACCAAGGTGGTCGGCGCCGACTGGTCGAGCGAGCAGGCGCGCTGGACCGTCGCCGTCGAGCAGACCGGGGACGACGGATCCGTCGAGCGCCGCACGCTGACCTGCGACTTCCTCTACTCCTGCGCCGGCTACTACAACTACGACAGCGGCTACACCCCCGACTTCCCGGGCGTCGAGGACTACCAGGGCACGGTCGTGCATCCGCAGCTCTGGCCGGAGGACCTGGACTACGCCGGCAAGCGGGTCGTGGTCATCGGCAGCGGCGCGACGGCCGTCACCCTGGTCCCCGCCCTGGCCGCGGACGCCGGGCACGTCACCATGCTCCAGCGCTCCCCGACCTGGATCAGCCCGCTGCCGGGCCGGGACAAGGTCGCCGACCAGCTGCGCGCCGTGCTGCCGTCGAAGGTCGCGCACCGGATCATCCGCGCCAAGAACATCGGGCTCACCGTCGCCGTCAACCAGTTCTGCCGCCGGCGTCCCCAGGCCGCGCGCAAGCTGTTCACCAAGCTGGTCTCCCGGGTCGTGAAGGACGACGAGATGGTGCGCGAGCACTTCACGCCGAGCTACAACCCGTGGGAGCAGCGCGTGTGCGCGGCGCGCGACGCGGACTTCTTCCGCGCGATCCGCTCCGGCAAAGCCGACGTGGTGACCGACCACATCGAGGCGTTCGTGCCCGAGGGCATCCGGCTGAAGTCGGGCCGGGTGCTGGCGGCGGACGTCGTCGTCACCGCCACCGGCCTGCGGCTGCTGGCCTTCGGCGGGATCGCGCCGAGCGTGGACGGCGTCGAGGTGCCGCTGGCCGAGCAGTTCGTGTGGCGCGGGGCGATGGTCACCGGGATCCCGAACTTCGCGGTCTGCGTCGGCTACACCAACGCCTCCTGGACGCTGCGCGGAGACCTGAGCTCGCGGCTGGTGTGCAAGATACTGAACCACATGGCGGCGCGCGGGTACTCCTCGGTGGTCCCGGTGCCCGACGGCACGCTGCGCGAGCGGCCGCTGCTGGATCTGAGCTCGGGCTACATCCAGCGCTCGATCCAGGAGTTCCCGCGAGCCGGGCACCGCAGCCCGTGGCGGGTGCGGCAGAACTACATCCTGGACGCGGCGACCACACTGCGGAACGACCTGGACCGGACGCTGCGGCCGACGCGGCGGGAGAAGGCGGGAGTGGGTTCCTGATGGCCGACGGCGGTGCTTCCGGTTCGGGCTCTGGTTCTGGTTCTGGTTCTGGTTCGGGTTCCGGTTCTAGCTCTAGCTCTAGTTCGGGCTCTGGTTCCGGTTCTCGTTCTAGCTCTAGTCCTAGTCCTAGTTCGGGCTCTGGTTCCGGTTCTCGTTCTAGCTCTAGCTCTAGTCCTAGTGCTAGCTCGGGCTCCGGTTCTAGCTCTAGCTCTAGCTCTAGTGCTAGCTCGGGCTCCGGTTCCGGTTCTCGTTCGAGTGCTAGTTCGGGCGCCGGTTCCGACCAGGCGGCGCTGGGAGCCCTACCCGGCGTCCGCGTGACGCCCAAACTCACGCCGTTCCGCTTCAACGGCGCGGTCGCGGTGGTCACCGGCGCGGCCGGCGGGATGGGGGAGCAGCTCGCCTACGGCCTGGCGCTGCGCGGCTCGCACCTGGTGCTGGTCGACCGGGACGCCGACCGGCTGGACGGCGTCGCCGCCACCCTGGCTCGGCGGCGTCCGGAGACGAGGGTGCGGACCTTCGTCGCGGACCTGTCTGACGCCGGCTCGGTCGCCAAGCTCGCCGCCGCTGTCCTGGACGCCGAACCGGTCCTCAACCTGCTGATCAACAACGCCGGCGTGGCGCTCGCCGGGACGTTCGCCGAGACCACGGCCGAGGAGTTCGACTGGGTGATGGCGGTCAACTTCGCCGCGCCGGTGGCTCTGACCCGGGCATTGCTGCCGCGGCTGCGGGAGTCGGCCGGCAGCCACATCGTCAACACCTCCAGCCTGTTCGGGCTGATCGCGCCGCCCGGTCAGACCGCCTACTCGGCGAGCAAGTTCGCGCTGCGCGGCTTCACCGAGGCGCTGCGGCACGAGCTGGCCGGCGAGGTCGGGGTGACCAGCGTGCATCCCGGCGGCATCAAGACCCGCATCGCCCTGGACGCGCGGGTGGCCTCCGGGGCCGACAAGGAGCAGAGCGAGAAGGCCATGCGCGCCTTCAACAAAGTTCTGACGTACCCGGCCGACCGCGCCGCCGCCCGGATCATCGAGGGCGTGCGGCACCGGCGCGGCCGCGTGCTGATCGCGTTGTCGGCGCGGGTGCCGGACGTGCTGGCCCGGTTGTTCCCGGCAACGTACTGGGAGTTCTTCGTGCGGCTGAACCCGCGTGCGGGCCGGCGTCGCTAGTGGCGCCGGTCCTGGCGCGGCCGCTGGTCGCGGCGCGGGCGTCCGCTCAGCGGTCCGAGCGTGCGTCGATCAGACAGATGAACGCCAGCGCGACGGCCACGATGGCGGCGATGAGGATGACCAAGCCCATGGGGAACATGTGCGACTCCTCGGATCGGTGCGGTTTTCATTAGAGCTTCGATCCGGCGCGGCGGATCGTCCAGAGCTGAATACCTGGCGATCCGCGGGAATTGATCGACGCCCGAAAACCTATCAACAGCTGAATACGTAGTCGGTGAAGTACCGACCCTGATTCGCTCCGTGTCGCCGCCCCCGTACGGTGTGCTTATGCCGCTTCGGTTGATGTGGTCCTGGACGCGGGCGCGTGGTGAACTACGGGCCATGCTGCGATCGAGGGGACATATCCACGCCGCCGTGCACGCCGCCGCGCTGTGGTTCTGGGCCCCGGTGGCGGCCTTCGGCTCCTGGGCGCTGTACCGGGCCCTGGGCTGGGGTACCGGCGGCATGGGCGGGGACGTGCGCGGTGCGGTGCTGGGCTGGGTCGGCGCGAGCCTGGTCGTGCTGGCCGTGCAGGGGGCCCGGCGGGGGGAGGTGGCCGACCGCGAGTTCGAGGCGGCCGCGCCGCCGCATCCGGTGCGCTACACCGTGCGGTACGCGGCGATCTTCAGCGGCTACCTCGTCCTGGTCGTGACATTGGTCCTGGTACCACTGGCACTTATCCTCAGCATCTGATCGGCCGCTGATCTATCCTCGACGCATGCGCGCGGCCATCCTCGTCGAGGGAGTGAGCGACCAGGCGGCGCTGTGCGCACTGGCCCGCCGCCGGGGCCGCGACCTGGACGCCGAGGGCGTCGAGGTGGTCGCGATGGACGGCGCCACCAACGCCGCCCGCTACCTGCACGATTACGGGCCCGAGGGGCGCGCTGTGTTGCTGGCCGGGCTGTTCGACGAGGCCGAGGAGCGCTTCTTCCGCCTGGGCCTGGAGCGCGCCGGCCTGGAGCCCGGCCCCAAGACCGAGGACCTGGAGGAGTTCGGCTTCTTCGTCTGCCGCGCGGACCTGGAGGACGAGCTCATCCGCGCGGTCGGCGCGGCCGAGGTGCTGCGCCTGGTGGCCGCCGAGGGGGAGGAGCGCTCGTTCCGGACGCTGCAGCGGCAGCCGGCGATGCGCGACAAGAGCCTGATCCACCAGCTGCGGCGGATGATGGGCGGCCGCAGCGGGGGCAAGGAGCGGTGGGCGCGGTTGTTGGTGGAGCGGGTGCCTTTGGAAGCGGTGCCTTATCCGCTTGATGCGGTGCTTGCTTGGGTGTGAGCTTGGCCGGCTGTGAGCCTTGGCTGGCTGTGAGCCTTGGCCGGCTGTGAGCCTGGCTGGCTGTGAGCTTGCCCGGTGGTGACTTTGCTCGGCTGTGGCGGAAAGCCTGATGCCCCGCAGCGGGGTCAGCGAGGCGGGGCATCAGGGTTCTCGAACGGGCCGGATCAGCCGGACCGGCGGCCGGACCGGCCGGGTCGGGCCCGGATCAGCCGGACTGTCGCGACCTCAGCAGGGCCCGTCGTCCGTCCACACGCCGGCCGCGCCACCGGGGATGTCATTCTCGGTCCACCACTTCGCCGTCCACTGGTGGCCGTTGTAAGACACCACTGCGCCGTTGGTGTACACGGACTGCGAGTTCCACGCCGCCGCGGTGCACGTTCCGCCGCCGCCCGAGGACGAGGAGGACGACGTGGGCGGGGTGGTGCTCGGCGTGCTGGACGTCGGGGGCGGCGGGGGCGGGGTCGCCACGCCGGCGAACTGCGCCGTGTACTTCGTGAAGTCCCAGTCGTTCTGCGGGACCGAGGAGCAGCTGCCCGACAGCGTGCCGTTGTTGTCCGGCGGGTTGCACTGCCGGTCGCGGTTCACCGACCAGTAGGTGTAGCGCGCCAGGCCGTGGCTGGTCGCGTAGTTCAGCACCGTCTGGAAGTCCGACTGGTAGAAGAACTCCGCGGAGTCGGTGCGGCCGTTCATCATCGACACGCCCTCGTGCTGGTAGGCGGTCGTGGAGTCCCAGCCCATGTGCGTCTGCAGCAGGCCGTGGAACGCCTCCAGTGCGGAGATCTGGGACGCCGCCCCGCTGAAGCCGCCGTCGAACGGCATGATGGAGAAGTTGTTCGGCGTGAACCCGATCGAGTGCGACTGGTCCAGCAGCTGCGTGCCGAACCAGCCGGTGCCGGCGCTGGTGCCCGGCATCGTCACCGAGACGTAGAGGCCCGGGTTGTTCTGCTGCAGGGTCTTCGCCGCGCCGAGCTCGTTGGCGATGGCCGAGGTGTTCTCGTACTCCGGCTCTTCGAGGTCGAAGTCGATGGCGTGCAGCCCGTAGGTGGTGATGACCTGCTGGTACGCCGCCGCCGTGGCCGCGACGCTGCCGCAGGTCTGGCCCAGCTTCGTGCCGCCGTAGCCGCCGACCGAGACCGAGACGTCGCCGCCCTTGGCGCGGATGGTGTTGATGACCGCCGGGATGGTGGTGTCCGAGCCGATCGGGCTGGTGCCGCCCCAGGTCGCGGAGCAGCCGCCGCCGTTGGGCGCCAGGATGAACGCCAGCTGGAAGGCCTTCTGGCCGGTCGCGTCCATGACCGCCGAGATGTCCGGCGGCGAGTTGTCCTCGGGCATCAGATAGGGCGCCGAGGCGTACCAGGTGCTGCTGAGCGGGGCCGTGCCGGGCGCGGCGTGGCCGGTGGCGGCGAGTGCCATGGTGGTGCCGGCGGCGATGGCCAGTGCCGCTGTGGGCAAGGCTATTTGCCGCTTCAAGCTCGCGGTTGCCATGGGGTCTCCGAACGGGTGGCGGGGGAGGGAAAATGCTGACTCCGGAGTCGCGAATCATGATTGGACTAGACCAGCTTCCCGTCAAGGGTTACGGGTAAAGGCCCGGCAAATAAGGGTCAAGCGTGGGTGATCGCTCGGCTGACCTGCGAGAAAAGATCAGTGGTGTAGACCCTTGACAGAACTCATTGGTCTAATCCACTTTGTGTGTCAGGGCGATTACATCGCCTCATGCTGTCACCTTCCTGTCCCCACACGGAAAGGTACGACCCTCCCATGACGACTCCAGCCCCGGGCCGTCGCCGCATGGCGATCCGGACCGGCGCACTGCTGGCCGCGGCGATAGCCGCGACCGGGACGGCGCTCGTGCACAGCGCCTCGGCCGCGCCGAAGGCGGCTTCCGGCGCCAGTGTTTACTCGGTCGCCCCGTACGTGGACATGTCCAACGGCCAGGAACCGGTTCTGGACACCGCGATCACCGGGCACGGCCTGAAGGCCTACACCGCGGCCTTCATCATCGGCGTCGGCTGCAACCAGGAGTGGGGCGACACGCTCCCGGTCGGCAACGACTCCTATACGGACCCTGAGATAGCCCGGGCCAAGTCCGAGGGCGCCTCGGTGATCATCTCCTCCGGCGGTGCCGCAGGCGAGGCGTTGGCCTGGACCTGCACCGACCAGTCCACGATCCAGGCCGGCTACCAGGCGATCATCAGCGACTACGGCGTGAACCGGCTCGACTTCGACGTCGAGGGCGCCGCGGTCGCCGACCAGGCGGCGGCCACGCGGAACTTCACCGCGATGAAGGCGCTGGAGGCCGCCAACCCGGGCCTGCAGTTCTCGATGACGATCCCGGTGCTGCCCTCGGGCCTGACCCAGGACGGCGTCAACCTCTTGCAGAGCGCCAAGAACGTCGGCGTGAAGATCGACGTGGTCAACATCATGACCATGGACTACTACCAGGGCCAGCAGGACATGGGCGCGGCGGCGATCAAGGCCGCGCAGAGCACCCTGGCGCAGATGCAGTCCGTCGACCCGAGCTACACCTACGCCAACCTCGGCATCACCCCGATGATCGGCGTGAACGACGACGGCTCGGTGTTCACCACCGCCAACGCCGCCAGCGTCGAGCAGTTCGCCGCCTCCAACGGCGTCGGCCGGCTCGCGTACTGGTCGGTGGACCGCGACCAGCCGTGCCCCGGCGGCGCGGGCGGCGGCGCTTCGTCGACCTGCTCAGGGGTCGGCGACGCGAAGCTGGCGTTCGCGGACGCGTTCGTGCCCTACACGGGCAGCGGCGGCGGGACCGGCGGGACGACTGGCGGCACGACCGGTGGTACGACCGGCGGGACCACTGGTGGGACCACCGGCGGCACGACGGGAGGCACCACCGGCGGGACGACCGGCGGCGGTGGCTGCACGGCGGCGCCGTGGAGCGCGAGCACGTCGTACGTGCCGAACGACGTCGTGTCGTACAACGGGCACAGCTGGACGGCGACGTACTGGTCGACCGGTGTCACGCCGGGCTCTGCCATCGCCTGGAACATCTGGAAGGACGACGGCGCCTGCTGAGACGCTTCGCGCTGTCTTTCGCACGTCTGTAGCGCCGTTTTTCGACTGCTGCCGCCGCCCGGTGTGGGTCACACCGGGCGGCGGTGGCTTTTGCGCGTGGCTGTGACCAGGCGACCTCACATTTCGGGGCCCTGCGGTGTCGTATCTATAAGCCGGTTTCACGAGCCGGACGGACGAGCCGGCTTCACGAGCCGGACGACGGACACCTGGAGGACGACATGACCACCGCGACGCGAATACCCGCAGCCGACATCACCGGTCTGTACGGGGCCCTGGTGAAGATCATGACCCGCAAGATGCTCGGGCGGGTCCCGGACTCGGTCGGGGTGATGTGGCACCAGCCGAAGGCGTTCAAGGCGCTGATGGGGTTCGGACGCAAGGTCGACAAGTGGCGCGCGTTGTCGGAGCCGCTGGCGACGTACGCGACGATGGCCGCCGTGGCGTGCGTCGGGTGCGGCTTCTGCCTGGACTTCGCGTACTTCATGGCACACAGCCGACATCTGGACGAGGCGAAGGCGCGCGAGGTGCCGCGCTGGCGCGAGTCCGACGTCTTCAGCGTGCTGGAGTGCCAGGTCATGGAGTACGCCGAGGCGATGAGCCAGACCCCGCCGACGGTCACCGACGAGCTGTCGGACGTGCTGCTCGCCCAACTGGGGCCGGCGGCGATGGTGGAGCTGGCGGCGCGGGTAGGGGCGGCGAACCTGACGGCGCGGGCGAACATCGCGCTGGGGATACGGTCGCAGGAGTTCTCGGCGGCCTGCGGCCTGGCGCCGCTGGCCAGGCCGTCGGCGGACATAGCCTCGGCTTCGTGAGCGAGGCGGTATGAAGACGGCTGCTACCAGAGGCGCCGCGAACCAGGGCGTTGCGCGCGAAGGTGCCCCCAGCGCCGGCGATGGCGCCGGTACCGGGACTGGCACCGCGACTGGCACCGTCGGCGACTCCGATCCCTTCCTCTCCCACCGGGGCCTGTTGTTCACCGTCGCCTACGAGATGCTCGGCTCGGCCGCCGACGCCGAGGACGTGGTGCAGGAAACGTGGCTGCGGTGGGCCGAGGTGGACGCCGGGCTGCGCGCGACGGTCGCGGACCCGCGTGCCTACCTGGTGCGCATCGTGACCCGGCTGGCGCTGAACCGGCTGCGCACGCTGTCCCGCCGACGCGAGGACTACGTCGGGTCCTGGCTTCCCGAGCCGCTGCTGACGAGCCCCGACGTGGCCGAGGACGTGGAGCTGGCCGAAAGCGTGTCGGTCGCGATGCTCACGGTGCTGGAGACGCTGAAGCCGGTCGAGCGCGCGGTGTTCGTTCTGCGGGAGGTGTTCGACACGCCGTACGCCGAGATCGCCCGAGCACTCGGCAAGACCCCGGCCTCGGTACGCCAGACCGCGAAGCGCGCCCGGGAACACGTCGCGGCGCGCCGGCCGCGCATGCGCGTCGACCGCGCCGAGCAGCGCCGCGTCGTCGAACGCTTCCTCGCCGCCCTCGGCGACGGCGACCTGCGCGCCCTGATGGCGGTACTGGCTCCGGACGTGGTGGTCGTCGCCGACGGCGGCGGAGTGGTGCCCACGGTGAGCCACCCGGTCACCGGTGCGGAGGCGGCGGCGGCCTACCTGGTCGCGGCGGTCACGTGGGCGGGGGAGCGCTTCGCGGTCGCGACGATGTGGCTGAACGGGGCGCCGGCCGCGCGGATCGAGGTCGACGTGACGACGGCGCTGAGCTTCGCGGTCGAGGACGGGCTGATCAGCCGGATCTACGCGGTGCGCAACCCGGCGAAGCTGGCTCGGCTGGAGGCCGAGACGGTGTTGGTGCGGTGAGCCGGGAGGCGCTCCGGGGCCGGCCCGGCCCGGCCAACTCACACCGGCGCCCTGAGTCCTCAGCCCTCACGCACTCGCGACACCGTCCCGCAACCGCCCCCGCCGCTCCGACCACACCGCGACCGCCACCAGCCCCACCGCCGCCGCGGCCAAGCCGTGCACCGTCCCGATCGACCAGGTCAGCCCGGCCGCCGCGCCGCCCCAGGCGCCGACCGTGTAGGCGAGCCACACCAGCGTCAGCAGCGCGATGCCTTTGCGCGCGCGCCGTCCCGGCTCCTCGGCGAAGGCCGAGATCAGCGCGACGAGGGTGCCGGTCAGCGTCGTGGTCGAGATCCCGCGGATCGCGACCTTCGCCGCGTACACGCTCTGCACCCCCATCGCCGCGGCCGCCACGCCGAGGCGCAGTTCGCGCGGGGCCGCGGCCAGCACGATCACCGATGCGAGCAGCAGCGCCTCGATCACCAGCAGGACCCACGGCGGCTCCCGGTCGCCGCTGCGGCGCGAGCGGCGCAGCGGCAGCACCGACACCGCGACGCCCACACAGAAACCGAGCAGCGACGAGAACGGGCCGTACGTGTCCGCCTCCGCCACCACCCCCGCGTGGTGCACCCCCGGCACCCAGCGCTCGGCCACCTGCACCGCGAGGAACACCGCGTTGCCGGTCTGGTTGGCGACGAACACCGACCCCGAGCGCACGTACGAGACCGAGTCCACCCACCCCGCGACCGCCGTCAGCAGCACCACCAACCCCGCAGTCCCGCGCACCTCCCGCAACCCCGCGGTGCCGTGCACCTTCCGCCCTCGCGCCACGGCTACCAGGATGGCGCGGCGAAGCGCGCGGACGTCGCAGGCGCGCCAGCCCGACCAGAGCAGGTCACGACGTCGGCACCCAGAATCGCAGCTTGTGATCCTGCTCGTCGGCGAACCGGCCGCCGCAGGCCTCGATCACCCGCCGCGAGCCCACATTGGTGTCGTCACACGTCACCAACGCCTCGGCGACACCCAACCCGGCCGCGACCGGCAGCGCCGCCCGCAGCATCGCCGTCGCGTGCCCCCGCCGCCGCGCACTCGGACGGACGTCGTACCCGATGTGCCCGCCGACGCGCTCCAGCTCCGGGATCAGCCGGTGGCGGATCGCCAGCCGCCCGAGCATCTCCTCGCCCTCGGTCCACCACAGCGTGGTCATCGGCACGAACCCGGGCTTGGCCCCGGCCTCGGTACCCTCGGCGATCACGCGCGCGACGTACACCTCGAACGCCGCCTCGTCGGAGTCGGACAACGCCGCGTCATCGACATCGGTGATGAACCACGAGGGCTCATACTCGGTGTCGGCGTGGAACTCCTTCACGGCCTCCAGGAACGAGCGCCGGAAACGTATCGAAGGATCTGTCAGCACAGGCATGCGCCCATGATTCCAAAATCCCGCGCCGGCCCGACAGAAATAACCGGCCACACAACCGGCCGAGCAGCGCGATCCGACGCGCCTCAACCAGCCGTCGCGACAGCCCGCCGCGCCAGCTCGATCATGCCGTGCATGACCGCGACCGGGATGGCAGGGTTCTGAGCGGCGGCGCGCGCATGGCGCCCGTCGAGCAGCAGCCTGACGAGCGCGGCGGGGGAGATGCGGGGGTCGACGGCGGCCGCATTGCGGACCTGGGGATCCGGGTCGTCCGCGAACCGATCGACCAGCTCGGGGGTCGAGGCCTTGTCGGTCAGCGCGAGCAGCCGCAGGCGCGGATCGGGGTCGTCGACGAACCGGAGCAGACCGTCCTTCGGGAAGTTCGGGTGGTTGCGGGGGCGGCCCGGGAACGTGAAGCTGCCGGACCACCAGGTCCAGACGCTGAGCAGCGTCTCGGCGGGCGTGTCGTCGCAGGATTCCGCCAAGAACAGGTGCACCACGCGGTCCTCGTCGCGTGCGAGCCGGTCCAGGACGTCCGGCGGCAGGTGCCGAGCCCGCGCGACACTGCGCCGGACCACCAGCTTGGGGGACGCGGCAAGCTGGCGCATGGCGTCGGGATCGTCATGGAGCGCGCCGACCCACCACAGGGCCTTGGGTGTGGTGGTTCGCTGATGCCCTGGCCTTCGAGCGGCCACGGCCGCCTTGTCGCCAGCTCGCTGCGCGCCTCGGCCAGCATGGTCCGGGTCTGGTCGTCGGCGGTGGCGGCGATCAGCCGATCCCACTGCGCGGCGGTCAGGTTCCCGCTCTCCGCCGCAGTCAACCTGACCCGGCGGTCCGCATGGCCTATGGCCGCATCGACGATACCGCTCGACACGTCCCGCCCGTAGAGAAAGGAGAGCTGGTGCGGTGAACGTCGCGCCCCTGGCCGCCGCGTCGAGCGCGGACCACTCACCGCTCACCGGGCCCGCCACCCCTACCAGCCCCGAGCCCGCCACTCCGCCAGCTGCGGACGCTCCGCGCCCAGCGTCGTGTCCTTGCCGTGGCCGGGGTAGACCCACGTCTCGTCGGGCAGCCGGTCGAAGATCTTCGTGACCACGCCCTCGTAGAGCGAGTCGAACGCCTCCTTGTCCCCGAACGTGCCGCCGACGCCGCCGGGGAACAGGCAGTCGCCGGTGAACAGGTGCGGGGTGCCGGTGGGGTCCCGGTAGAGCAGGGCGATGCTGCCGGGCGTGTGCCCGACCAGGTGGATGGCGGTGAGTTCGATGTCGTCGAAGCGCAGGACGTCGCCGTCGTCCACGGGGACGTCGGTCTCGACCGGGATGCCCCCGGCGTCGGCGCGGCCGGCGTGGGTGCGGGCCGCGGTGGCGGCGACGACGGCTTCCAGGGCCTGCCAGTGGTCGCCGTGCTGGTGGGTGGTGATGACTGCCTGGAGGCCGTCGGGCACCAGGGCCAGGAGGGTCGGGGCCTCGTTGGCGGCATCGATCAGGACCTGGGTGCCGGTGCTCTTGCTGCGCAGGAGGTAGGCGTTGTTGTCCGTGGGGCCGACCGAGACCTTGGTGATGGTCAGGTCGGGCAGGTCGCGGACGGCGGGCGGTCCGCCCTGGGTGACGTCGCCGGTGTAGTCGGGCATGGGTTCCTCCGGGGTCTGAGACGGGTCTGGATCGGATCAGGAGGCCGATGCACCTCGGCGCCGAGATACATCGATGGCGAGGTACATCGATGGCGAGGTACCTCGGCACCGAGGTATATCGAATCGAGGCGGCCATGTTGGTTCTGGTCTGCGTCGGTGCCGAGTACATCGATGGCGAGGTACCTCGGCGTCGAGGTATATCGATCGAGGTGGGCGTGTCGGCTTTGGTTCGCGTCGGTGTCTGTCGGCGCTGAGATGCATCGATGGCGAGGTACCTCGGCGTCGAGGTATATCGAATCGAGGTACGCGCTACGCCCCGATCCCGGCCCGCTCCGCGCCCAGCGTGGAGTCGTTCCCCCGAGCCGGGTACACCCACGTCTCGTCCGGCAGCGCGGCCAGCGCCCCGGTCAGCAGCTCGGCCGGCGTCGGGCCGGCCCCCACCCCCGCCCCCGACAACAAGTCCCCCGTGAACAAGTGCGGATGCCCCTTCGGATCGTCATACACCAGCGCCACCGCCCCCGGCGCGTCGCCGGCCAGGTGCATCGCCGTCAGCAGGGAGCGCCCGAGCCGGATCTCGTCGCCGTCGTGCAGCGCCACCTTTGTCGGGACCTCGATCGCGCCCGCGTCGTGGGCGCCGGCCATCGTCACCGCGCCGGTGGCGGCTACCAACTCGGCCAGTGCGCGCCAGTGGTCGCGGTGTGGGTGCGTGGTCACCACTGCGGCCAGTTCGCCGTTGACGAGTTGGATCAGGGCCGGGGCGTCGTCGGCGGCGTCGATGAGGACCTGGTCGCCGGTGAGGCGGTCGCGCAGGAGGTAGCAGTTCGCCGCCTTCGGGCCGACCGCGATCTTGGTGACGATCAGCTGTGCCAGTTCGTGGACGGCCGGCGGGCCGCCGACGTGGACGATGCCGTGGTACGTCATCGGCTCTCCTTCAGGCCCAGGCCGGCAGCTTCGGCAGCGGGCCGCGGCCGCCGGCCGGGATCACCGCGACCAGTCCGTCGCCGGAGGCGCGGCCGAGGAGCCAGGCCAGTAGGGCGCGCTTCGGGCCGCGGACGATCACCACGCCGGGGTCCTGCGGGTCCGCCTTCACGCCGTAGACCTGGTCCTCCTCCTCGACGTCCAGGCGTAGTGCCGGGAACTCCGGTCGGGTCTGGAAGCGGGCCAGTGCGTCGGTGAACCAGCGGTCGGTGAACGGGTCCGACCAGTGCGCCGGCGTGAAATCCAGGTCCAGGTCGACGTGGTGGATCAGGACCTCGCCGAGGCGCTTGCCGGGCAGCTGGTGCGCCGGGTACGGGGTCGCGTCGGCCGTCCGGTACACCGGGGCGTTCCAGTGCCCGGCCGCCTGCGCCGCGGCGTAGGCTTCGACGAAGCGGCCCGCCGATTCCCGCAGGTCCGCCAGCTGCTCCTGGACCGGCCGGGAAGAGCCGGCCTCGATGTCGGCGTTGCGCTTGTCGTCGGATTCGTACATCGGCGTGACCTCACCGGTCGCCGCGGTGTTGAGCATGTTGGACAGGCCGTCGGCGTTGCGGGCGATGTGGGCCAGGACGTGCCCGCGGGTCCAGCCCTCGCACAGCGAGGGCTCGCGCAGTTCCTCCTCGGCCATGGCGGCGACGGTGGCCAGCAGGTGCGCCGTGGCCTCGGTGATCTGCTCGAGGTCCGCGGCGGCGTCGAAGGAGGCGGGGATGGTCGGTGATTCGGTCACGGCGGTAACTCTTCCGTACCGGACCCCCGTCTGCCACACGGATCTTGAAGTAGGCGGGACGGATCGTGCGCCCGGCGCCGGGTCGGCGCGCGGACCTGCGCGGCGGGGCGGAATCCGGAACTTGTCGGAGGGCCCGTCTAGCATCGGTGCGAGTCATGTCTTCAGGAAGGTTGCACTAGTGGATCGGCTGATCGTCCGCGGCGCGCGGGAGCACAACCTCAAGGACGTCTCGGTAGACCTCCCCCGGGACGCCCTTATCGTGTTCACCGGCTTGTCCGGCTCGGGCAAGTCCTCGCTGGCGTTCGACACGATCTTCGCTGAGGGCCAGCGGCGATACGTGGAGTCGCTGTCGGCTTACGCGCGCCAGTTCCTCGGGCAGATGGACAAGCCCGACGTCGACTTCATCGAGGGGCTGTCCCCGGCGGTGTCGATCGACCAGAAATCGACCTCGAAGAACCCGCGCTCGACCGTGGGCACCATCACCGAGGTCTACGACTACCTCCGTCTGCTCTACGCCCGGGCCGGCCGCCCGCACTGCCCGGTCTGCGGCCGCCCGATCGCCCGGCAGAGCCCGCAGCAGATCGTGGACCGGGTGCTGGAGCTTCAGGAGGGTACCCGCTTCCAGGTCCTGGCCCCGGTGGTCCGCGAGCGCAAGGGCGAGTACGCCGACCTGTTCGCCGAGCTCCAGACCAAGGGATACAGCCGGGCCCGGGTGGACGGCGTCGTCGTGCAGCTCACCGAGCCGCCGACGCTGAAGAAGCAGGAGAAGCACACCATCGAGGTGGTGGTCGACCGGCTCTCGGTCAAGGCCAGTGCCAAGCGCCGGCTCACCGACTCGGTCGAGACCGCGCTCCAGCTCGGCGGCGGCATGATCACGCTGGAGTTCGTCGACCTCGCCGAGGACGACCCGAACCGCGAGCGCATGTACTCCGAGCACCTGTACTGCGTCTACGACGACCTGTCGTTCGAGGAGCTGGAGCCGCGCTCGTTCTCCTTCAACTCCCCCTTCGGCGCCTGCCCGACCTGCTCGGGCCTGGGCGTGAAGCTGGAGGTGGACACCGAGCTGGTGATCCCGGACCCGGACAAGACCCTGAGCGACGGCGCGATCACCGTCTGGGCCGCCTCCGGCATGGGCGCGAGCTGGTTCGGGCACATGCTGGCCTCCCTGGGCCAGGAGATCGGCTTCGACATGGACACGCCCTGGGGGCGGATCCCGGCGAAGGCCCAGAAGGTCATCCTCGAGGGCTACAAGAAGAAGCTCACGGTCCGCTACACCAACCGGCACGGCTCCAAGCGCGCGTGGGAGACCACCTACGAGGGCGTCAAGCCGTGGATCACCCGGCGCTACGCCGAGTCCGACAGCGACAGCGCCCGCGAGCGCCTGACCGGCTACATGCGCGAGGTCCCCTGCGAGGCCTGCGACGGCACCCGCCTCAAGCCGGTCATCCGCGCCGTCACCCTGGGCGGGGAGCGCTCCGAGGGCGGCCGCTCGATCGACGAGATCGCCGCGCTGCCGGTCGGCGAGTGCGCGCAGTACCTGCGCGAGCTGGCCCTGACCGACCGCGAGGCGCAGATCGCCGCCCGGGTGCTCAAGGAGGTCAACGAGCGCCTGCAGTTCCTGGTCGACGTCGGCCTGGACTACCTGTCGCTGGACCGCGCCAGCGCCACCCTGGCCGGCGGCGAGGCCCAGCGCATCCGGCTGGCCACCCAGATCGGCTCGGGCCTGACCGGCGTGCTGTACGTGCTCGACGAGCCCTCCATCGGCCTGCACCAGCGCGACAACCACCGGCTGATCGAGACCCTGATCCGGCTGCGCGACCTGGGCAACACCCTGATCGTGGTGGAGCACGACGAGGACACCATCGCCATCGCCGACTGGGTGGTGGACATCGGCCCGGGCGCCGGCGAGCACGGCGGGCAGGTCGTGGTCTCCGGCACCGTGGAGGACCTGCTGGCCTCCGAGGACTCGCTGACCGGCCAGTACGTCTCCGGGCGGCGCCGGATCGAGATCCCGGCGACGCGCCGGCCGATCGACCCCGAGCGGCAGCTGGTGGTGCGCGGCGCGCGCGAGAACAACCTGCGCGGCATCGACGTGGCCTTCCCGCTCGGTGTCTTCGTCGCGGTCACCGGCGTCTCCGGCTCCGGCAAGTCCACGCTGGTCAACGACATCCTGTACTCGACGCTGGCGCGCGAGCTGAACGGCGCCCGCACCGTCCCGGGCCGGCACACCCGGGTGGACGGCGTGGACCTGCTGGACAAGGTCGTGCACGTCGACCAGTCGCCGATCGGCCGCACCCCGCGTTCCAACCCGGCCACCTACACCGGCGTGTTCGACCACATCCGCAAGCTGTTCGCCAACACCACCGAGGCCAAGGTCCGCGGCTACCAGCCCGGCCGGTTCTCCTTCAACGTCAAGGGCGGCCGCTGCGAGAACTGCCAGGGCGACGGCACCATCAAGATCGAGATGAACTTCCTGCCGGACGTGTACGTGCCCTGCGAGGTCTGCCACGGCGCGCGCTACAACCGGGAGACCCTGGAGGTCCACTTCAAGGGCAAGAACATCGGCGAGGTCCTGGACATGCCGATCGAGGAGGCCGCGGACTTCTTCGAGGCGGTCCCGGCGATCTCCCGGCACATGCAGACGCTGGTCGACGTGGGGCTGGGCTACGTGCGCCTGGGCCAGTCGGCGACCACGCTGTCCGGCGGCGAGGCGCAGCGCGTGAAGCTGGCCGCCGAGCTGAAGCGCCGGGCCACCGGCCGGACGGTCTACGTGCTGGACGAGCCGACCACCGGGCTGCACTTCGAGGACATCAACAAGCTGCTCGGGGTGCTCCAGCGGCTGGTCGACCAGGGCAACTCGGTGATCGTGATCGAGCACAACCTGGACGTCATCAAGACCGCCGACTGGCTGGTCGACATGGGTCCCGAGGGCGGGCGCGGCGGCGGGATCGTGGTCGCCGAGGGCACGCCGGAGGACGTGGCGAAGGTCGCGGCCAGCCACACCGGCCGGTTCCTGGAGCCGATCCTGCACGGCGAGGCGAACGCCGCGACCGCGGCGCTGACGGCGGCGCAGGCGCGCAAGCCGCAGGTCGCCGAGGCGATCGAGGCGGCGAAGCGGAGCAACGCGCCGAAGGCGGCGGCCAGGACCGCTGCTTCGAAGACCACCGCGGCGAAGGCTCCGACGGCGGCCAAGACCGCGGCCGCCAAGACCACGGCGGCCAAGACCACGGCCGCGAAGACGGTCGCGAAGAAGGCGCCCGCCAAGAAGGCCGCCGCGAAGAAGTAGGGGTGTGGGTAGGGGTACGGGCCCGTGCCGATCGTGCTGATCGGCGCGGGCCCGCCGTATATCCAGTGCATGTTCACCACACGTCCGGGCCTCAAAGAATTCTCACAGACGGGCATGATGGACTACTCCCCATGTCTGATCATGTTGAGGTCGAGGAGTCGGGGCCGGACCGCCGGTCCGTCATGAAGGCCGCCGCCCTGGTCGTGGTGCCGGTGGCCGGGGTCGGAGCGGTCGCGGCGTGCTCCAGCTCGTCGTCCGGCGGCGCGTCCAGCGGGAACGGCACGGTGGTCGTGCCGTCCTCCTCGGTGCCGGTCGGCGGCGGCTACATCGACAAGTCGAACCAGGTCGTGGTGACGCAGCCGCAGGCCGGGGTCTTCAAGGCCTTCACGGCGGTGTGCACGCACCAGGGCTGCACGGTCGGCGGCGTCACGAACAACCGCATCGTCTGCCCCTGCCACGGCTCGGTGTTCAGTGCCCAGGACGGCTCCGTGCTGAACGGCCCCGCGGCCTCGCCGCTGGCGGCGATGACGGCCAAGGTGAACGGCGCGAACGTGGACGTCACCGGCTCCGCGAACTGATTCGGGACTGCCCGCGCCTATCGGAGAAACATCCTGTCATTGGCCCTGATCGGGCGACCCGCGGTTGTCTTCAGCGCCCGCGTCGCCCGACCGATATCCCTAGTGATCGTGCTCGCCGACCACTATTCAAGGGAGAACATCGCAGTGAGCATCCGCAGGTTCCGCAGGGTCTTCGCCGTCGGGATGACGCTGGTCGGAGCGGCATTGCTGGGCGCCGGTCCGGTGTCGGCCAGTGGCACCGGACCGGCCGCCGGCCCCGCCAGCGGCCCCGCCGCCGGCCCCACCAACGCCCCCATGGCCATCACCCTGTGCCACGGCTACGGCACCTACCTCGGCCTCGGCCTGCACCGCGTCGCCGCCGGCAAGAACCTCCTCGTCGTCGAGGTCTGCGGCGACCCGGCCAAGCGCACGATCAGCATGGTGCGCGACAGCTACATCAAGGTCGACGGCCAGCGCGCGGACAGCCTGCGCTTCCACTGGCGCTGGGCCGACAAGACCGGCGCGGTCAAGGGCGGCGGGGACGACGACAACGGCGCCTTCGCCCTCGGCCCGCAGAGCGAGAACACCTTCGCCTGGCCCTACTCCCAGCCGGTCGCGCCGCTGGCGCCGAGCGCGCGCTGCGTCGTCGGCGTCCTGAGCGAGGGGACCGCGCAGTTCGTCACCGAGCCCGTCTGCCCCTGACCCCGACGCGGGCCGGGGGGACGTCGGGAGGATGCCGGGGGACCGGCGCGACAGCCCGGGGTCGACCCCCGGCCACCGGATCGTGTCCCCCCGGCCGCGTAGGCTTTCCCTGTGGCAGACCCGGCAACCTATCGCCCGAAGACCGGCGAGATCCCGACCTCGCCCGGCGTCTACAAGTTCCGCGACCCGCACGGCCGGGTGATCTACGTCGGCAAGGCCAAGAACCTGCGCTCGCGGCTGACGAGCTACTTCCAGGACCTGGCCAACCTGCACGTCCGCACCCAGACCATGGTGACCACGGCCGCGAGCGTGGAGTGGACCACCGTCACCACCGAGGTCGAGGCGCTCCAGCTGGAGTACACCTGGATCAAGCAGTTCGACCCGCGCTTCAACGTCAAGTACCGCGACGACAAGTCCTACCCGAGCCTGGCCGTCACCGTCGGCGAGGAGTTCCCGCGCGCGCAGGTCATGCGCGGTCCCAAGCGCCCCGGCGTCCGCTACTTCGGGCCCTACTCCCACGCCTGGGCGATCCGGGAGACGCTGGACTCGCTCCTGCGCGTCTTCCCGATCCGCACCTGCTCCTCCGGCGTCTTCAAGCGCGCCGCGCAGACCGGCCGGCCGTGCCTGCTCGGCTACATCGGCAAGTGCTCCGCGCCGTGCGTCGGCCGGGTCAGCGCCGAGGAGCACCGGGAGATCGTCGAGGACTTCGTCACCTTCATGGCCGGCCGCACCGACCGGTACATCAAGGGTCTGGAAGAGGAGATGAAGGAGGCTGCGAAGGACCTGGAGTTCGAGAAGGCGGCTCGCCTTCGCGACGACCTCCAAGCCCTGCGGCAGACTCTGGAGAAGAACGCCGTCGTCTTCGGCGACGGCACCGACGCCGACGTCATCGCGCTGGCCGAGGACCCGCTGGAGGCCGCGGTCCAGGTGTTCCACGTGCGTGGCGGCCGCATCCGGGGCCAGCGCGGCTGGGTCGTGGACCGGGTCGAGGACGTCGACACCGCCGGCCTGGTCGAGCACTTCATGCAGCAGCTGTACGGCTCCGAGCAGGGCGTGCAGGGGATCGACACGGAGACCGTGCCGCGGGAGATCCTGGTCCCGGAGCTGCCGGGCAGCGTGGAGGCCATAACGGAGTGGCTGTGCGAGCGCCGCGGCTCCAAGGTCGAGGTGCGCGTCCCCCGGCGCGGCGACAAGGCCGCGCTGATGGAGACCGTCGCGCAGAACGCCAAGCAGGCGCTGGCCCTGCACAAGACCCGCCGCGCCTCGGACCTCACCACGCGCTCGGTGGCCCTGCAGGAACTGGCCGACGCCATCGGCATGGACCAGGCCCCGCTGCGCATCGAGTGCTATGACATCTCTCACCTCCAGGGCACCAACGTGGTCGCCTCGATGGTGGTCTTCGAGGACGGTCTGCCGCGCAAGAGCGAGTACCGCCGCTTCACGATCAGGGGCTCCGAGGAGACCGGCGGCGCGACCAACGACGACGTGCGCAACATGCACGAGGTCATCACCCGGCGCTTCAAGGCCTTCCTCAAGGAACAAGAGGAAGAAAAGCTCATCGACGAGACGACCGGTGAGCGCCGGAAGTTCGCCTACCCGCCGCAGCTGGTGGTCGTCGACGGCGGCCAGCCGCAGGTCGCGGCGGCCGCGCGGGCCCTGGCCGACCTGGAGATCAGCGACGTCACGCTGGTCGGCCTGGCCAAGCGCCTGGAGGAGGTCTGGCTGCCGGACGAGGACGACCCGGTCCTGCTCCCGCGCAGCAGCGAGGGCCTCTACCTGCTCCAGCGGGTCCGGGACGAGGCGCACCGCTTCGGCATCGCCTTCCACCGCCAGAAGCGGTCCAAGTCGATGGTCGCCAGCGCGCTGGACGACGTGCCGGGGTTGGGGGAAGTACGGCGTAAAGCGCTGTTGGCCCATTTCGGAACTCTTCGCAAACTGCGCGCGGCGGATGTGGCAGAAATCGCCGAAGTACCTGGTATCGGGCCCGCTACGGCGCGCCAGATCCACAGTGCTTTGGCCGAGCTTCCGGTAAGTCGTGCGGTGAACGCCGCCACAGGTGAGATCCTGGAGGGGGGAGAGAGCAGGATCGGGCCGGACGAGGAGTGACGGGCGTGAGGGAGAACAGACCGAGCGAGCAGGACGCGCACGGGGAGTCGGAGCCGGTGGCCGGCGAGCCTGAGGGCTCCCAGGCTGCTCAGGGCGCCGACGAGCCCGACGCCGCGCAGGACGGCCCGCACGCGCCGGAGCTGGTGATCGTCACCGGCATGTCCGGGGCCGGCCGCTCCACCGCCGCCAAGGTCTTCGAGGACCTCGGCTGGTACGTCGTGGACAACCTGGCGCCGACGCTGATCGCGCCGATGGTGGACCTGGTGATGCGCGAGTCGCGCAGCACCGACCGGCTGGCGTTCGTCGTCGACGTGCGCGGCCGGGCCTTCTTCGACACGCTGCGCAGCACCCTGGACGAGCTGGACTCGGCCGGGCTGAACCACCGCATCGTGTTCCTGGAGTCCGACGACGACGTGCTGGTGCGCCGCTACGAGGGCGTGCGCCGGCCGCATCCGCTGCAGGGCGAGGGCCGGGTCACCGACGGCATCGAGCGCGAGCGGGAACTGCTGCGCGAGCTGCGCGGCGAGGCCGACCTGGTGATCGACACCTCGGCGCGCAACGTGCACGAGCTGCGGACCGCCATCGAGTCCGCCTTCGGCGACACCGACGACGTGCCGCTGCGGGCCACCGTCATGAGTTTCGGATTCAAGTACGGATTGCCCGTCGACGCCGACCTCGTCGCGGATGTACGGTTCTTGCCAAACCCGCACTGGGTGCCCGAACTCCGTCCGCGCACGGGTCAGGACCCTGAGGTGAGCGGGTACGTGCTGTCCCAGCACGGTGCCAAGGAGTTCCTGGACCGGTACGCGGAGGTACTGAACATCGTCACCGAGGGATACCGCCGCGAGGGCAAGCGCTACCTGACCCTGGCGATCGGCTGCACCGGCGGCAAGCACCGCAGTGTCGCGATGTCCGAGCAGATCGCCGCGCGGCTGTCGGCCGAGGGCGTGGACACCGTGGTCGTGCACCGCGACATGGGTCGCGAGTGACGGCGGCTGATCGGGCGGCGTCCAGGCGGGTCATACAGAACGAGGTGGTTCCGACCATCTCCGGGAACCTGTTCCGGCCCGAGCCGGCGGGATCGCCGGCTCATGCGGCCCCGCCGATCCCCGGTGGGCCGATGGGTCCCGGGGGTCCCATGGCTCCCATGGCTCCGATGACTCCCGCGGCTCCGCCGGCCGGGGCGGCCGGCGACCAGCTCGGCGGCCTGGCCGCGCCGCAGGGCCCGTTCGCGGCCACCGCTCCCGCGCAGCCGGCCGTGCCGATGATCGGCGCCGCGGTGGCCGCCGCGAACTGGGTCGAGCCGCCGCTGGAGGACGCCCCGACCGTCGAGTTCAAGGCCTTCAACAACGCCGCCGACGGCCGTCCGGCGCCGCGCGTCGTCGCCCTCGGCGGCGGCCACGGCCTGTCCGCGACCCTGGCCGCGCTGCGCACCGTCACCGACGCGCTCACCGCGATCGTCACCGTCGCCGACAACGGCGGCTCCTCCGGCCGGATCCGCCGCGAACTCGGCGGCCTGCCGCCCGGCGACCTGCGGATGGCGCTGGCCGCGCTGTGCGGCGACGACGAGTGGGGCCGCACCTGGGCTGACGTCCTGCAGCACCGCTTCGGCGGCCCGGCCGAGGGCGGCCTGCACGGCCACGCCGTCGGCAACCTGCTCATCGCCGCGCTGTGGGAGCGCCTCGGCGACCCGGTCCGCGCCCTGGACTGGGTCGGACGGCTGCTCGGCGCGCGCGGCCGGGTGCTGCCGATGTCGACGGTGCCGCTGGAGATCGAGGCCCTGGTGGCCGGCGTGGACCCGGCCAACCCGGGGGCGACCGACGTCATCCGCGGCCAGCACGAGCTCGCGGTGACGCCCGGCCGGGTGCTCTCGGTGCGCCTGAGCCCGCCGGAGCCGCCGGCCGCGCCCGAGGCCGCCGCCGCGATCCGGGCCGCCGACTGGACGGTCCTGGGCCCCGGCTCCTGGTTCACCAGCGTCATCCCGCACCTGCTGGTGCCCGAGCTGTGCGCGGCCCTGGCCGAGACCAAGGCGCGCAAGCTGCTGGTCTTCAACCTGTCCCCGCAGCCCGGCGAGACCGACGGCTTCTCCGCCGAGCAGCACATCGAGGTCCTCGCCGACCACTGCCCGGGCCTGCGCCTGGACCTGGTCCTGGCCGACGAGGTGTCCTGCGGCGCGCCGCGCGTGCACGGTCCGCTGGAGAAGGCGGCCGCCGCGCTCGGGGCGCAGGTCGTGCTGGCTCCGCTGGCCGCGCCGTACCGGGCCGGGGACAAGAGCCCGCGGCACGACCACGCGCTGCTGGCGCGGGCGTTCCGCGGGGTGTTCGCAAGGGTCTGATCACGGACTCTGATCGGCGCGGGCCGATCAGGGATTCGATCATCGAGATCTGAGCTCAGGGGTATGATCACAAGAATCTGATCACCCGTCAGGGTGATTGTCGCGGCCTCGGCGCCGCAGCATACTGACTGGTCGGTAACAAAGGTGTTCCCGATCGCCTAAGGGGTCTTCCATGCTGCGCACGCCGAACCGCCGCAAGACCGTCTTCTCCGCCGCCCTCGCCCTCGCCGCCGCGAGCCTCGCCGTGGTCACCGCCCCGGCGCAGGCCACCGCCGCCGGCTTCCACAAATACGTGGCCCTCGGTGACTCCTACACGGCGGTCGGCGACCTGCTCCAGCCGGCCGGCGGTCCGCTGGGCTGCTTCCGCAGCAGCGTCAACTTCCCGCACGACCTGGCGGCCCGGCTGCACGTCGACCTCGTCGACGCCTCCTGCGGAGGCGCGGTGACCGCGGACATGACCGGCCCGCAGTCGGTCATCGGCGGCACCAACCCCGCGCAGTTCGACTCGCTGACCCCGGACACCGACCTGGTGACCGTCGGGATCGGCGGCAACGACATCGGCTTCGGCGACATCGTGACCACCTGCGGCGAGCTGTCGCTGAACGTCTTCGGCAACCCCTGCCAGCAGCACTTCACCGTCAACGGCACCGACCAGCTCGCGGCCCGGATCGACGCGCTGGCACCGACCATCGACGCCGTGATCCAGGGCATCCACCAGCGCGCGCCGCACGCCACCGTCGTCGTGGTCGGCTACCTTCCGGTGCTGCCGGCGACCGGCGGATGCTGGCCGAGTATGCCGGTGGCGATCGGGGACGTACCGTGGCTGCACGGGATCGAGCAGAAGCTGAACGACATGCTGTCCACCGAAGCCGCCGCGAACGGAGCGCTCAGTGTCAATCCCAACGGCGTCACCGGCCGTGACGCCTGCCAGTGGCCGTGGACCCGCTGGGTCGAGCCGGTGATCCCGGCGCAGCCCGCCGCGCCGGTGCATCCCAATCCGGCGGGGCAGAGTGCGGTGGCCGCCATGATCGCCAGCAGGCTCTGATCGGTCGCACTAGGCCGAACGAGCGTCATCCAACCTCGTGAATGCGCGGGTGGAAGCACACGGCGCCGGTTCGCGTTGGTTAGGGTGGACCGCTGACGGGAACGGTTCCGGCTCGGCACTCTGAGCTGCGATGACAGGCGAAAAAGGGGTAGCGGCGCGATGGCGATGACGGCGGCGGTCAAGGACGAGCTGAGCCGCCTGGCGGTGACCAAGCCCTGCTGCCGCAAGGCCGAGGTGGCCTCGGTGTTCCGGTACGGAGGCTCCCTGCACATCGTGTCGGGGCGGATCGCGATCGAGGCCGAGCTCGACACCGGGGCCGCGGCCCGGCGCCTGCGCAAGGACATCTGGGAGGTCTACTCGCACCGCGCCGAGCTGGTCATCCAGTCGCCCGGCGGCCTGCGCCGGGGCCACCGCTACCAGCTGCGGGTGACCGCCGGCGGGGAGGCGATGGCCCGGCAGATCGGCATGGTCGACGGCCAGGGCCGCCCCGCCTTCGGCTTACCGCCGTACCTGGTCAACGGCCCGCTGTGCGACTGCGAGGCGGTCTGGCGCGGCGCGTTCCTGGCGCACGGCAGCCTCACCGAGCCCGGCCGCAGCTCGGCCCTGGAGATCAACTGTCCGAACATGGAGTCGGCGATCGCGCTGGCCGGGGCCGCGCGCCGGCTCGGCATCCCCGGCGCCAAGCACCGCGAGGTGCGCGGCAGCGACCGCGTGGTGCTGCGCGACGGCGACGCGATCAGCGCGCTGCTCACCCGGCTCGGCGCGCACGAGGCGGTGCTGGCCTGGGAGGAGCGGCGGATGCGGCGCGAGGTGCGCGCCACCGCCAACCGGCTGGCCAACTTCGACGACGCCAACCTGCGCCGCAGCGCCCGCGCCGCGGTCGCCGCCGGGGCCCGGGTCTCGCGGGCCCTGGAGATCCTGGGCGAGGACGCCCCGGACCACCTGGCCGCCGCCGGCCGGCTGCGCCTGGACCACAAGCAGGCCTCGCTGGAGGAGCTGGGCACGCTGGCCGACCCGCCGCTGACCAAGGACGCGATCGCCGGCCGGATCCGCCGGCTGCTGGCGATGGCCGACCGCCGGGCGTTCGAGCTCGGTGTGGACGGTACCGACGTCCCGGCGTCCGCGGGGTCATACGGACCGCCGTCCGTTTCTTACAGGGACGACTCACTCGGCGCCCGGCTGAGCGTCCCCGCGCAGGCTGGCGCGGGTTCGGCGGAATTCGTCGGTCAGACGTCCGACGACCTACCGGCGAGTACGGATTCTGCCATCGTCTCGCAGGTCGGGCCGGGTGCGTTGTCTTCCCCGGGTTCGCGATAGGCTCGTGACCGTGCGCGGTCCGAATCGAATGATTCGGTGAATCGCCACGTTATGCGTCGACTCTCGACCGGGTGTGCACAAGAGCGCCCGGCAACCTGAAGGGAGCCCTGCGACAGTGACCGTCCGGGTAGGCATCAACGGATTCGGCCGCATCGGCCGCAACTTCTTCCACGCGATCGTCGCCTCCGGTGCTGACGTCGAGGTCGTGGGGATCAACGACCTCGCTGCCGCCCCGATCCTGGCGCACTTCCTGAAGTACGACTCGATCCTGGGCCGCTTCGACGGCACCATCGAGGCCAATGAGGGCGAGCTGGTCGTCAACGGCCGCGCCATCAAGGTGCTCTCCGAGCGCGACCCCGCGGCGCTGCCGTGGAAGGAGCTCGGCGTGGACGTGGTCGTGGAGTCCACGGGCCTGTTCACCAACGGCGACGACGCGCGCAAGCACATCGAGGCCGGTGCCAAGAAGGTCATCATCTCGGCGCCCGCCACGAACGACGACATCACCATCGTGATGGGCGTCAACCAGGACAAGTACGACGCGGCGAACCACGCGATCATCTCCAACGCGTCCTGCACCACCAACTGCCTGGCCCCGCTGGTGAAGGTGCTGCTCGACGAGTTCGGCATCGAGCGCGGCTACATGACCACGGTGCACGCGTACACCACCGAGCAGCAGCTGCTCGACCAGATCGCGCTGACCCGCAAGGGCACCATCGACCTGCGCCGCGCCCGCAGCGCCCCGCAGTCGATCATCCCCACCTCCACCGGCGCGGCCAAGGCCATCGGCCTGGTCATCCCGGAGGTCAAGGGCAAGCTCGACGGCTTCGCGATGCGCGTGCCGGTCCCCACCGGCTCGGTCACCGACCTGACCGTGGACCTGGGCCGGGAGACCACCAAGGAAGAGATCAACGCGGCGTTCAAGAAGGCCGCCGAGACCGGTGCGCTCAAGGGCTTCCTGAAGTACACCGAGGACGAGATCGTCTCCCGCGACATCGTCACCGACCCGCACAGCTGCATCTTCGACAGCAAGCTGACGATGGCCAACGGCAACCAGGTCAAGGTCGTCGGCTGGTACGACAACGAGTGGGGCTACTCCAACCGCCTCGTCGACCTCGTCGCGTACGTCGGCGCCTCGCTGTAGCCGATCGCTGTAGCCCGATCACTGATACAGATTCCGTGCCCGCACGAGCCCCGTTCCGGGTTCGTGCGGGTTTCTCGTTGACAGAGAAGAAGGACTTATGAAGACCCTCGACGACCTCGACGTCGCCGGCAAGAAGGTCCTGCTGCGCTCGGACCTGAACGTCCCGCTGGACGGGGACCGCATCACCGACGACGGCCGCATCCGGGCCTCGGTCCCGACCATCAACGCGCTGCTGGACAAGGGCGCCCGGGTGATCATCACGGCGCACCTGGGCCGCCCCAAGGGCGAGCCGGACCCGAAGTACAGCCTGGCCCCGGTGGCCAAGCGGCTCGGCGAGCTGCTGGACGTCCCGGTCACCTTCGCCTCCGACACCGTCGGGGAGTCCGCGCAGGCCGCGGTCGCCGCGATGACCGAGCGCTCGGTGGTGCTGCTGGAGAACGTCCGCTTCAACGCCGGCGAGACCGCCAAGGACGACGCCGCCCGCGGCGCGTTCGCCGCGCAGCTCGCGGCCCTGGCCGACGTGTTCGTCTCCGACGGCTTCGGCGCCGTGCACCGCAAGCACGCCTCGGTCTACGACATCGCCAAGCTCCTGCCCTCCGCCGCCGGCCTGCTGATCCAGACCGAGGTCGCGGTCCTGAAGAAGCTCACCGAGAACGTCGCGCGCCCCTACGCGGTGGTCCTGGGCGGCTCGAAGGTCTCCGACAAGCTCGCGGTCATCGAGAACCTGCTGGAGAAGGCCGACCGGATCCTGGTCGGCGGCGGCATGGTCTTCACCTTCCTGAAGGCGCAGGGCTACGAGGTCGGCCGCTCGCTGCTGGAGGAGGACCAGATCCCGACCGTGCGCGGCTACCTCCAGCGCGCGGCCGAGCGCGGCGTGGAGTTCGTGCTCCCGATCGACATCATCGCGGCCACCGAGTTCTCCGCCACCGCCGAGCACGAGGTGGTCTCGGCCTCGGAGATCCCGGCCGACCGGCTGGGCCTGGACATCGGCCCGGAGTCCGGCAAGCTGTTCGCGAACAAGCTCTCCTCGGCCAAGACCATCTTCTGGAACGGCCCGATGGGCGTGTTCGAGATGGAGCCGTACGCCGGCGGCACCCGCGCCGTCGCGCAGGGCCTGATCGACTCCGAGGCGTTCACCGTGGTCGGCGGCGGCGACTCGGCGGCCGCGGTGCGGCAGCTGGGCTTCGACGAGGCCGCGTTCGGCCACATCTCCACCGGCGGCGGCGCGAGCCTGGAGTACCTGGAGGGCAAGACCCTCCCGGGCCTGGCCGTGCTCGAGGAAGGGAAGTAGGTCTCCATGGCTGAGCGTAAGCCGCTTATGGCCGGCAACTGGAAGATGAACCTCAACCACCTGGAGGCGATGAAGCACGTCCAGGAGCTGGCGTTCTCGCTGAACGACAAGGACTTCGACGCGGTCGACGTCGCGGTCCTGGTGCCGTTCACCGACATCCGCTCCGTCCAGACCCTGGTCCAGGGCGACAAGCTGCGGATCCAGTACGGCGCGCAGGACGTCTCCGAGCACCCCTCGGGCGCCTACACCGGCGACATCTCCGCGCCGATGCTGGCCAAGCTGGACTGCCACTACGTGGTGGTCGGCCACTCCGAGCGCCGCCAGTACCACGGCGAGACCGACGCGCTGGTCGCGGCCAAGGCCGTGATGGCGCGCAAGCACGGGATCACCCCGATCATCTGCGTCGGCGAGCACCTGGACGTCCGCAAGGAAGGCGCGCACGTGGCGCACTGCGTCGAGCAGACCCGCGGCTCCCTGGCCGGCCTGACCGCCGAGCAGGTCCAGGCCTCGGTCATCGCCTACGAGCCGGTCTGGGCGATCGGCACCGGCGAGGTCGCGACCCCCGAGGACGCCCAGGAGGTCTGCGCCGCGATCCGCGCGGAGCTGGCCGTCCTGTTCGACGAGAGCGTGGCGGCCAACACCCGCATCCTGTACGGCGGCTCGGTGAAGGGCGCCAACGCCGCCGAGCTGATGGCCCAGGCGGACATCGACGGCGCACTGGTCGGCGGGGCGTCACTGGACGCCGCGGACTTCACCCGCATCGTGCGTTTCCGCGATTCCGCAGTTGCCGCTGGCTGAGCGCCGCTTCCATTGCGTAATGTAGGGGGCGGGGTGCCCTGGCATCCCGTCCCTGTCCTTATCGGAAGAGCGAGTGGACCGCCGAAGTGACTCTTTACCAGTGGATCGTCTCGGGTATCCTGACTGCGACCAGCCTGCTCCTCATCATGTCGGTGCTCCTGCACAAAGGTAAGGGCGGTGGCCTGTCCGACATGTTCGGCGGCGGCGTGTCCGGCGGCCTGCAGGGCTCCTCGGTGGTGGAGCGCAACCTGGACCGGATCAGCGTCGTCCTGTCGGTGATCTGGATCTCGTGCATCGTGGGGCTCGCGCTGCTCTACAAGCACAACGTCTGAACGGCAGCAGGGTAGGAGTACTGGCGCCCGCCCGGATTCTTTCCGGGCCGGCGCCTTTTTGACCCTCACGCCACGTCAGGGCGCACAGTAGGCGGCATGAACGGCAAGCACATCGACGAGGGCATCGACGAGCGCACCGGCGAGTACACAGTAGGCGTCGCAGCCGACCTGACCGGCATGTCGGTCCGCACCCTGCACTACTACGACCAGATCGGCCTCGCCCGCCCCAGCACCCGCAGCGCCGCCGGCTACCGCCTCTACACCGACGCCGATCTGGCGGTGCTCCAGCGCGTCGCGTTCTACCGGGAGCTGGGCTTGGAGCTCGGCGACATCGCGGAGATCTTCGCCGCCCCGGATGCCACCGACGAGGACCACCTGCGGCGGCAGCGCGAGCTGATCGAGCAGCGGATCGTCCGGTATCGCGGCATGCTCACGGTGATCGACAAGGAGCTGGCGGCGCGTGCCGTCGGCATCGCGTTGACGCCGGGGGAGCGGCGGGAGGTGTTCGGGGAGGGGCAGTTCGTCGAGCGGCTGCTGGACCACGCCGCCGACGCCGAGCGGGAGTGGGGCGGCACGCCGGAGTTCGTGCAGCGTCGGCAGCGCACCGCGCGCTACGGGGAGCAGGACTGGCTGCGGCTGCGCGCCGAGCTGGCGGCGATCAACCAGGGGTTGGCCGACGCCATGGCGCGAGGCGTTCCGGCCGCGGATCCGGCGGCGACGGAGCTGGCCGAGCGGCTTCGGCTGCACACGGATCGGTGGTTCCACGACTGCGACTACGAGACGCACCGGGAGCTGGCCGAGCACTACCGCGCGAACCGGCGCAGCGGACGGAACTACGACGACATGGTGCCGGGGCTGTCGCAGTACGTCCACGACGCCATCGTGGCGAACTGTCGGCGGGTCGGCTGAGGGGGAGTTGTCCGGCTGATCAGCGTTCGCGCTCGCTGCCGTCGCCGTCGCCGTCGCTGTCGCCGACGTCGAGGAAATCCAGCAAAGCCGCAAGAAACGCAGGCTCCGCCACCGCCCGCCCATGATCCCCAGGCACCATCACCTTCGTCGCCCGCGGTAGCGCCACGACCAACTCGTCCACCGACTCAGCCCGCTCGTCCTCACTCCCCATCACCACAAGCGTGGGCACCTGCACACGCCCGAGCTCCGCCGCCGGCGTCGCCGCGAGCGAATCCAGCGCGTGCAGCAGCGCGACGGTGTCCATGCCCCCGCTCTCCAGCCACTGCGCAGTGCGCTCGTCCGCCGAGCCCGGCTCGAACGGCTCCGTCGCCGAGACGATCCGCCGCAGCATCCGCGCCACGCCGCCGCCGAAGCCCTCCACCTGCCTGAGCCCCTGGCCGCCGACCACCGCCCGGCGCGGCGTGGCGCCGCGGACCAGCATCCGCACCACGATCCGCGCGCCGAGGGAGTACCCGCCGAGGTCGTAGTCGGCTCCCGCCAACCCGAGGTGGTCCAGCAGCGCGAGCGCGTCGTCGGTGAGGACGTCGCTCGGGTAGGCGGCGGCGTCGTGCGGCTTGTCGCTGCTGCCGTGGCCGCGGAAGTCGGGCAGGATCACGTGGTGCCCGTGGGCCGCGATCGTGGCGGCACGCTCGTCACGGAGCCACAGTGTGCTGTCGCCGAGTGCGCCGTGCAGGAGCAGCAGGGGTCTGCCCTCGCCGAGCTCGCGGTAGGCGAGGCGGACTCCGTCGTGGGCCGGGAAGAAGGACACTGTGGGGTTGGACATGTGCGGGAGCGTATACCGGCCCGCCCGACTGTTCCGCCGACGTCCGGCCAAGCGTGAAAGCGATCTGTAAGTGCCCGCATACACACTGGCTGCATGATGAGTACCAGGATCGCCGCCAGCCTCTTCGTCGCCGTCGCAAGCCTCGGCGGCGTCGCCGCGCTCGCCGCTCCCGCCTCCGCGGCTCCGGCGGCTCCAGCGGCTTCGGAGGCTTCAGCCGCCTCGGGCAGCTGCTACTTCTACGACAACCTGAACAATCAGCCGGGCGCCTGCGCCGATGAGACCACCAACTACTTCGAGGGGAACGTCGGCGTCTGGAACGACCCGAACGACCCCACCACGCAGGTCGCCACCGGCACGGCCGGGCAAGTCTTCAAGAGCATCGACTACGTCTCCAACGGCCGGTCGACGACCTGCGACAACGGCGTGACCACGACGTACTGGTACCACGGCATCGACGCGGTGAGCAGGCAGACCGGCTGGGTCCCCGACTGCTACCTCAACGGCGAGCCCAGCTGACGAAGGAGCACGCAGGAGGGCCGAAGGAACGGCCCTCCTTTCCCATCGAATTCCATCAAACCAAGTAGTACGTCCGGCTAACCCTCCGCCTACTCCGCACCCGCGAAGTAGTGCCCCGCATCGATGTCCGCGATCAGCCCCGGCTCCTGCGGCTCCCACCCCAGCAGCTCGCGCGTCGCGGCGTTCGGCATCGTGATGTCCATGGCGGCGAACGGGAACCCGGCGAAGTGCTCCGCGACCCGCTCTGCGGGCACGCTGACCGCCGGCACATCAAGGTGCCGCGCGATAGCCTCCGCGACATCCCGCACCGCGATCCCCTCCTCGGCCGCGGCGAACAGCTGCGTCCCGGCCGGGGCTTTGTCCAGGGCCAGCCGGTAGAGGCGCGCGACGTCCAGCAGGTGACCGGCCGGCCAGCGGTTCGCACCGTCGCCGACATACCCCGAGACGCCGCGTTCCCGAGCGATGCGGATCATCTGCGGGATGAACCCGTGCTTGTCGCGGGAGCTGTGAGTGGCCGACGGGATGGCCATGAAGATGGTGTGTACGCCGCGCTCGGTGTACTCCTCCAGCGCTGTGGTGACGATCGAGCGCGGGTTCGCCGCGAAGGCGGCGTCGCGCTGCGCGTCGCCGGTGCGGCGGATGCCGATGCCGACGAGGATCTTGCCGGTGCCGACCAGCGCGTCGCCGAAGGCGCGGATGACGCTCAGGTCGGTGGCGGCGGCGTCGGGGAAGCGGCCGGCCGCGATGGTGGCGTGGTCGAAGGCCAGGTGGACGACGGCGTCGGCCTCGGTGGCCGCGGCCTGGAGCAGGTCCAGGTCGGTCATGTCGCCGCGCCGGACCTCGGCGCCCATCGCGGCGACCGCGGCGGCCGAGGCGTCGGACCGCGCCAGGCCCGTGACCTGGTGTCCGGCCTGCAGAAGTTCGGGGACGACGGCGGAGCCGATGTAGCCGCTGGCGCCGGTGACGAAGATGCGCATGGGGACTCCCGGGGGAAAGTGATGTGACTCGGTAACGTCACTACGACTGTAGCGCAGTGATGTGACCAAGTCACATCAACTAGGCTGTCCCCATGGCCCGATGGGAACCGAACGCACGCGAACGCCTGGTCCGCGCCGCCGTCGACCTGTTCACGGAGCAGGGCTACGACGCGACCACCGTCACCCAGATCGCCGAGCGGGCCGGCGGCCTGACGAAGACCACCTTCTTCCGCCACTTCCCGGACAAGCGCGAGGTCCTGTTCGCCGGCCAGGAGCTCCACGCCCGCCTACTCGCCGAAGCCCTCGCCGCCGCCCCACCGGACGCCACACCCCTGACCGCGGTCGGGTCCGCCCTCGACGCACTGGCAGGCTCGTTCCACGAGGACCGCCGCGAACTCGGCGCGAAGCTGTTGGTGCTGATCGCCGGCAACACGGAGATCCAGGAACGCTCGGCGTTCAAGCACGCCATCCTCACCGCAGCCATCACCGACGGCCTGCGCAAGCGCGGCGTCGCCGACCAGATCGCGGCGCTGGCGGCGGAGGTGGGGATGCTGGCCTTCGACGAGGCCTTCGCGCGCTGGGTCGCTTCGACGGATCCGTCCGCTCCAGCCGACCGCCGCAGCCTGGTCGACTACACGCGGCAAGCCCTCGCAGAGCTGCGCGAAGCGGCAGCAGCGCTCGACTGAGTACGAGCACTGAACATCGAGCGTTAACGCCGCCGCCTCCCGAACCTCGGGAGACGGCGGCCCGCCCGGGACGAGGGATGAACCCGGGCGTGCGGCGGGCCTGCTGATGGGGGTGGGGGACCCGCCGCCGGTGGTGCCGATCGTGAAGCCCTCGCGTCGCGAGGCGGAATGCGACCGCGAACGCCCGGTTCCGGCCCCGGGCGCCAAGTCGCCGTTGCCGATTGTGAACTTTTCACGGCCGTTCAACAAGGGTGCCCGCAGATCTTTCCGGGTCGTGACCGGATCGTGATCCCAAATGCCCCAAACGTGCTCTGACCAGGCGTGAGCTAAATGAGCAGAACCCTTTCCAACGCACATATCGCGGCTTAGCGACGAAACGAAGACGTAACACAGGTCACGTCCTAGCGTCTGCATTCCGTACCCCGGAACGAAACCCCGATATGAGAAAAGGAGCGGATTCGATGGCTGCACGAAGCGCTTCCGCGACAGCCCCGGCCGCCGGCCGAACCGATCGGGAGAACGCTCGCATCGAGATCACCGGCGTCACCAAGCGGTTCCTCACACCGTCCGGCGACGCTTTCACGGCCCTGCGCGACGTCTCCTTCACCGTCGAGCCCGGCCAGTTCTGCGCCGTCGTCGGACCCACCGGCTGCGGCAAGTCCACCACGCTCGGCCTGGTCGCGGGCCTGGACAAGCCCAGCGAGGGCTCGGTCAGGGTCGGCGGCAGGGAAGTCACCGGCATCACCGACGGCACGAGCTTCATGTTCCAGGCCGACGCGCTGCTGCCGTGGAAGACGGTGCTCGGGAACGTCGCCATGGGCCCGATCTTCAAGGGCGCCAACAAGAAGGACGCGCAGGCGCTGGCCCGCGACTGGATCCGCCGCGTCGGCCTGGCCGGCTTCGAGGAGCACCACCCGCACCAGCTGTCCGGCGGTATGCGCAAGCGCGTCGCGATGGCCGCCGCGCTGATCAACGAGCCGTCGATCCTGATGATGGACGAGCCGTTCGGGGCGCTGGACGTGCAGACCAAGGCGATCATGTCGAACGAGCTGCTCGGGCTGTGGGAGCAGCTGCGCCCCTCAGTGCTCTTCATCACCCACGACCTCGAGGAGGCCGTGGCGCTGGCCGACCGCGTCGTGGTGCTGTCCGCGGGCCCCGGGACCGTCAAGGAGATCTTCGACATCGACCTGCCGCGGCCGCGCGGCTCGGTGCAGGAGATCCGCTTCGACACGCGGTTCCTCGAACTCCACCACCAGATCTGGGAGACGCTGCGCGAAGAGGTCGAGCGCTCCTACGCACGCACGACGGGAGAGAAGGCATGAGCGCGGACACCTTGGCGTCCACGTCGGTCCAGCCGGCCACCAAGCGCCGCGGGCTGAGCATCCGCCGCAAGCGCAAGCTCAAGATCCACGCGGCCCAGATCGGCTTCGCCGTCGTGATGCTCGGCGGCTGGCAGCTGTTCGCGACGAACAAGTGGCTCGGGGTGGACCCGTTCACCTACGGCAAGCCGACCCTGATCTGGGACAGCCTTTACGCCTACTTCACCAAGGGCGACCAGGCCACCGAGTTCGGCTCGTACTGGCTGCAGATCGAGACGACGCTGCGCGAGGCGGGGCTCGGCTTCCTGCTGGGCACCACGGTCGGTGTCGTGCTCGGTGTCCTGCTCGGCATGAACCGCTTCCTCGCCGAGGTCATGGACCCGTACATCAAGATCTTCAACTCCATCCCGCGCATCGTGCTCGGCGAGATCTTCCTGGTCGCGCTGGGCCTGGGCGAACTCCCGCACCTGCTGCTCGCCGCGGTCCTGGTGTTCTTCGTGGTCTTCTTCAACGCCTTCCAGGGCGTCCGCGAGGTCGACCGCAACATCCTGGCCAACGCCAAGGTGCTCGGCGCGAAGCGGTTGGCGATCGTCCGGCACGTGATCCTGCCCTCGGCGCTCACCTGGATCATCGCCAGCCTGCACAGCGCCTTCGGCTTCGCGCTCACCGGCGCGATCGTCGGCGAGGTCATCGGCGCGCAGCGCGGCCTGGGCCTGGTCATCGCCACCGACCAGGGCAAGTTCGACTCCAACGGCGTGTACGCCACGATGCTCGTCATCGCGGTCCTCGCGCTGGTCGCCGAGTGGATCATCACCCAGGTCGAACACCGGCTGCTGTCCTGGCGCCCGCCGTCGCCGTCGGAGACCGCGTCGATCTGATCCGGCGCCGGTCCTGATTCTGCTCCGGTCCTGATTTCGCACCGTTCACCACCACCGTCCGCGGGTTCCCTCGCCGGCGGATCCCCACCCCGAATCCCCACCCCGAATCCAGCGAAAGGTACGTCAGCCATGTTCAAGCGGACACTCATCGGCGCGGCGGTCTGCGCCCTCGCCGTCACCACCGTCACCGCGTGCTCGAGCTCGAAGAGCAGCGGTTCCGGTTCCTCCTCCACCGGCGCCGCCGGCGGGAGCCTGCCGACCGTGAAGCTCATGGTCGGCGGCATCGACAAGCAGATCTACCTGCCCTACAAGCTGGCCGACCAGCTGGGCTTCTACAAGAAGTACGGCGTCAACGTCGAGCTGAGCACCGAGACGCAGGGCGGTGTCGGCGCGGAGGACGCGATGATCTCCGGCAGCGTCGACATGGCCGGCGCGTGGTACAACCACACGATCGACTTCCAGGCCAAGGGCAAGGCCGTCGAGGACATCGTCAACCTTTCCGGCGCGCCGGGCGAGCGCGAGATGTGCGCCACGAACAGCGGTGTGCACTCGGCGGCCGACTTCGCCGGCAAGACCCTGGGCGTCACCGACCTGGGCTCGGGCACCGACACGCTCACCACGTTCCTCGCCGCGCAGAAGAACCTGGCCCCGAACCAGTACCACAAGCTGGCCGCCGGCGCGGGCGCGACGGCGATCGCCGCCCTGCAGCACGGCACGGCGGCCTGCGTCATGACGACGCAGCCGACGGTGCTCGCGATGGAGAAGCAGAAGATCGGCTACTCGGCGATCGACCTGGCCACCGCGCAGGGCGCGACGGCGGCGATGGGCGGCACCTGGCCCTCGGCCGGCGTCCTGGCCCAGACCAGCTGGGTCAACAGCCACAAGACCGAGGCCCAGGCCGTGGTCAACGCCCTGGTCGCGACCATGCACTGGATCGACACGCACAGCGCCGCCGACATCGCCAACGCGCTGCCCGCGACCTACGTCCAGAACAGCACCATCACCAAGGCCGACTACATCGCGGCCCTGACCCAGGACAAGGGCCAGTTCCTCCCGGACGGCATCATGCCGGCCGGCGGTCCGAAGACCGTGCTCGCGACCGAGAAGATCGTCGGCGTCGACACCTCGAAGATCAACCTGTCGGCGACCTTCACCAACGACTTCGTGACGGCCGCGAACAAGCTGGAGGGCACGCAGATCACCCAGACGCCGGCCGGCGCCGACGGCTGAGCAACCGGCTGGGCAACCGGCTGAGGCCACCGCGACCGGGGTGTCCGGAACGGTTCCACGGCAGCGGACGTCCGGGTCTGTGACCCGGGCGTCCGCCGTGCGCGAACCAGCCTGTGAAGTTCAAGAAACACTCAAGATCCTTGATCATGGCTCCCTTTCCGATCGACAATCTGAGCGTTCGCGAAATCTCTGCCGGATATGCAAAGGGGAACCAGATGGGCATTCTGAAAAAGGTGGCCGCAGTCGGCGCCGCGACGGCAGCCATTTCTGTGATATCGGCAGGAGGGGCGTTCGCCAACGGTCCGACGTACGCGTTCCAGTCCGGCGTGCACACCGTGGACCGCTGTCAGAACTCCACCAGCGGCGGCACGGCCGTCGGCGGCTGGGCGCACGGCCAGTTCGTGGCCAACTCCGACGGCGGCGGCGGGTGCAGCGTCACCTACCTGGAGCTGGTCTACGTGGACAACAGCGGGAACGAGCAGGCCAAGTACGTCCAGTCGAACTGGGGGAGCGGGTCCGACACCTGCGGTGCCTCCTGCGACCAGATCGTCTGGCCGACCAGCAGCTACCAGCGGATCGTCGAGGTCGTGGGCTCTTCGCAGTCCGGGCTGACCGGTAACAGCACCGGCGGCATCTACCTCTACTACTGATCCGATCCGCCGCGCCCCTTTCGGGGTCAGCACCCTGACGGGGCGCGGCGGCGTTCACCTGCCGAGGGCGGACAAGCCGCCGCAAGGACCGCTGATGACACTTCGTACCGACACCAGACCACTTCGACTTCAGGGACTCTCCGACCGCCGCCGACGACGTTGGTGGATCGTCGCAGCCGTCGTCCTGGCCATCGTCGGCGTGGCAACCGCGGTCGGCGTGGTCACCCATCGTGGCAGTGGGCGTTCCGTGTCGGTGCTGGCGCCGGCTCGCGGGGACGCCATGCCGTCGGACACGGCTGCTGTCGGCTGGGTTGAAGGCGGCCAAGCCTGCTACGGAAGCGCGGTTCCCGCTGACTTCGCGCGGACCGAGCGGCACCACTGCGTGGCTGAGCCACCGGCGGGCAACGGCTCGCCGTCGCTGTGGTCGAAGCCGCACTTTCTAAGCGAACCGCATCCTGCGGACGGGAAATCCATCCTGGCCGTCGGGTTCGTCACCGGAGGCGTTTCCTCGGTCGAGGTCACCATGGCCTCGGGCGACGTCGTCACCTCCCAGGTGGTGACGTTGCGCGGGGGCGGTTCCACCGGGGCCTACGCGCTCTGGCTGCCGATGACCGCGCAACACGGCATCAGCTGGACGGATATCGCGGCGGTCACGGGGCGTGACTCTGCGGGGAACGCCGTGGCCCGGCTGAGCTAGCAGTTCGGCGCTTTGTCGCAAAGCAAGGTCATGAATCACGATGCGGGCGTGCTCCACGTCCGTGGTCGACGGGGGGATCATCGTGAAGTGTCTGCTGGTCGAGGACGACGCACGGGTCGTGGCACTGGAGCGCCGACTCCTGGCAGCACACGGGATCGAGGTGATCGTCGCCGGCACGATCCCGCAGGCGGTGGCCGCGCTGTCCGCCGATCCCGGGATCATCCTGCTAGACCTGTCGCTGCCGGGCGCGGTCGGCTTCCAGTCGCTGCGCGAGATGCGGAGGGTCTCGCAGTTGCCGATCATCGTCGTCACGGGTCGGTCCGACGGCGATTCGGTGGTCCAGGGGCTGAGCCTCGGGGCGGACGACTATGTCGTCAAGCCATTCGCCACTCGTGAACTTGTCGCGCGGATGGCTGCGGTTCTGCGGCGCTGCGCGATGAGAACGGGCCTCGACGGCAGTGTCGCATTGGTGAGCGGGGATTTGCAGATGGACTATACGACTCGGTGTGTCACCGTGAAATCGGAGTCGATTCAGGTCACTCGCAAAGAATTCGAGATACTCGCGATTCTGGCGAGGCTGCCCGGCGCGGTCATTCGGCGCGAACAGCTGCTGGGCGAGATCTGGGGCGTGTTCGACCCTTCGGCGGCGCACAGCCTCGAATCACACGTCACGGCGCTGCGCCGAAAGCTCCGGCCGCACTGCGAGATCAAGGCCGCGCGGGGGATCGGGTACAAGCTGCTCGTCGCCGGCGGCGTGCCGAGCTGAGGCGCGGGGTGCCTTCGTTACGTCGACCTTTCGTGTGCGAACCGCGTTTGCCGCGTTACTCGCTGTTTTGCTCGTTTTGCTCAGCGGGCGAGCCCTTGTCTGATCTGCGGAAACGGCACACAATCTGACCAATGCGACAGGGATCGGGACGACGGCTGAGCAGCCAGATCTTCGTCAGCCAGGTGTCGATCCTGCTGGTGGTGGTGCTGGTGGGATTCGGGCTGTTCGCGGTCCAGGAGCGCAAGCAGGTCGACCGGCAGTACATGGACGAGGCGTTGCAGATCGCGCAGACCGTCGCCGACACGCCGGAGGTCAAGTCCTGCATCGGTTTCCCCTCGACGAACTGCGACGGGACGCTGCAGAACATCGCCGACCGGCTCCAGCGCGACACCAAGACCGACTACGTCGTCATCGTCGACCAGAACCGGATCCGCCACACGCACCCCAACCAGTTGCTGCGCGGCCAGCCGATCGAGGAGCCGCTGGTCACCAAGCCCGACGTCCGGTTCGACCCAGGCAGCGTCGGGGAGTCGGTGAACGGCCGGGTCCCGCTGTACGGCCCGCTCGGCAACCAGATCGGCGAGGTGTCGGTCGGGCGCAAGGTCACCTCCGTGACCTCCGTCTTCGTCGGCCAGCTCCCGGTCTACGCGGCCTGGTTCGGCGCGGCGCTCGGCGTCGGCGCGCTGGCCTCCTACGCCCTGGCCCGCCGCCTGAAGCGCCGCACCTTCGGCCTGGAGCTCGACGAGATCTCCAAGCTCCTGCAGGAGCGCGAGGCCGTCCTGCACGGCATCCGCGAGGGCATGATCGCCTTCGACCGGGCCGGCCGGGTCAGCATGGTCAACGACGAGGCGCGGCGGCTGCTGGGCCTGCCGATGTTCGGCGGGGTCGGCGGCTACCTGGAGGACGTCGTGCCGCCCGGGCGGCTGCAGGACCTGCTCTCCGGCGAGATCGAGGGCAAGGACCAGGTCGTGCTGACCGACGATTACTACCTGACGGTGAACCGGATGCCGGTGACGCTGGCCGGCCGGCCGCACGGCGCGGTGGTCACGCTGCGGGACCGCACCGAGCTGTCCGGGCTGCTGCGCGAGCTGGACAGCGTCACCAGCCTCACCGACGCGCTGCGGGCCCAGCAGCACGAGTTCTCCAACCGCATGCACACCGTCGCCGGCCTGCTGGAGCTCGGCGAGACCGACGAGGCGCTGCAGTTCCTCACCGACCTGTCCGGGGCCGAGGCCGCGTTCGCCGAGTCGGTGCGCTCCCGGATCGCGCCGTCGGTCCTGGTCGGGCTGATCCTGGCCAAGGCCGCGGTCGCCGGGGAGCGCGGCGTGGAGCTGGAGCTGACCGACGACACCTGGCTCGGCGACACCCCGGACAAGGTGCAGGCGCTGACCACGGTGCTGGGCAACCTGATCGACAACGCCTTCGACGCCGTCTCCGGGCCCGGCGTCGACCCCGGCAAGCAGGGGCGGGTGCTGGTCTCGATCGTCGAGGACGACGACGGGATCGGCGTCCGCGTCGCCGACAACGGCCCCGGCGTCCCGGCCGGGGCGGCCGAGCACGTCTTCACCGACGGCTTCACCACCAAGCCGGCAACGGGTTCGATGCGAAGGGGTCTCGGTTTGGCCCTGGTGCATCGGCTGGTGCAGCGTCTCGGGGGTAGCATCACGGCGTCGGAGGGGCCCGGCGCGGTGTTCACCGTGCGGCTGCCGAAGGCTGCCGAGAACCGGGGGACGCTGCTGAGCACCGGAGGAGGCACGAGACCACGATGAGCGCCGCCATGGCCGCTGCCGGCCCGCCTTCACCCCAGTCGTCGCACGGCGCCGTCGCCGGGACCGTGCGGGTCCTGGTCGTCGACGACGACTACCGGGTCGCGAAGATCCACGCCGCGTACGTCGACCGCACCCCCGGCTTCGCCGTCTGCGGCCAGGCGCACTCCGCCGAGGCGGCCCTGGACCTGATCGAGGTGCTGCGGCCGGACCTGGTGCTGATGGACGTGTACCTGCCCGACGGCGACGGGCTCGGGGTGATCCGCAAGCTGCTGGAGGCGCCGGAGTCGGGCGAGTCCGGCCCGCGCCCGGACTTCGTGGTGATCACGGCGGCCCGCGACGTGAGCACGGTGCGCACCGCGATGCAGCTCGGGGCCGTGCACTACCTGGTGAAGCCGTTCGGCTACCCGGCGATGGCCGAGAAGCTGACCTCCTACCTGGACCTGCGGCGCCGGATGGAGACGCTGGACGACGCGGACGCCGACCAGGCCGACGTGGACGAGCTGTTCGGGCTGCTGCGCGGCCAGCCGGCGCTCCCGGCGCTCCCGGCCAAGGGGCACTCGGCGCCGACGCTGGAGCTGGTGCGCAACGCGGTGCGGGCGGCGGGCGGCGACGTGTCGGCCTCGGAGGTGGCCGAGCGAGTGGGGATCTCACGTCCGACGGCGCAGCGCTATCTCAGCTATCTGACTCGGCACGGGGTGGTGCGGCTGCAGCTGCGCTACGGGACGACCGGGCGTCCGGAGCACCGGTACTCGGCGGTGGGGTGAGGCGGGGGTCGGGTTTTCTCCGGCCGTGTTCTCCCGCTGCGTCTCCTGACGCGTTTTCCCGACGCGTTCCCCGTCACGCCGCGCGCCGACCCGGATTCGCTCGCACAGGGTGTCCGCCAGTGCGTGCCGCGTGGTCGAAAACCCTTGCGGGCCCTCGGAAACCGCACACGCCGCGTCATCGGCGCCAGTCCGCACGGACGCCACCAGCAGTCGCGCTTCGATAACGAAACCCTGACTTCCGCCCCTATTTGTCCGTTTATCGCAGCGCCAAGGCGGCGATTTCCGGCTGGTCCTGCTGAATCGTGCATCAGCACATGCCTACACTGTCTGCACCGCATCTCCACGGGCGCTCGGGCACCCAGGGGCGGCGGGGCGTGTAGATCGGAACCCAAGGGAGACCAGACAGTGGCAAGTGGAAACGCGATCCGAGGCAGCCGCGTCGGTGCGGGACCGATGGGGGAGGCCGAGCGCGGCGAGAGCGCCCCTCGGGTGTTCGTCTCTTTCTGGTGCGTGAACAAGCACGAGACCAAGCCCTCCTTCGCCAGCGACGCGCAGATCCCCGACACCTGGGACTGCCCCCGCTGCGGCTTCCCCGCCGGCCCGGACAAGGACAACCCCCCGGCGCGCTCGCGCACCGAGCCCTACAAGACCCACCTGGCGTACGTCCGCGAACGCCGCTCCGCCGAGGACGGCGACCAGATCCTCGCCGAGGCCCTGGCCAAGCTGCGCGGCCAGATCTGAGGACCAGCCGGTCCGGGCCCCGACGCCCCGATCCGCGCGGAACCGCCCGCACCACCGCACCACCCGCGTCACCGCCCGGCCGCGCTCCACTCGGTCCTCGGGCGATGGGCGCTGGCGTGCTGCGCCGGCGGCGCTGAGCTGCTGACGTGCCGAAGCCCCGCCTTCCGGATGCGGAGGGCGGGGCTTTCGCGCGCGATGCCGGGCTGCCCGCTGTCGGTGAGCGGACAGCCGATGTGTGGTCAGGCGGGCAGGCGGCCGAGCTGGTGGGCGGGCGGCGGGCGGCGGTCGGTCGGGCAAGCGGTCAGGCAGTCGGTCGGTCGGTCAAGCGGTCAGGCAGTCGGTCGGTCGGTCAAGCGGTCAGGCCGTCGGGCCGTCGGTCGGTCGGGCGGTTGGGCAAGCAGTCAGGCGGGCGTGTGGTCGGGCGGTTGGGCAAGCGGTCAGGCGGGCGAGTGGGCGAGCGGGCGAGCGGTCGGGCGGTCGGGCGGTCGGTCAAGCGGGAAGGCAAGCAGGCGGTCGGGCGAGTGGTCGGGCCGTCGGGCAAGCGGTCAGGCGGCCGGGCAAGCGGCCGGGCGGTCGGGCGGTCGGCTTGGTGGTCGGGCAAGCAGTCAGGCGATCAGGCAAGCAGGCGGTCGGGCAGGCCATGTGGTCAGGCGGTCAGATCTCGTTTCGGCGGCTCCCACTTCAGCGCGAGCTCGATACCCTCCTCGATCCGGCCCAGCCGGAGCAAAGCCTCGGCGCACTTCAGCGATGCCCAGCGCAATCTCCCACTGAGCGGAGCGAGCACGCCGACCGCGTCCTCCCACCGCCGGGCACGCGATAGGAGCAAGGCACTGTGGAACGCCGCCGCGGTCGCGTCACCGTCGCCGCCGGGATGCGCCCGGAGCTCGGCGATCGCCTGGTCCACGCCGTCCCGGTCGGCCAACGCGGTCGCGCGCAGCGTCAGCAGCCCCATCGTCATGCCTCCGGCCCGGTCCGCGACGTCGTCGATCAGCGCCAGGGCCTCCGTGTGCCGACCGTGCTTGGCCAGGGCCCGGCACAAGGCGTGCAGCCCGAGGCCCGGGACGGGCCCACTGTCGAGAGCCGCCAGCACCTCGGTCGCCTCCTCCAGGCGACCGGCGCGGAGCAGCATCTCGCCGTAAGCGAGCTGACGGTCGTGATCGACGGTCCCGAAGGGAGCCAGTGTCGCCAGGGCCGCATCCCGGTCACCGCGGTTCTCCAGGATTTCCGCGAAGCGCACAGCGGCCCACCTTCCGGCCGGGCCCGCTATGAGCTCGCGGACCGCGTTCTCCCGACCTTGCACGACCAGGAGATCAACGAGCTTTCGCAACGGGCCGGTGTACACCAGATCGTTGATCATGACGCGCCGCCGGAGCGCCTTTTCCGCCTCGGCGGCCCGACCGCTCCGGATCAGCGCCTCGGCGAGGTCCTCGGTTTTGGCACCCGAGGGCCCCGCGGCCGTCGCGATCAGCCGCTCGGCCACCTCCGCGTCCCGGCCCAGGCCTTCGGCGGCCGTGATCCACGCTGCGGTCAGCTTCCAGTGCCCGGCATAAGGCAGAAGCAGCTCGAACGCCTCGTGCCGGCGGCCGTGCGCGACCAACAGATCGGCCTGGAGCTTCAGCGCGGTGTGCTCCAGAATCGCGGCCTTCTCCGGGTCGTCCGGCAAAGCCCGTGCCAGAGCCAGTGCCTCATCGACACGTCCGGCGGCGGCCAGTGTTCGGGCGGTCAGATCGGTCACCGACCACACCCCGGCGTCGGCGAACGGCAGCAGCATCTCCACCGCCGCGTCCGCCTCGCCACGTTCGACCGCCGCTGCCGCCCACGCCGAAGCGCAGTTCCAGTCACCGGCGGCTGCGTGTCGAAGCACCACGTCCGTGTGCCCGAGCCGGATCAGCAGCGTGACCAGCGCCGGCGGGATCCCGCCTGCGCCGCGTGCGGAACGCCGCCTGAGCTCGCTCGCATCCATGTGCGAGATCTTATTCAGGCGTTACCGCACGGCCGCCGGAATTCATGCCGCCTATGCAGCCGCAGCCTCCAACCGCACCACAATCGCCTTCGAAGTAGGCGTATTGCTCACCTCAGCCGTCGAATCCAACGGCACCAGCACATTCGTCTCTGGGAAGTAAGCCGCCGCGCACCCCCGGGCCGTGTCATACGCCACCACCCGGAACCCCGGCGCGCGCCGCTCCGAGCCGTCCGTCCACTCCGAGACCAGGTCCACCATCGCCGCGTCGCGGATGCCGAGGGCCTTCAGGTCGTCCGGGTTCACGAACACCACCCGGCGCCCCTGGTGGATCCCGCGGTAGCGGTCGTCGAGGCCGTAGATCGTGGTGTTGTACTGGTCGTGCGAGCGGATCGTCTGCAGCAGCAGCCGTCCCTGCGGCACCACCGGGGCCTCGAAGGCGTTCGCCGTGAAGTTCGCCTTGCCGGTCGCGGTCGGGAACGTGCGGGTGTCGCGCGGGGCGTGCGGCAGCGCGAAGCCCGAGCCGCGGCGGACGCGGGCGTTGAACTGCTCGAAGCCGGGGATCACGTGCTCGATGCGGTCGCGGATGCGGTCGTAGTCCGACGCCAGCTCCTCCCACGGCACCGGGTGCTCCGCCCCGAGGACCGCGCGCGCCAGCCGGGCCACGATCGCGACCTCCGACAGCAGCGCCTCGCTCGCCGGGTCCAGTCGGCCGCGCGAGGCGTGCACCAGCCCCATCGAGTCCTCGACCGTGACGAACTGCTCGTGCCCCTCGGGGTTGCGCGCGTCGGCGCCCTGGCGGTCCAGCTCCGTGCGCCCCAGCGTGGGCAGGATCAGCGCGCGCCGCCCCGGCACCACGTGCGAGCGGTTCAGCTTCGTCGAGACCTGCACCGTCAGCGCCGTGCTGCGCAGCGCCGGCTCGGTGACGTCCGTGTCCGGGGTCGCCGCGACGAAGTTGCCGCCCATCGCGAAGAACACCTTCGCGCGGCCGTCGCGCATCGCGCGGATCGCGTCGACCGTGTCGAAGCCGTGCGCGCGGGGCATCGGCACGCCGAACTCCGCCTCCATCGCGTCCAGGAAGGCGTCCTTCGGTTTCTCGTAGATCCCCATCGTGCGGTCGCCCTGCACGTTCGAGTGCCCCCGCACCGGGCACACCCCGGCGCCGGGCCGCCCCACGTGCCCGCCGAGCAGCAGCACGTTCACCACCTCGCGGATCGTCGGCACCGCGTGCTTGTGCTGCGTCAGGCCCATGGCCCAGCACACGATCAGCCGCTCCGAGGCCCGCACCTCCTCGAACGCCGCCTCGATCTCGGCGCGCGTGAGGCCGGTGGCGTCCAGGATCTCCGGCCAGTCGGTGTCGCGCGCGGCCTTCGCGTAGTCGTCGAAGCCGTGCGTGTACGTGTCGATGAACGACCGGTCCAGGACCGTCCCCGGCGCCGCCTCCTCCGCCTCCAGCATCAGCTTCCCGAACGCCCGGAACAGCGCCAGGTCGCCGCCGACCTTGATCTGCAGGAACCGGTCGGCCAGCGGCGTGCCCTTGCCGACCACGCCCGACGGCGACTGCGGGTTCTTGAACCGCAGCAGCCCGGCCTCCGGCAGCGGGTTCACCGCGGTGATCCGCGTCCCGCCCCGCTTGGCCTTCTCCAACGCCGACAGCATGCGCGGGTGGTTGGTGCCCGGGTTCTGCCCGACGACCAGGATCAGGTCCGCCTTGCCCAGGTCGGCCAGCGACACCGAGCCCTTGCCGACCCCCAACGTCTCGGTCAGCGCCGAGCCCGACGACTCGTGGCACATGTTCGAGCAGTCCGGCAGGTTGTTGGTCCCGAAGGAGCGCACGAACGCCTGGTACAGGAACGCCGCCTCGTTCGAGGTACGGCCGGAGGTGTAGAACACCGCCTCGTCGGGCGAGTCCAGCCCGCGCAGCTCCTCGGCGATCACCCCGAACGCCTCGTCCCACGTCACCGGCCGGTAGTGCGTCGCCCCGTCGTCCAGCAGCATCGGCGTGGTCAGCCGCCCCTGCTGCCCGAGCCAGTACCCGCTGCGCTCGGCCAGCTCCGCGACGGAGTGCGAAGCGAAGAACTCCGGCGTGATCCGCCGCAGCGTCGCCTCCTCGGCGACCGCCTTCGCCCCGTTCTCACAGAACTCGGCGATGTGCCGCTTGTCCTCCTCCGGCCACGCGCAGCCCGGGCAGTCGAAGCCCTTCTTCTGGTTCAGCCGCAGCAGCGTCTCCGCCGAGCGCTTGACGCCCATCTGGTTCACCGCGTCCCGCATCGCCACCGCGACCGCCGGCACCCCCGCCGCCCAGTCCTTGGCATGGCCGACGGACAGGTTCTCGTCGCCGGGGTCGGTCTTCGGCGCTTTGCGGGCCATGATGCGGGCTCCTTTGCCTCGGTGGTTCCCCGCCATTGTCGCGCCACGGACGCCGACGTGGAAATGTCCGCCCCGGCACTAGGGTGGACGGCATGGTTGGCGCCACCGAGCTTCAGGAACGCGCGGCACGCGCCGTGCCCGCCGAGTACGTGACCCGGATCGGGCCGTGGTGGCTCCGGCACGCCCCGGGGTGTTCGTGGTGGATCGGCTCGGTACTGCCGCATATGCTGCAAACAACCCATAACGGCAACGCCATCGTTTCCCGCGCCGAGCTGGACGGCCTGATCTCCGCGGCCGAGGCCTACACGGCCGAGCGCGGCATCCCGACGCTCATGCAGATGACTCCCGGAGCCGTGTCGCCGGACCTCGACGCGATCCTGGAGGCGCGCGGCTACGAACGTCAGACCTCTGTGTCGCTCCAGACCGCCACGACCGCCGAGGTCCTGGCCCTGGCCCCGACGGGCTCGCTGCGCGCCCGGCTGACCGAGGAGCCGACGCGCGAATGGTTCGACGCCTGGCGCGGCGTCATCGGCGGCGACCCGGATCCACAGTGGCGGCTGCTGCGACGCGTTGCGGAACCCAGCGCCTACGTGCGCGTGGAGCTCGGCGACGAGACCGTCGCCGTCGGACGCGCGGTCGCCGACACCGGCTGGGCCGGCGTGTTCAACATGGCGACCCGCCGCGAGGCCCGCGGCAAGGGCGCGGCCGGCGCCGTGCTCGCGGCGCTGGCGGGCTGGGCCGCGGCGAACGACGTGCCGCGGATGTACTTGCAGGCCGAGCACGAGAACGAGACCGCGATGCGGTTGTACGGACGCGTCGGGTTCAGTGAGCTGGTCCCGTTCTACTTCCGGGTGCTGGAGCGGTAGGCCGCGCGGACGCTCGGCCCGGCGCGCGCGGTGTGAACAGGCGCCGAGCGCCGGGCCCCACAGCGTCTCACGCGATCCGCAGCCCCAGGTGCGCCGCCATCGCCGGCGCCAGATCCACCAGCTGGCCGCCGTCGATCGTGGCCCCGCGCAGCGCGTCCAGCCCGGCCTTGAAGTGCAGCCGGGCCCCGCGCAGGTCGACGTCGGCGAGCTTGGCGCGGCTGAAGTCGGCCTCCTCGAACGTGCAGCCCGGGAAGCGCACGCGGGTCAGCTTCGCGCCGCCGAAGTCGATCTCGCGCAGCATGCAGTCGGTGAACACCACGTCGGTCAGGGCCGCGCCGCGGAAGTTCACGGCGTCCAGCTTCACCTGGTCGAAGTGCACGCGCCGGATGTCGGCGTCGTGCCACTGCACGCCCGAGGCGATGCCCCGCACCAGTTCGGTGTCGCGCCAGTGCGAGGCCGACAGGTCCGGCCCGAGCAGCCGCGAGTCCTCCAGCCGGACGTCCGAGAACGTGGTCTTGCTCCACTCGCCGCCGACCAGCGTCACCTCGGCCAGCAGGCACTGGCTGAAGCGCGCGTGGCTGGCGAAGACGTCGTCCCAGCTCAGGTCGGCGGCACGCTGGTACTCGTAGTGGCCCTCGTCGCGCACCCGGGAGTCCAGGGGCGTCAGCTCGGCTAAGGGCGGCAGGTCGGGGCGGGGCGGCGGGATCGGTTGTGAAGATGGCATGCGGATCATTGTGGCCCACTGCGCGATTCTGTTGCCGGGCCACCGGTACGCGCACTTTCGCGCATAGCCTGGCAGACATGCCCGATCCGATCTTCGCCCACCCGCGGCTCGCAGAGATCTACGACACGTTCGACGGCGACCGTTCCGACCTGGACGCGTATGTCGCGCTGGTCGGCGAACTCGGGGTCGAGCCTGGTGCCGATGCGAGTACCGATCCGAGCGCCGATACGAGCACCGATCGGAGCGCCGACGCGAGTACTGCCGCGGGTACCGCCGCGAGCGCCGACCCCGGCGCGGCCACGATCGTGGACGTCGGCTGCGGCACCGGCAACCTGGCGGTCCGGCTCGCCGCGCTCGGCCACCGCGTCGTCGGCGCCGCCCTGCGCCCCGGCGGCCACTTCGTGTTCGAGACCCGACGTCCCCAGCGGCGCGCGTGGGAGCAGTGGGCCGCCGACACCGCGCCTGTGGTGCGTGAAGTACCCGGAATCGGTCTGGTCGAGCAACGGAACGAGGTGTTCAGTGTCGACCTGCCGTACGTGTCGTTCCGCTACACCTACCGATTCCCCGACGACAGTGTCCTGACTTCGGAGTCGACGCTGCGCTTCCGCGAGCGCGATGAGCTGGAGTCGTCCCTGGGGGAGTGCGGATTCGACGTCGTGGACGTCCGTGAGGCCCCTGACCGGATGGGAAAGGAGTACGTGTTCATCGGCCGCAGGCGGGATCGCTGAGCCATCAGAGTGGTTGTCATCAACCTGAACGGTACGTACCGCGTCGTACGAAGCATGAGTACCAAAACTGTGAGCAAAGCGATGGCCGTAGCGGCCTGCGCAGCGATGCTCGGGATGCCGGGGAGTGCCCGTGCCGCCGGCGCGCCGTCGGATGCGTCGCCGATCACCGTGCAGGTATGGCTGAAGCCTGATCTCGCGGGCGCCGCGGCGTTCGCCGATGCCGCGGCGACACCTGGGACGTCGGGATACCACCACTACCTGAGTCCGAACGCTTACACCGCACGGTTCGGTCCCTCGGCCGCGCACGCCAAGGCGGTCGGCGACTGGCTGACCAGTGCGGGGCTGAAGCAGGTGCACGTCAGCAGCGGCCGTGACTACGTCTCGGCGACCGGTGCGGTGACGAAGCTGACGCCGCCGGCTTCGGTCGCGCCGTACGTGCTGGGTGTGACCGGGCTTGCCGACGACAGCGACGGCGGCAGCGCCACGCCGGCCCAGGCCAAGCCTGCCGCAGCGCCGACTTGCTCGCAGTACTGGGCTCAGCACGTGCAAAGTCTCCAGCCCGCATACCAGGGCTTGACCAAGGCCTCGCTCCCGATCTGCGGCTACTCCGCCGATCAGCTGCGCGCCGCTTACGGCGTGACGTCGGCGAACACCGGCAAGGGCGTCACCGTCGCGCTGACCGAGGACTCATCGCCGTCCGCGATGTTCGCGACGCTGACCGAGTACGCCAAAACCAATCACCTGCCGCTCCCTCGCAGCTCCCAGTTCCGGCTGGTGCAGGACGGAACGTGCAACGACCTCTCCGTCGCTGCTGGGAAGTCCGCCGCCGGCCACGCCACCGCCCGCGCCACCGCCGACTTGACTCGCGTCGACGACGAGGCGCAGATGGACTCCGAAGCCGTCTACGCGATGGCCCCCGACGCCGACCAGCTGATGGTCGTCGGCGGCGGCTGCAACCAGGGTCTGCTGGACGCGGCGCTCTCGGTCCTGGTCGGCGACGGTGCCCACCCCAGCGCCACCATCGTCTCCAACTCCTGGCAGATCCCGCTCGGCTCCGAACCCAAGCAGGTCATGCACGCGATCGACCTGCGGGCCGCGGCCGAGGGCGTCGGCATGTACGTCGCCTCCGGTGACACCCCCGGCCTGACGATGCCGGGCTCCGACCCCTACGCGACGGTGGTCGGGGGCACGACTTTGGGCCTCGGCGCGCGCAACGAGCGGGTCTTCGAGACCGGTTGGTCCACCGACACCGGCTCACTGGACGACGGGAAGTGGGACGACATCGGGATCGCCAGTGGGGCCGGCGGCGGCGCCAGCCTGGACTGGTCGCAGCCTGCGTACCAGCGCGGCGTCGTCCCGGCGTCCATGTCGACCGTCCAAGTCGGTGGCAAGGCGGGTGGCAAGGCAGTCGTCAACCGCGCGGTGCCGGACATCGCCGCCGACGGGGACCCGGACACCGGCATGCTGGTGGGGTACATCCAGACCGGGACGGACGCCAAGCCCGGGCCGTACCAGACCGCGCCGAACGCCGGCACGAGCTTGGCGACGCCGCTGGTCGCCGGGCTGGTCGCGGACGCCGAGCAGGGGCAGCACGCTGCGTTCGGCTTCATCAACCCGCTGCTTTACCGGCTGGCCGGCACGTCGGCGGTGCGCGACGTCCTGCCCCCCGGCGCCTCCGCGCCGCAGCAGGATCGGGCCGCCTACCTTCCCGCCGCTGACGGTCTCACTCCCAGCGTGGACGTCTTCGGCGCGGCGGGGCCGGGGCAGTCGCAGGTGATCGCGAAGGGGTACGACACGGTGACCGGCGTGGGTTCGCCGAACGGATGCGCGTTCATCGCCGGGCTGCGTAAGGCTTCTCGCTGAGGGGTGCCCGAACGTCGCTCAGGCCCACGGAGCCAGCGCGACGTCGGTGGCCTCGACCAGCACGCGGTGGAACTCGGCCGGGTCGTCGGGGCGGTCGGCGCCGTCGAGCAGGACTTGCAGCGCAGCGGTGATCGCGCCGATGAAGGCCCCGGTCACGGCGGCGGCGGTGACCCCGTCGAGGGTGTCGGGGTAGGCCGCGACGAGGTGGTGGGCGATCTGGCGCTGGGCGTCGAGCTGGATCTGGAGTGCGCGGCCGCGTACCGCCGGGACGGTGCGCATCAGCTTCAGACGCAATGCCGCCTGTGGGCTCGCCATTTCGTCGCTGACGGCGCCGACACTGCGTAGCGCGCGCAGTAGTACGGCGGTCGGGGCTTCGCTCTCGTCCCGCTCGGCGATGGCTTCGAGCGTGGCTTGGACGCGTGCGTCGCTTTCCGGGAAGAGGAGGTCTTCCTTGCTGGCGAAGTAGTTGAAGAACGTCCGGGCGCCGACCTCCGCGGCGGCGGCGATGTCGGCGATGGTCGTCTGCTCGTAGCCGTCGCGGTCGAACAGCTCGATCGCGGCGTCGACGAGCGCTTGACGGTTGCGGGCCCGCTTCCGGTCGCGCAGGGACGGCGGGGCCGCAGGCTGGTCGCTCACGGGCTGATCGATCACCGGGCCAGTATACGCAGCCATCGCAACTTTGCAGCGATTGCATATTTGCAGCGATTGCACATACCGTGGAGCCATGACCGACGTGCTGATCTCCGGAGCCGGTGTCGCCGGCTCGACCCTGGCCTACTGGCTCGCCCGCGCCGGGCTGAAGCCGACCGTCGTGGAGCGTTCGCGGGGCACGCGCTCCAGCGGCAACCCGGTGGACGTGCGCGGACCGGCCGTGCCCGTCGCCGAGGCGATGGGCGTGATGCCGGCGCTGCGGGAGGCGGCGACGACCGCCACCACGATGAGCCTGCTGTCCACGTCCGGGCGTCCCGTCGCGCGCCTGGCCACCCCCGCCGCACGCGGCCGCCGCGACGAGGTGGAGATACCGCGCGCCGACCTGGCCGCGATCCTGGTCGAGGCCGCGCGCCCGCACGCCGAGTTCCTGTTCGACGACACGATCACAGCGCTGCACCCCGACGCCGACGGGGTCGACGTGCACTTCGACCGAGCCGCCCCACGCCGCTTCGACCTCGTGGTCGGCGCCGACGGCCTGCACTCCACCGTCCGCCGCCTGACCTTCGGCCCCGAACAAGACCACGTCCACCACCTCGGCCTCTACGTCGCGACGCTCCCCCTGCCCCGCCCCGCCGACAACCCGCACGAGATCGCGCTCTACAACATCCCCGGCCGCCTCGCCTCGATCCACCCCGCCCGCGGCTCAGCGATCGCCGCCTTCATCTTCCGCGGCCCCCCGCACCCCGACCTCGACTACCGCGACACCCCGCGCCACCGCCGCATCGTCCTCGACGCCTACGCCGACACCGGCTGGCGGGTCCCCCACCTCCTCGACGCACTCCGCGAAACCGACGACTTCTACTTCGACGCGGTCAGCGCAGTCCGCCTCCCGACCTGGACCCGCGACCGAATCACCCTCGTCGGCGACGCAGCCTCCTGCGTCTCCCTCCTCGGCGACGGCTCCACCCTCGCCATGTCCGGCGCCCACACCCTCGCCGAAGCGCTGACCACCCACGCCGACATGTCGGACGCCCTGCGCGCCTACGAACAACGGCACCGCAAACTGGTGGCGCCGAAACAGCGCAACGTCGGGATCGCCGCCGCATGGCTGGTGCCGAAGACGCGGCTGGGCATCACGGCGCGGAACCTGAGCGCCAAGGCGATGCGTGGTTGAGCACGCGCCCGGCCGGACGAGTCATCATGGCGGCCGAGAACGCCGCCGGGCCGCAGGCTGCCTTGCTGGCCTGCCGAAGATCCGGCTTGGCGGCAAGACAACCGGCCCGCCCCGCGCCGGCATCGCCACCACCACCAACCGGCTGGCCCCGCTGCGCCTCGCGCCGAAGACCTGACTCGGCAACGAGATAGCTGGTCCGACAGCTCCGCCACTGCCACCGCCATCAATGAGCCACCGGTCATCCCGCCGGCTTCCTGCGGCTCGCGCCGAAGACCCTGCTCGGCGTCGCGGTGCGGAACCTGAGCGCCAAGGTGATACCGGGCTCAGCGCGCCCGGCGGAAGCAGTCATTGTTGCCGCCGGCCTCCTGCGGCTCGTGCCGAAGACCCGGCTGGGTATTGCGGTGCGGAACCTGAGCGCCAAGGTGATACCGGGCTGAGCGCGCCCGGCGGCAGCTGTCATTGTCGCCGCCGGCCTCCTGCGGCTCGGGCCGAAGACCCGGCTGGGCATCGCGGCGCGGAACCTGAGCGCCAAGGCCATTCCTGGCGGTAGGCGGCGAGGTACCTGACCCCACGGCCAATAATCACACCGCCGCCCGAATACCCCCGCCTGCCCCGCCATCACCCTTACCGCCGCCGCCACCAACGCCGACGGGCCGCCGGTCACCCCGGCGGCCCGCCTGTCCTTACGCCTACTGCCTTTCAGCGCCTGTTCTTAACTTGTCGTTTAACCTTTTCGGCGGGGTTTGGTGCCCTTCTTGTGGTGTTCGGGTCTGGCGTAGGCCTCGCCGGTCGCAAGGACCCGGCCGACGTC